>NZ_JBXWSH010000003.1:0-325237 GCF_059613325.1 Ruegeria sp. BHSA191
GTCATGGCCAGCACGTCGCGCGCCACTTGCGGGCTGGAATGAGCCAGGTCGATCACCACCGGGCGCTTGGCCAGTTCGGCCACTACCTGCCGTCCGAATTCGGTCAGGCCCGTGTTCCCGGTGCCGTGCAGCGAGCCGCCCAGTTCGTTGTCAAAGAAATGCTGCAGCCCGAACACCCTGTGGCCGGCATCGAATATCGGCTCGAGATTGGCCAGATCGCCCTCCAGCGGATGGGCGCCTTCGATTCCCAGAATGCCGCCCACGACCTTTTCGCCGCGCGCCCGGGCGTCCAGAACGGCCTCGAGATCCGCGCGGGTCTTGATGACCTTGAGGTGCTCGTCCGAGGCGGCCTCGAACCGGTGCAATTTCTCGGCCTGATAAATCGCGCGTTCCTTAAGGCTGTCCCAGGTACGCAGCGGCCACAGCTGGCCGATGGCCAACAGCGTGATGTTGTCGAATGGCTCGGCCGAGTTTGCCTCGTAGTTCTGCCCGGCCGGTGACTTGGTCACGGCGGTGAACACCTGCAGGGCCACGTTGCCTTCGATCAGCCGGGGAATATCCACCTGGCCGCGGGTTCCGCGCTCGGTCAGGTCGCGGCTCCACAACAGCGGATCGGCATGCAGGTCGCCCACGAGCAGGGTTTCGTGCAGGGCCGCGGCGGTGTCGGACACCGGATATGGGTCGTGGTCGATCACGTTGTTGCGCGCGCCTTCAACATAAGCCGGCACGAAACCAAAGAACACCACGGCCCCGAGGACGAGCGCGGCCACCACAAGGCCGGCCAGCCATTTCAGTAGTCTCTTCACGTTTTTCCTCCCCAAGCGTTTTCGGCAGCTTAGGGGCGAAAACTGATGAGAAAAGCCTGACTTGGCGTCGCTTGGCTGATACAGAGGTCGCAACGGATGTTGGCGCAAACATTTCAGCGCCCAACGTGGTCAAATACGGAGGACACCATGCACAAGCCGGTTCAATGGGGCATTCTGGGGGCGGCGAAATTCGCGCGCCAATTCATGGGGCCGGCGATCCATGCGGCTTCGGGTGCGCGGCTGGCGGCCTTGGCGACCTCGGATCAGGCCAAGGCCGATCCGTTTCAGGACTTCTGCCCGGACCTGAAGGTCTTTGACGACTATGGCGCGCTGCTGGCCTCGCCCAAAATCGAGGCGGTCTACATTCCGCTTCCGAACCACCTGCATGTGGAATGGAGCCTTAAGGCGCTGGAGGCCGGCAAGCACGTTCTGTGTGAAAAGCCGATGACCATGCGCGCCGAGGAGTTCGACGCCCTCATCCAGAAGCGCGACCAGACCGGGCTGCTGGCGGCCGAGGCCTATATGATCGTGCACCACCCTCAGTGGCAGCATGTGCGCAACCTGATCGCCGATGGCGCCATCGGTGATCTGGTGCATGTCACGGGCGCATTCAGCTTCGACAACCGCACCGACACCGGCAATATCCGCAACCGCGCTGAAACCGGCGGCGGCGGGCTGCGCGACATCGGCGTCTATGTCATCGGGTCGGCCCGTTTCGCGACGGGGCAGGAACCGGACACCGTGCAATCGGCCATCCGTTGGGAGGATGGAATCGACGCGTTCACGGAAATACGCGCGCAGTTTCCGGGCTTTACTTATTCGGCCTATGTCTCGATCCGCATGCACCCGCATCAGGAAATGGTCTTTCACGGGGAACGCGGCCTGATCCGCCTGACCGCGCCGTTCAACGCGCGGGTGTTTGGCGAGGCTCGGGTCGAACTGCATCGTCCGGGTTTGGAAGTTCTTGTGACGCGTTTCCCAGCCGACGATCACTACAAGCTGCAGGTCGAGGCGTTTTGCCGAACCATTCGCGCGGGGGACGAATACCCGTGTCCGCTGGAATTCTCGCGCGGGACGCAAGCGATGATCGACCGGGTGTTCGATGGCGCGACACCGCTCTGACTTGCGTGACGTACCACTGCGCGCCTAGACTGGCCGGCGGCTGAAACGGAGGAGACCATGGCCGGAGGCTGGGCGCGTGACGGCGCGGTAAGCGAACAGATCGAAGCGTCGATTTCCGACGAGCTGGCTCGGATGCAGGCGCGCAAACGCCCCGTGGGCGACAGCCTGACCCATTGCGCGGAATGCGAGGAACCGATCCCGGAAAAACGGCGTCAGGCCATCCCGGGCGTCAAGCTGTGCCTAGACTGCCAGCAGGAGCACGACGGCGCCTACAAAGCCCGCGGCGGTATCAACCGGCGCGGGTCCAAGGACAGCCAGCTGAAATAGGGTTGCCCCGACCAGATCAGCGAACCCGGCCGTTCCGACGCGTTCGCCTCCAGCGTATCAACAGCCGAACATCCATCGCGGCGACCATGATCCCCAGTGGAATCATCCAGAACCCCACCACTGGCAGGAATCCGAAAATTCCGCCGATGATCAGCAGGATGCCCACGACGAAGCGCAACCCGCGCGGAACCTTTTGGCGAATGCGGGCCAGAACCGGGCGCAGCTGCGCCTTCAGCGCGGCCCAGCGCCCGGTCTTGGGTGTCACTCTTCCATCGCCTCCAACTCGTCGATGAAGCCCGAGATCATCGACAGGCCCTTGTCCCAAAATTTCGGGTCGCTGGCATCCAGACCGAACGGGGCCAATAGCTCTTTGTGGTGCTTGGAGCCGCCCGCGCGCAGCATCTCGAAATACTTGTCTTCGAACCCTTCCACGCCGCTTTCGTACACCGAGTACAGCGCGTTCACCAACCCGTCACCGAAGGCATAGGCATAGACATAGAAGGGCGAGTGAACAAAGTGCGGGATATAGGCCCAGAAGGTTTCGTACCCATCCATGAATTCAAACGCCGGGCCAAGGCTTTCAGCCTGAACGCTCATCCACAGGGCGTTGATGTCGTCCGGCGTCAGTTCGCCCTCGCGGCGGGCGGCGTGCAGCTTGCATTCAAAATCGTAAAAGGCGATCTGGCGGACTACCGTGTTGATCATGTCCTCGACCTTGCCGGCCAACAGAACCTTGCGCTGCTCGGGCGTTTCGGCCTGATCCAGCATCTTGCGGAAGGTCAGCATCTCGCCGAAGACGCTGGCGGTTTCGGCCAGCGTCAGGGGCGTCGAGGACAGCATCTCGCCCTGACCGGCGGCCAACACCTGATGCACGCCGTGGCCCAGCTCGTGCGCAAGCGTCATCACGTCGCGCGGTTTGCCCAGGTAGTTCAGCATCACATAGGGGTGCACATCGGTCACGGTGGGGTGCGCGAAGGCACCCGGGGCCTTGCCCGGTTTCACCGCAGCGTCGATCCAGCCTTTCGAAAAGAACGGCGCCGCAATCTCGGCCATTCGGGAATCGAAGGCGGCATAGGCCTCCATCACCGTCTTCTCGGCGTCTTCCCACGACACGGTGCGGGTGTCTTCCATCGGCAGCGGCGCGTTGCGGTCCCAGACCTGCATCACATCCAGCCCCAGCCATTTGCGCTTGAGCTCGTAATAGCGGTGGCTGAGCTTGGGATAGGCGGCCACGACCGCCTCGCGCAAAGCTTCGACCACCTCGGGTTCGACATCGTTCGCCAGGTGCCGCGCGGTCTGCGGGGTTGGCATCTTGCGCCAGCGGTCGATGATTTCCTTTTCCTTGGTCTGGGTGTTGTGGACCCTGGCAAAGGTCTTGATGTTGTCCTGAAACACACGGGCCAGTTCGCGAGCCGCCGCCTCGCGCTTGGACCGGTCCTGTTCGGTCAGCAGATTCAGGGTGCCCTCGATGTTTAGCTCTTCGCCATCCAGGGTAAAGGTCAGCCCGGCAATGGTTTCGTCGAACAGCCGTTCCCACGCGTCGCCGACCACCCCCAGATCATGCAGGAATTTCTCCAACTCGTCCGACAGTTGATAGGGCTTCATCGCGCGGATGCGGCGGAAGACGGGCTCGTACCGGGCCAGGTCCGCGTTGGCCTTGAAATGAGCGGCCAGTACGTCGTCGTCGATGCGGTTTATCTCGAGCGTGAAGAACACCAGAGGCGTGGTGAACAGCGTAACCTTTTCCTGCATGTCCGAAAGGAACTTGGCGCGCTCGGCATCCGTGGTCAGCTGGTAATAGCGCAGCCCGGCAAAGGACATGATCCGCCCGGCGACGGCGTTGATCTTTTCGTTGCGCTTCACGCAGGTCAGAAGGCCCTGAGCGTCCAGATCAGCCAGCTTGCCTTCGTAATCGGCGGCAAAACCCGCGCACTCCTGTTCCAGCCACTCAAGATCGCGGGTCAGTTCCGGCGCGTCCTGTCCCTTGTAAAGATCGTCCAGGTTCCACTCCGGCAGGTTGCCAAGGTTGTCGGCGCCGCCACCAAAATTTGCGTCTCGGACGGGGAAGGGAAGCTCGTGCATGAAACACCTCGATTGTCTGCGTTGGACCACATCTAGGCGCAGGGCGCGCGGATCACAAGCAGCCGAGGCGTCAGCGCGTCATCGCAAGATCGGATAACCGCCCGTTGGCGGCGGCCGAGAAATGCGCGGCCATCTCTTCGAATACGGGGCCGCGGACCTCGGGCGGTTCCATCATCACCTCGTGTTCGCCGTCGGGGATTTCGACCAGCCGGCCGCTGGGCCAATTCGTCATCCGCGCCCGGATCGCCTTGCGGTCCACGATCTGCTCGTGGGTGCCAAGATAGGTCAGGCAGGGAATGTCCGGCGCGGTCTGCGCCACAAGCCATTCACATTCGTCCAGCGCCTCGCGCAGCCATATGGTGGACGGGGCGCCCAAGGCCAGTTCGGGGTGCGCTTTCAACTGATCCTGCATCATCCGGTACATCCCGGGGTCGCGGGTCAGAACGTTGCCCTCGAACGGCTGGGTCAGCACATAGCTGTCCAGCGATGTCGTGGGCGGCGTGCGTTCGCCCAACCCGAATCGCGGCCCCCAATAGGCGGTCAGGCGGCTGAGTGGCTTCATGAGGGGGGTGAAGAAAATGCCCCACATCGGGCCGGTGAAAGCGCAAGAGGCAAACCGGCCGGTCTCCAGAACCGCGCGCAACCCGATCGCGCCGCCCATCGAATGGCCGATCACGTGCCAGGGTTTCGGCAGGCCCAGGTGCTTGGCCAGTTTCAGTGTTTCGCGCACGTCCTGCTGATAGTCGGTGAACTTGTCCACATGTCCGATGCGCGGATCTTCCAGCAACCTGTCGGCCAGACCCTGTCCGCGCCAGTCCACGGCCAGTACGGCAAAGCCGCGCCGCACGAACTCGCCCGCCGCATTGCCATATTTTTCAATGTATTCGGTGCGGCCGGGAAAGATCATCACCGTCCCGGTCGCCTCACCCTCGGGGCGCCAGTGGCCCCCGCGTATGCGCGTGCCGTCGCTGGTGGTCAACCAATGCGCGGCGCCGCCGACGGGACCGCCGGCCACGTCTTCAAAGAAAGGGGCCGGCGACAGTTCCATCAGGCCAGTACCGAGGCAAGTTTCATGGCAATTCCCATGTCGCCATCGACGCTCAGCTTGCCGGCCATGAACGCACCGGTGGGGTTCAACTCGCCGTTGAGGATCTGTTCAAACGTTTCCGCGTCGGCGCTCAGGGTGACTTCAGCGTCCTCGTCGCTGACCCGCGCGCCATTCGCGTCCAGCACGATCGAGCCCAGCTCGGCAATGGCGAATTTCGCCGAAGAATCGAATTCGCCCCCCGACAGTTTTTCGTTCAGCGCGGCTGCCGCTTTTTCAAGAGTGTCGCTCATGGTCTTCCTCATTTGTTGGTGCGCCGTGAATGGACATCCGCGGTCGCAACGCTACACTGAACATTGTTATGAGCATTGCAATCAACAATCTCAAAGGTACCGTTGCGGCATTTGCGGTCCTAGTCACGTTTTCCACCACTGCGTGGGGACAGCAGGCCGATCTGCGCGACGAGGCGGAACTGCTGCGGCAACTGGCCGAGGCGACGCCGCAACAGGCCATTGGCCTGGATCGGCAGTTGCAGGCGCTGTGGTCGCAATCCGGCTCGGCCTCGGCGGATCTGCTGCTGGAACGGGGGCGCGATGCGATGGAACAGGGGAACATCGACGCTGCCCTGGATCACCTGACAGCGCTGACCGACCACGCGCCCGATTTTGCCGAGGGCTGGCATGCGCGGGCCTCGGTCTTTTTCGGGCTGGAACGGTTCGGCATGGCGGCGGCGGATCTTGAACATGCCCTGACCCTGAACCCGAACAATTACCAAGCCATTTATGGTCTGGGCCTGATCTTCGAGGTTCTGGGTCAGCCCGACCGGGCCTATGAGGCCTATTCGCGCGCGCTGGCTATACATCCCCATCACGAAGAAGTAACCAATGCCGTGAATCGGCTGAAACCGCAAATCGCGGGCAAGGCGCTTTAAGGTCCGGGCAGGGGGCAAAGGTGAACGGGGCATCCCGAATCGTGGCCGTACTTGGCCCGACCAACACAGGCAAAACCCACTATGCGATCGAACGCATGCTGGGGCACCGGACCGGTGTCATCGGCCTGCCGCTGCGGCTGCTTGCGCGCGAGGTCTATGACAAGATCGTCGCCATCCGCGGCCCCTCGGTGGTGGCTCTTGTGACGGGTGAAGAACGCATCGTGCCGCCGCGCACGCAATACTGGGTCTGCACGGTTGAGGCGATGCCCGAGGGGATGGGCACCGATTTCGTGGCCATCGACGAAATACAACTGTGCGCCGACCCCGAGCGCGGTCATGTCTTTACCGATCGGCTGCTGCGGATGCGCGGCACGCACGAGACGCTGTTTCTGGGTGCCGACACGATGCGCGGCCCGATCGCGGCGCTGGTTCCGCAGGCGCAGTTCGTCCGGCGCGAGCGGATGTCGCAACTGGTTTACACCGGGTCCAAAAAAATCAGCCGCATGCCCCCGCGCAGCGCCATCGTCGGGTTCTCGGTCGAGAACGTCTATGCCATTGCCGAGCTATTGCGGCGGCAAAAGGGTGGGGCGGCCGTGGTCATGGGCGCACTCAGCCCGCGTACGCGGAATGCGCAGGTCGAGCTGTACCAGAATGGCGAGGTCGACTATCTGGTAGCCACCGACGCCATCGGGATGGGGCTGAACCTCGATGTGAACCACGTGGCGTTTTCGTCCCTGTCCAAATTCGATGGCCGGCGTATGCGGCCGCTGGCTCCGAACGAACTGGCCCAGATCGCCGGGCGCGCCGGGCGCGGCATGTCGGATGGCACCTTCGGCGTGACGGGCGAGGCATCGCCGCTGGACGAGGGCGTGGCACAGGCCATCATGGACAGCCGGTTCACGCCGATGAAAAAGCTGAACTGGCGGAATGCCGCCTTGCGGTTCGGGTCGGTCGAGGCGCTGATCGACTCGCTCGAGGCCAGCCCGGACAACGAACACTTGGTCAAAGCCCGGCCCGCCGACGATTTGAACGCGCTGAAATCGCTGGCCCAGGTGCCCGAGGTTGCGGCCCGTGCCAGTGACGGCCCGTCGATCCGCCTCTTGTGGGATGTCTGCCGAATCCCCGATTTTCGCGGCATCAGCCATGCCGAACATGCCAGCCTGCTCGAATCGATTTTTGGGCATCTGCACGAACGCGGTACGATCCCCGAGGATTTCCTAGCGCGCCAGATCCGCCGGATCGACCGAACCGACGGCGATATTGATGCGTTGTCCAAAAGGTTGGCGTATATTCGCACCTGGACATATGTTGCGCAACGAAACGGCTGGGTGCGCGACGAATCCCATTGGCGCGCGGAAACCCGCGCTGTAGAAGACAGGGTATCGGACGCTTTGCATGAACGTCTGACGCAAAGATTTGTGGACCGGCGTACATCTGTTCTGCTGCGCCGGCTCAAACAGAAGGAGGCCCTTTTGGCCGAAGTGAATGACAAGGGTGAAGTGACCGTCGAAGGCGAATTCGTCGGTCGTCTGGAAGGGTTCCGGTTCATCCCGGACAAAAGCGCGCAGGGAACCGAGGCGAAAGCGCTTAAATCGGCCTCGCTGCAAGCACTCGCGCCGCAATTCCATCTGCGTGCCGATCGCTTCTACAACGCGCCCGATACCGAAATTGATTTTACCGAACAGGGTGGCCTGATGTGGGGCGAATAT
Source organism: Ruegeria sp. BHSA191 (assembly GCF_059613325.1). Lineage (NCBI taxonomy): Bacteria > Pseudomonadati > Pseudomonadota > Alphaproteobacteria > Rhodobacterales > Roseobacteraceae > Ruegeria > Ruegeria sp. BHSA191. The sequence goes on from NZ_JBXWSH010000003.1 coordinate 8,023, forward strand.
GCCGTCGGCAAGCTGGTTGCCGGGGCCGAGCCGCTCAAGCCGATGGTCGAGGTGTTCGTGGACGAGGCCGCAGGGCCGGAGGTCGAGCAGAAGGTTCAGCGCCGCCTGCAGCACTTCATCGACCGCAAGATCGCGACCCTGTTCGAACCCCTGCTGAACCTGTCGCGCGACGAAGAGCTGACGGGCCTGGCCCGGGGCTTTGCCTTCCGCATGGTCGAGGCGTTGGGCATCCTGCCGCGCGCCGGTGTCGCCCAAGAAGTTAAGGATCTGGACCAGGACGCCCGCGGCGCGCTGCGCAAACACGGCATCCGGTTCGGTCAGTTCACCATCTTCATGCCGCTGTTGTTGAAGCCTGCCCCGACGCGTCTGCGTCTGGTGTTGTGGGCCTTGGCCAACGGCCTGCAGGAGTTTCCCGAAGCGCCGCCCCCGGGCCTCGTGACAGTCCCCGTCGCCAAGGATGCGCCCGAGGGCTATGACACCATGTGCGGGTACCGCAACGCGGGCGAGCGCGCCATCCGCATCGACATGCTGGAGCGCTTGGCCGACATGCTGCGGGCAGAAGACAGTCGTGGCGGGTTCGAGGCCAAGCCCGACATGTTGTCGATCACCGGCATGACGCTGGAGCAATTTGCGGACCTGATGCAGGGGCTGGGATACAAGGCTGAACGCGGTGAGCGCGTCAAGGTCCGGCCAGCGATGGCCGAGCCTCAACTGACGGGTGAATCCGACGCGCAGCCGGCAGAGACCGGACCCGAAGCTTCTGATGCCCCGGTGGATGCGGCAGGCGAACCCGCCGAGCCGTCAGTCGAGGCCACCGAAAGCGCCGAGGCGCCCGCCGAGGCCCCGGCCGCCGAACCGGCATCGGACGAGCCCGAGATCGAGGTGTTCTATACCTTCACTTGGGGCCGTCAGCGGCAAGGCAATCGCGGCCCGCGCCGGGATGCACAGCAGCCGCGCGGCAAGGGCAAGCCGGGCGGTAAGCCGCGCGAAGGCCGTGGCAAGCCGCAAGGGGGCAAGGGGGGCAAGCCGCAAGGGGCCAAGACCTTCTCGTCGCGCCCACCGAAAAAGGAAAAGGCCATCGACCCTGACAACCCCTTCGCTGCGGCGCTGATGGGCCTGAAGGAAGGCAACTGATCCGCCATGGCAGAGGCGCTGGCCAAGCTGCGGATCGACAAGTGGCTGTGGCATGCTCGGTTCTTCAAGACCCGCAGCCTGGCCGCCAGACAGGTCAGCGCTGGCCATGTGCGCATAAACGGAGACCGGGCCCAGAAGCCGGCGCAGACCGTCGGGCCCGGGGATGTCCTGACCTTTGCGCAGGGGCGAGTGGTCCGGGTCGTCCGCGTCGAATTCCTGGGCGAGCGTCGCGGCCCCGCGTCCGAGGCGCAGACGCTGTACACCGATCTGATGCCCGCGCAGAACGCTCTGCCGGGAAATCCGGGTTTCGAGGGAAAAGGTCGTCCGACCAAGAAGGAACGGCGTGCGCTTGATCTTTCTCGCACCCCAAGGGGGTGATCTTCTCTTGAAGACCGGTGCGGGTTGAATTAGCTAGTCGCCGAAACCGATATGGGAATTCGACCATGACCTATGTTGTCACCGAGAACTGCATTGCCTGCAAATACACCGACTGCGTCGAGGTTTGTCCGGTCGATTGCTTCTACGAGGGTGAGAACACGCTGGTCATCCATCCCGACGAGTGCATCGACTGCGGTGTGTGCGAGCCGGAATGCCCTGCTGACGCGATCCGCCCCGATACCGAGCCGGGCATGGAAGAGTGGGTCGAATTCAACCGGAAATACGCCGAGATCTGGCCGGTGATCGTGTCGAAGAAGGATCCGCTGCCCGATGCCGAGAAGCACGACGGCGAAGAGGGTAAGATGGAGAAGTATTTCTCGGAAGCCCCGGGCGAAGGCGGCTAAGCGATTCGGCCGTCGCAATCGCGGCTTTCAGGTCATCAAAGCTCTGAAAAACCTCGATATCTTGCCTGTCGCTGTTAGGCCGGCTTCCAGATGTCGTATTTTTGTGATATGATCAAACTCAGAAATCGACCGAGATGGGGATGACTCCGTAAGTATGTTCGCTTTGGAGTGCTGAAATCAATAAAGCCGGCAACCCGACGGGGGTCATTACAGACCCCGGTTCGGCTTTTGCCGTCTGTTCCCGCTCTGAAACCAAGGAAGCAAGTGCATGTCAAAATCGAAGAAGCTCGAGTTTCGCCCGAACGATTTTGTTGTCTACCCGGCCCATGGGGTTGGGAAGATCATATCGATCGAAGAACAGGAAGTTGCGGGATTCAAGCTGGAACTATTCGTGATCTCGTTCGAAAAGGACAAGATGACACTGCGGGTGCCGACCAACAAGGCCACCGAGTCGGGGCTGCGGTCGCTGAGCTCGCCGGACGTGATCAGCCAGGCCATGAAGACCCTGAAGGGCAAGGCCAAAGTCAAACGGGCCATGTGGTCGCGCCGGGCACAAGAATATGAACAGAAAATCAATTCCGGAGACCTGATCTCGATCGCCGAAGTGGTCCGTGACCTGCATCGCACCGACGAACAACGCGAACAGAGCTACTCCGAGCGTCAGCTGTACGAGGCCGCGCTTGACCGGCTGACCCGAGAAGTCGCGGCTGTCTCGGGGTCCGACGAGATTGCCGCTGCCAAGCAGGTTGACGAAGCCTTGACCTCGCGCGCAGCCTGATCCGATGTGATCCGACAGATTTGACCGCCCCGGTTACGGGGCGGTTTTTTCATGGGCGCGCCTTGGTCGGGCGACCGGTTGCGGGTTAGGTTTTCGGGGATGGTACTGATCGAGAGGCGGTGATGAAACAAACGGTTAGGGCACTGTATGTCGGTCGCGCGGCGGTTTCGGTGTGGTTTCGGTATTTCCTCATCCTGTTCGATTTCGCCTCGATCGTGTTCTTCGTTTCCACGGCCAACATACCCCACGGGCCGGCGCTGATCGCGGTCAGCTGGGGCGTGGGGCTGATCATCCTGCTGGATTTCCTGGCCCGATTGTGGATCGCCAAGGATCGCCGGAAACTGTTGTTCAAGATCTACACGATGGCCGATCTGGTGGTGATCGTGTCGATCGTCCTCGATCCGTTTCTGACCGGCAGCCTGGCCTTCCTGAGGGTTCTGCGGGCGCTGCGGCTGATCCATTCCTACCATCTGCTGCGGGATCTGCGGAGAGACAGCACGTTTTTTCGCACGCATGAAGATGCGGTGATTGCGGCGGTGAACCTTCTGGTCTTCGTGTTTGCAACGTCAACCGCCGTTTTGGTGTTCTTCATTCCATCCAGCAGCGAAACTCCCTATATCGACGCGCTGTATTTCACGATGGCTACTCTGACCACCACGGGGTTCGGAGACATCACCCTGCCCACGCCGGGCGGCAAGCTGTTTTCGGTGTTCATCATGGTCGTCGGGGTGGCGCTGTTCGTGCGCCTGGCGCAGGCCGTCTTCATGCCGCAAAAGGTCCGATATAAATGCCGCAGCTGCGGATTGTTCCGGCATGACCCGGATGCGGTGCACTGCAAGCATTGCGGCGCAACCTTGCGGATCGAAACAGGTGGCGTGACCTAGGCCGCAGCGGCCAGGACCAGAAGAAACACGATCTCGGACACTTGCTGGGTGGCGCCCAGGATGTCGCCGGTCTGGCCACCGATCTTTGCCTTGGCAATTGCAGCGACCGTCATCACCGCCAGGCCCGCGCACACCGTCGCGGCAATCGCGGGCCAGCCCGCCAGGGCCATGCCCAGAAAGCAGGCCAGAACCAACCCCGCGATCACCGCCGAGCCCGGAGGCGTTCCGACCTGATGGCTCAACCCCGCGCCGCGCGCATTGGGCAGCCCCGCCATCAACGGCGGCATCATCGCGCGCGAGACCACCGCCGCTGCCACGAGGCACGCAAGCCCTCCGCCGGTCAGAAGGGCGACGATCGCGGCCACCCGCATTAACTGTGAAAAAACCAACGCCAACACACCGAACGTGCCGATGTGGCTGTCCTTCATGATCTCGAGCCGCCGCTCGACCGAATAGCCGCCCCACAGCCCATCAGCGGTGTCGGCCAGCCCGTCTTCGTGCATGGCGCCGGTCACGATGGTCAGGGTTGCGGCGATCAGGGCGGCCGTGCCCCAGGGCGGCAGACCGGCACCCGACGCCACCCAGCCGACCAGACCGGCCAGCAGGCCAACGACCAGTCCCGCGAGGGGAAAGGCCCAGACCGCGTGCGCCTGACGGGCGAAAACCTCATCCGGCAGCCGGGGCAGGGGCAACCGCGTGAGAAGAACCAGCGCCAGCGGTATGTCCCGGGGCGAAAACAGCCGTGTGTCGTTTTTGTGCACCTGCGCGCCTTTCAAGGGGTTGTTGGAGCCTCGCGTTCGGTTAAACACGCAGGACGACTGTGATGCAACGAGGCTTTGAATGCTGCCCGAACTCGATGATCTGAATACTTTCCGGGATGCTTTGCGTACTGCGCCCGGTCCGGACGGGGACGCGCTGCGGGGCGCTTCCGACCGCAACGGCCAATTGACCAAGCCGCCGGGAGCCCTGGGTCGGCTCGAGGAACTGGCGATCTGGTATGCTGGCTGGCGCGGCGACGCGCAGCCGCGGATCGAGGCGCCGCAGGTGATCGTGTTTGCCGGCAATCACGGGGTGACAGCGCAGGGGGTTTCGGCCTTTCCGCCCGAAGTCACCGCGCAGATGGTCCTGAATTTCGAACATGGCGGCGCCGCAATCAACCAACTGGCCAAGGCGGCCGGGGCCAGGATGACGGTGCATGCGCTGGATCTCGATCGACCGACGGCGGATTTCACGCAAGGCCCGGCCATGACCGAGGCCGAACTTCTGGACGCGCTGCGCACCGGGTGGCAGGCGGTCGATCCTGCTGCCGATCTGCTGGTGGTCGGTGAAATGGGCATTGGCAATACGACCCCGGCGGCGGCGATAGCCTGTGCCCTGTTCGGCGGAGAGGCTGCCGACTGGACCGGGCGTGGCACCGGTGTGGACGATGCCGGGCTTGCCGACAAGACGCGCGTCGTGGCCGACGGTGTTGCACTGCACGGGTCCTCGGGTGATGGGCTTGAGATCCTGCGCTGCCTCGGTGGGCGGGAACTCGCGGCCATGGCCGGGGCGATCGCGGCGGCACGGGTGTTGCGGATACCTGTCATTCTGGATGGGTTCATCTGCACGGCGGCCGCCGCCTGCCTGGATCGTGTGGCGCCCGGCGCGCTGGATCACGCGTTGGCCGGCCATCAAAGCGCCGAGGGCGCCCACGCCGCCATGCTGGCAAAGCTGGACAAGTCCCCCTTGCTGAACCTCGGGCTGCGGCTGGGCGAAGGGTCGGGTGGCGCGCTGGCGATCAACATCCTGAAAAGCGCCGTTGCCTGCCATTCGGGCATGGCCACCTTTGCCGAGGCCGGCGTGTCGGAAGGATGACGCCCATCTGATCCGGCCCCGCGCCGGATCAGGCGGATTTCTTTTCCTTCTTCTCGGCCAGTTCCAGCAGCGCGGTTTCCAGGTCCTTCTCCAATTCGCGCGCCTTTTCGATGTATTTCTTGTTCTCGGCCGTCGGCTGGCCGGGAACCCACAACTCGGCCAATTCGCGGATTGCCTGCCGGTCGTGGTGATAGAATGTCTGTTGGGCCTGCGCGGCTTCGTATTCGCTCAGCCCGATATTTTCCAGCACATAGCGGCCCGCCCGAAGCGAACTGTCGAACAGCTCGCGGACGATATCATCGGCGCCGGCCTGGTAGAGTTCGTACACATGGGTGCGGTCATGAGCGCGCGCGACGATGTGCAGATCGGGGCGCTGCCGCCGGGCATAGGCAACCAGCCGGGTCACTTCTTTGGGGTTGTCCATCGCGGCCACCAGGACTGAGGCCTTTTCCAGCCCCGCCGCCCGCAGCAGTTCGGGCCGCGTCGGGTCGCCCAGAAACCCCTTGACGCCAAAGCGCCGCATCAACTGGATGGTCTCGATGTTGTGGTCCAGAACCACCGTCTTGAACCCGCTGGCGCGGACCAGACGATTGACGATCTGGCCGAACCGGCCGATCCCGGCGATGATGACGGGCCCCTGTTCGTCGATGTCCTCGGGTTCGACCTGTGGGGCCCGGTCGCGGATGCGGCGCGACAGGACATCATACAGGATGAACAACAGCGGCGTGATCAGCATCGTCAGCGCGATGATCATCAACAGCTTTTGTCCAAGGGCAGGCGGGATCACGCTCTGCTTGGTCGAAAAAGCCAATAGCACGAAGCCGAATTCGCCCGCCTGTGCCAGGCCCAATGTGAAAAGCCAATGATCGCGCCCACGCAGATTGAAGGCGCGCCCGACGATGTAGAGGATGATGCCCTTGATCAGGATCACCAGCAGCGCCAGCCCGATCAGGTCGAAGGGATCGTTGAAGAAATACCCTACGTCAATGCCAGCCCCGACGGTGATGAAGAACAGACCCAGCAGCAACCCCTTGAACGGCTCCAGATCGCTTTCCATTTCGTGCCGGAACTCGGAACTGGCCAGGACGACGCCCGCCAGAAAGGCCCCCAGCGCCGGCGACAGGCCCACCAGCGTCATCAGGAACGAGATCCCGACCACGATCATCAGGGCCAGCGCCGTATACATCTCGCGCAAGCGGGTCGCGTGGATGAACCGGAACAGGGGGCGGGTCAGGTAGACGCCGACCAGGATCACGACCGCGATCGCGCCCAATGTCACCAGCGTCACCGCCCAGCCGGGCAGGCCGTCGACCAGCGACAGCGCATGGTTCGCGTCGCCGTGCCCGTCGCCACCGCGCGTGATCGAGCCATCATCCTCGATGAAGATGCTGGCCGGCATGGCCAGCAGCGGCAGAAACGCCAGGATCGGGATCACCGCGATGTCCTGCGTCAATAGAACCGAGAACGTCGCCCGGCCACCATTGGTGCGCATCAACCCCTTTTCGGACAAAGTCTGAAGCACAATCGCCGTCGAAGACAGCGACAGGGTCAGCCCAACCGCCAGGGCGACCGTCCACGGTTGCCCGGTATAATAGGTCACGGCCGCGATGGCCGCGGTCGAGATTGAAATCTGCAACCCGCCCAGCCCCAGCAGCTTGTGCCGCATGTCCCACAGCGCGCGCGGTTCCAGTTCAAGCCCGATCAGGAATAGCATCATGACCACGCCGAATTCGGCCACATGCTGCAGGTCTTTGGTTTCCGCCCCCACCAAGCCCAGAATCGGCCCGATGGCAAGGCCGGCGGCGAGGTAGCCCAGAACCGACCCCAGCCCCAACCGCGCCGACAGGGGCACGGCGATCACCGCCGCCGCCAGATAGATCGAGGCCTGGTACAGAAATTCGTTCATCTCGTTCCTTTCGGGGCCGTCAAGTGGGTAGCGGGGCGTCGCGCTTGAGCTGATCCATCACGATTTGGCTTTGCACGCGGGCCACGGCAGGATGCGGCAGGATCACCTCGTGCAGCAAGGCGTTGAGCGCGGAAAGATCCGCACAATAGACGTGCAGCAGGTAATCCGCCTCGCCGGTCATCGTCCAGGCGCTGGTGATCTCGGGGCGGGAATTGACCATGCGGGCAAAGCTGGCCGATTGCTCGGGGCCGTGGGTGCCCAGATGCACCTGGATGAACCCCTGCACGTGCAGACCCAGCTTCAGCGGGTCCAGCTTGGCCGCGTAGCCGGTGATATACCCCTCGGCCTCAAGCCGCTGACGACGGCGGCCCGCCTGGCTGGGCGACAGGTTCAGCAACTCGCCCAACTGATGGGCCGTCAGATGGGCATCCTTTTGCAGGGCCGCCAGCAGGCGTGTGTCGATTGCATCCAGCATGTGCGAGTTTTTTTCAATCTTTATTATTTTCGCGCGAATTTCACGCATCAATTAGAAGTTTACATGAAAAATATGCGCAAAAACAGTGTGAAAAAATGCGTATTCTTGAATCAGCAAAGAAATTCCTTTCGTCGAGGAGACACGCCATGGGTCCTTTCCCCCACAATGCCCCGAAATCCGTCGTCAGCGCAGAAAACCCCGCCGGGACTGACGGATTCGAGTTCGTCGAATTCACCCATCCCGAGCCGCAGGAGTTGCGCGATCTTTTCGCGAAAATGGGTTTTGAAATGGTTGCCCGCCACAAGGATAAGCCTGCAATCGAGCTGTGGCAGCAGGGCGACATCACCTATATCCTGAACGCCGATCCAGACAGTTTTGCCGCGAAATTCGTGGCTGAGCACGGGCCCTGCGCCCCGTCGATGGGGTGGCGCGTAGTCGATGCACAAAAGGCCTATGAACACGCGGTGTCAAAAGGGGCCGAACCCTATGATGGCGCCGACAAGACCATGGACGTGCCCGCGATCAAGGGCATCGGTGGATCGCTGATCTATTTTATCGACCAATATTACGAGACCTCGCCCTACAACGAGGAATTCGAGTGGCTGAAGCAGTCCAAGCCGCGCGGCGTGGGCTTCTATTACCTCGATCACCTGACCCACAATGTCTACAAGGGCAACATGGACAAGTGGTTCAAGTTCTACGGCGACCTGTTCAATTTCCGTGAAATCCGCTTCTTCGACATCCAGGGTAAATACACTGGTCTGTTCAGCCGCGCGCTGACTTCGCCCTGCGGCCGGATCCGCATTCCGATCAACGAGGACCGCGGCGAGACCGGGCAGATCGTGTCCTATCTGAAGAAATACAAAGGCGAAGGCATCCAGCACATCGCCGTCGGCACCGAGAACATCTATGACTCGACCGATGCCATCGCCGAGCGGGGGCTGAAGTTCATGCCCGGCCCCAACGATGCTTACTACCAGATGTCCTTCGACCGCGTGAAGGGCCATGACGAGCCGGTGGACCGGATGAAGAAGCACGGCATCCTGATCGACGGAGAAGGGGTTGTTGATGGTGGCGAGACCAAGATCCTGTTGCAGATCTTCTCGAAAACCGTGATCGGGCCGATCTTCTTCGAGTTCATCCAGCGCAAGGGCGACGATGGCTTCGGCGAGGGCAACTTCAAGGCACTGTTCGAATCGATCGAGCGCGAACAGATCGAGTCCGGTGAAATCGACGCCGCCTGATTTTCGGCGATAGGCCTTTCGGAACCCGCTGAGGGTTCCGGACTTCTCGGTGTCTCATCCCTTGGGCATTGTCAGGGTCAGGTTGCGCCCCTGCTTCTGATAACGAAGCTCGCTGTCACCGATCGCAACGACCTTGCCGCCGTCGATCCGGTCGCCGATCTTCAGCTTCTTGTACCGGCCGCTGGGCAGCCGGACCAGGGCGCGGCGGTTGGCCGGGGTGCCATAGACCCCGATCAGGTTCAGTCGTCTGAGGTTGATCGCGTTGTCCATCGTCGCCTGCCGGGCAACCGATGCGGTGCTGGGGATCTTTGGCGCCACGGATTTTGGCTGGAACGACCCCGCGTCGTCATCCGATTCCTCCACCGCAGCGACCGAGCCCAGCGTGGCGCCGCCGGTCTTTTGCCGTTGGGCGGCCAGTGCGGCAACCGTCGATGGGCGCACCCGTGGGCGCGGGACCCGGACCACCGCCTGTGCGGTGGGGGTTTGATCTGTCTGCGCCCTGTCTTGGACGGACTTGGGGCGGGCTTTCGGGCGTATGCCGGCCAGTTCGGTCAATGACCGCCCCCCAAGCTGTTCACGCTCGAACCTGTCGATCAGATCGGCCGGGCGCGTCTTGGGGCGAAGGCCGGCCAGCCGTTCGTCGACCTGGGTGACCGTCGGGGCGGTTTCGAATCGAACGGGCACCGCCGGCGGCACCCGCGCTGGCCGTCCCAGATACACCATGACGCCGTCCTGGTTCAGCGTCCCCTCAGGGGTCGGCGTCACCAACCCGCGCGCGTCCAGCGCGAACCGCGTGCCCGGCGCCGCGGGAGCGCTGACCTGATCGACCGGTGCGTCGGATGCAAAACTCAGGACATCAGGCAGTGCAATCGCATCTTGTGACAGGTCGGTCGAGTCGATGGATGCAAGATAGAGTTCGTCCGGGTCCTCCAGTGGCGGTGTCGGCGGGGCCTCTGGCGCAACGATGGTCAGGCCGGTGACCTCTTGGAACACCTCCTGGCTTTCGGGGTCGCGCTGGACCTGTTCGACCGGCGATGGCGCGACCGTCAGCGCATCCAGAACGGCGGCGTCGATCGGGTCCGGCCCGGGTGTGGGTGCGTCCGGGGTTTCAACCGGCGCCGAGACCAGATCGGCCAAGGCCTCGGGGTCGGTTTCGGAAGGAACCGGCGGCAATTCAACGGGCGCGCGTTCGGGTCCCGTGGTCGCCGCCTGCTCGAGGGAAGGCGGAGCCGGCTCCTCAGGCGTGGTCACGGGCGTAGCGGTCTGAGGAACCTGATCTTCGGGTTGGTCCAGTACGGGGGCCTCGGCAACCACAGGCGCGGGAGGGGCAGGGCTCTGGGCAGGGGCGTCATCCGAGCGGTTCAGAATGCCAAATGCCACACCGGCCAGTACTGCAACGACGGCCACCGGCACCGCACGGCGCAGGCGGCGGTCGTGCCACAAGGTGCGTGCCGAGGGTCCGTCCAAGGTGTTCTGCGGGCGAAACGTCGCCGCGCCGTGCGGTTCAGCAACGGGGTGGACTGCGACCGAGGGCTCTGCGGCGGTCACTTCGGGCGAGGGTGCCGGTGCCGGCTCGGTCGGTTCAGTGCCCTCTGGGCGCGCGGGCAGGTCGGTTGCAATCGGCGCGGTTGCCGCCGTCGTATTGCCAGGTGCTCCGTCGAAACGAAACTCGAAGGATCCGGGCCAGGACTCACCCTGCGGAGGGGCCGCAAAACACAGGGGCACGAACCCGTATTGAACGGTAAATCTGCGCGCCTCGTCCAGAGTTTCGCGGGCGATTGCGGCCACTTGCAGAACACCGTCCCGACGCTGAGAATCATGGAGCAGCTCGTTCGCCGCATAGGGCGTCGCCGCGGCCAGTTCGGCCTCGATCCGCGCGGTCGGATCGCCCAAACCGGCGTCATCGGCTGGAATCCCAAGATAGCGGACATGCTCGGCCGGGATCACGACGATGCAGCTTAGGTCGTTGGCCAGCGCAAAGGCCTGTTTGCGCAGTTCGGTCAGGTTTTCGGAAAAATCCGGATCGTCCAGCGTAACGGATCCGATCTCGAACCATTCGCCATCGGACTGGTGCAGAAGCGTGATGCCGTTTTCCGAAAGGGACAACGCGAAGGCGGGTATCATGATCCGAAGATGCCGTAATTGCCAGAACCAAAGCAAACGCCCATGCGTTCGCCCAACGAGGTTAAAGCAGGAACCCGCCGAGGGAAAGGCAAAGCCGGATTCTCCCCTTGCTCGGCAAGGGTCTGCCGGCCCATTGTCCGAGACAGGAAACCGGAGGGATCACCTTGAAGACATTTGCTTTTTTGGCGGCAATGCTGGCGGCGACCGCGGCCGGCGCCGCCCATGCGGAAGAACGTCGCATCCGTGTGTCCGCGACCGGAACGGCCGAGGCCGCGCCCGACATGGCCACCATCATGCTGGGGGTCACGAACGAAGACAAGGCGGCCTCGGCCGCAATGCGCGCGACCTCCGCCGCCGTCACGAAGGTTCTGGCCCGGCTGGACGACATGGGCATCGCGCCGCGTGACGTGCAGACGCGCGACCTATCGGTGTCGCCGGTCTGGAGCGGGCGGGGCTATTCGGGCGACGGCACCCCACGGATCACCGGATTCGTGGCCTCGAACCGGGTGGTTGTGCGGGTGCGCGACCTGGGCGCGTTGGGCGCGATTCTGGATGGGGTCATGGAAGATGGTGCAAATGATTTCGGCAGCCTGAGCTTTGGCCTGCAGGAGCCCGAGCCGCTGGAGGCCGAAGCGCGGGCCAAGGCCGTGGCTGACGCCATCGAGAAAGCCCGGCAACTGGCGCAGGCCGGCGGCGTTACCCTGGGGCCGGTTCACTCGATCGACGAGCAGAGCGGCGGCCTGCGGCCGGTGATGCAGATGCGCGAGATGGCCATGGCCGATTCGGGCGGGGTCCCGGTCGCCGGTGGCGAGGTTTCGGTTTCGGTCACCGTGTCGATGGAGTTCGACATTTCCGACTAACGTCATCTTTCGCTGCGGGCCATCAGCGGTTTCCGCTGTTGGCCCGAGGCATCAAAATTCTCGGGTGACAACCAGGTTTCGAACGCCTGCCGGATGCGTGGCCAGTCCGTATCGATGATCGAAAACCACGCCGTGTCGCGGTTGCGCCCCTTGTAATGGGTGGCTTGCCGAAATTCGCCTTCGAAGACAAAACCCAGCCGTTCGGCGGCCCGGCGCGACGGGGCATTCAGCGCATCGCATTTCCATTCGTATCTGCGATAGCCCAGTTCATCGAAGACGCGGCGCATCATCAGGAACATCGTTTCGGTTGCGACCGGCGTGCGCTGCATCAGCGGCGAGAAATGGATGTGCCCCACCTCGATTGCGCCGGCATTGCGGTCGATACGCAGGTAGGATGCCATCCCGACGGGCTGTCCGCCTTGGTCCAGAACCGTGTGGAACAGCGGATCGTCCCCCGTGCAGGTCTGCGCCAGCCAGGCGGCGAACCCCGCTTGCGAGTCGAACGGGCCGTAGGGCAGGTAGGTCCAATTGCGCCCGTCGGTATCGGCGGCAAACGCCCGGAACAGGCCGGGCGCATGCGCATTCACATCCAAGGGCACCACGCAGCAGAACCGCCCCTGCATGGGCGCGCGCGGTGGGGCCGGGCGGGGGAACTCCCCCGCAACCGGCAGGCCCACGGGCTGGCCCAATGCGTTGATCCGGTGCCCCTGCATTTCGGACTAGGCGCAAGCCTTGGATAGCGCCTGATCGAGATCGGCGATCAGGTCATCGGCATCCTCGATCCCGATCGACACCCGCACCACGTTCGGCCCGGCACCGGCGGCCTCTTGCTGTTCGGGGGTCAGCTGCCGGTGCGTGGTCGAGGCCGAATGGATGATCAGCGACCGCGCATCGCCCAAGTTGGCGACGTGGCTGAAGATCTCGAGCGCGTTCACCAGCTTGACGCAGGCGTCATAGCCACCCTTGACCGCAAAGGTGAACAGGGCCCCTGCGCCCTTGGGGTAATATTTCTTGACCCGGTCGTGATAGGGCGACGAGGGCAAGCCCGCATAGGTCACATAGTCCACGCGGTCGTCTTTCTCGAGCCAAGCGGCGATCTTCTCGGCGTTTTCGACATGGCGCTGCATACGCAGGCTCAGCGTCTCGATCCCCATCAGCGTGTAATGCGCAGCCTGCGGGTTCATCGTCATGCCCAGGTCGCGCAGGCCCACGGCGATACCGTGGAAGGTGAAGGCCAGTGGGCCGAAAGTTTCGTGGAATTTGAGGCCGTGATAGGCGGGCTCCGGCGCGCTGAGCGAGGGAAACTTGTCGCTGGCGGACCAGTCGAACTTGCCCGAATCCACGATGCAGCCGCCGGTGACCGTGCCATTGCCGGTCAGGTACTTGGTGGTCGAATGCACGACCAGCGTGGCGCCATGCTCGATCGGGCGGCACAGATAGGGCGTGGCCGAGGTGTTGTCGACGATCAGCGGAATGCCGGCGGCGTCGGCCACGTCGGCCAGCGCGCGGATATCGGTGACATAGCCGCCCGGATTGGCGATGGATTCGCAGAACACCGCGCGGGTGTTGTCATCGATGGCGGCCTTCACAGCATCCAGATCATCGGTATCAACGAACTTGGCCGACCAGCCAAAGCGCTTGATGGTCTGGCTGAACTGCGTGACCGTTCCACCATACAGCCGGGTCGAGGCGACCACGTTGCAACCCGGCCCCATCAGCGGGAACAGCGCCATGATCTGCGCCGCGTGACCCGAAGAACAGCACACTGCGCCAACGCCACCTTCCAGCGTCGCCACCCGCTCTTGCAGAACTGCCACCGTGGGGTTGGTCAGGCGCGAGTAGATATAGCCGACCTCTTGCAGGTTGAACAAAGCGGCCGCGTGATCGGCATCGCGGAACACATAGGCCGTGGTCTGATAGATCGGGGTCTGGCGCGCGCCAGTCGCCGGATCGGGGCGGGCGCCTGCGTGAATTTGCAGCGTATCAAAACCATAGGTGGGGCCGTCGGACATACGTCACTCTCCTGTTGGGTATATGCGTTGCAGAATCTCTAGGCGATTGCCGGGCCCGGCACAATGTCCGCGTCAGCGCAGCCACAGCCCCTTGTTCTTGATGACCTTGCGGATGGCCTGCTCGCGCTGGGGCAGGTTGTCCCGGTCGAACATGGCGCGGATCTTGGCGCCCTTGCCCTGATACACCAGCCGTTTCAGCGGATCGTAGTTCTTGAGCACCTTCTTGACCTTATTGGGCGCGGCAACAGTTTCCAGCACCTCGACCACCCGGTCGCTTTCGCGTGCGTAAAGCAGCGGGAACAGGCGATAGTGGCAGCTGACCGAGCCATCCAGCAGGTCCGCGGGCAGAACATCGCGCCCGCCGCCAAGCGCGTGGATGACCAGCGGCAGAGCCGCCTGGTCCAGCCACGGGTCCAGGTTCTGGCCGGTCAGGGCGGGGATCTCTTCATCCCGGATGGTGCGCGCATAGTCCAGAAACCGCGTGCCGAATTGCCGGGGGCATTTGTAGAAGAAATAGCCCGCATTGAAATACAGATACCGCCGCCAGTATTCCGCCGGTTGGGTAGGGTCGATCGAGCTTTGGAAATCCAGCCCGAACCGGTCATAGAGCGCCCGCCAGATGCCATCGAACCCCGGCCCGTACAGGGTCGGCTTGGGCCAGGTGCCCTCGACCTTCTGCGACGCACCGGGCCGGTCGAAATCGAACGGCACGGCGGCCAGGTCGCCTGTAATCAGCGTGTCGGTGTCGAAGAACACGAACGGCTCACCCTCGGGCAGGGCGGCCAGCGCCTCGATCTTGTTGCCGTAGGGATAGCTTTCGCCGAACACCTCGGACGAAAAGGGCAGGATCTCGGCATCGAGCTGTTTCAGCGCCTTCAGAACATCCTCGTTGCGGATGCTTGGGTCCTGGCTCCAGCGCGGGCCGGGTTGCGGAACGCCTACGAACAGGCGGCCCGAATATCCGGGCGCGGAGTGGCGCAGTGAGGCGGCGAACA
The DNA here is from genome assembly GCF_059613325.1 of Ruegeria sp. BHSA191. Classification (NCBI taxonomy): domain Bacteria; kingdom Pseudomonadati; phylum Pseudomonadota; class Alphaproteobacteria; order Rhodobacterales; family Roseobacteraceae; genus Ruegeria; species Ruegeria sp. BHSA191. Next base: position 23,071 of record NZ_JBXWSH010000003.1, read on the forward strand.
GGACGGCTTCGTATTGCAGGCGGTTGTTCTGCCCGATGATCAGGATATTGAATTTTTGCCGGTCTGCCTGCATCTGCGCCTTCCGTTCAGGGCGCTTGCCCGCCCCTTGCCGTTGGTTTCGACCTACAGCATCGCTGAACCTGCGTCAAAACCGTTGACGCCGCGTGTTTGAAATCGGGCCCGGCACGCCCATGTTGATGGAGGAGATCAGACAGGAGCGCGACATGCGGATCAATGCGGATTTCACCCAGCGGGTGGCGGTTCACTTCGACCAGACCGAGTGGGTGGCCTCGCCCGCCGCCGGGGTCGAGCGCAAGATGCTGGACCGGATCGGCGACGAGGTGGCGCGCGCCACCACCATCGTACGCTTTGCGCCCGGCAGCGCTTTTGCCGCCCACACCCATGACGGGGGCGAGGAATACCTGGTTCTGGACGGCGTTTTTCAGGACGAGACCGGAGATTTCCCGGTGGGCAGCTATGTCCGCAACCCGCCGACCTCGTCGCATACGCCATCGGCCAGCCAAGGCGCGACGATCCTGGTCAAACTGCATCAATTCGACCCAAACGACCGCACCACCGTGCGCCGCTCGATCAACGGTGCGGACCAAGTGCCGCTGTTCAAGGACGACCACGAAACGGTTGAAGTGCGCAGTTGGCCGCCCGATCAGGTCGTGCCGATTGACGCGCCCGGCGGGGCTGAGGTCTTCGTGATCGACGGCGGCTTCACCGAACAAGGCGAGGAATTCGCGCGATGGGACTGGCTGCGTCTGCCGCCCGGAACGCGCACTGAATTGCGGGCAGGTCCGGATGGCGCCCGCGTCTGGATGAAGTCAGGGCACCTGTCCGTCATGGTCTGAGGCCGGTTTCGCCTGAAAAACGGGCAAATGCCACCAAAGAACCGGGTCATTCGGCCCGGTTTTCGCTTTTTTGACCATTTGGCAAATTTTACCAATTGATAAAAAATCTGTTTGTGGCAAGCTGGTCTCAATAACAAACATATCTACAGGGAGTAGAGTGATGGCACAGGGCCAGATGGCACCCGGCATCGTCGCCGGGCGGCTTTCCAGCGATGAGCTGACCTCGAATTTCACCGATCTGCATCCGCCTCTGGCGCCGCACGAGGCTGCCGTGGCCGCCGATCGGTGTTATTTCTGCTATGACGCGCCGTGCGTGACGGCTTGTCCAACCGATATCGATATTCCGCTGTTCATTCGGCAGATTCAGGCCGGGCAACCGGAATCAGCGGCAAAGACGATCTTCGATCAGAACATCCTGGGCGGCATGTGCGCCCGTGTGTGCCCGACCGAAACGCTGTGCGAGGAAGCCTGCGTGCGCGAAACGGCCGAGGGCAAGCCGGTCGAGATCGGGCGCTTGCAGCGGTATGCGACCGATACGCTGATGCAGGCCGGTGTGCATCCGTTCACACGTGCGGCCCCCACCGGCAAGACCGTTGCCGTGATCGGGGCAGGGCCGGCGGGGCTGGCCTGTGCGCATCGGCTGGCGATGCTGGGCCACGACGTCGTGATCTTTGAGGCAAAGCCCAAGCCGGGCGGGCTGAACGAATACGGGATCGCCGCCTACAAGGCGACCAATGACTTTGCTCAGGCCGAGGTGGACTGGCTGCTGAAGATCGGCGGCATCAGCATCCGAACCGGCGAGGCGCTGGGCCAGACGGTCACGCTGGACGGCCTGCGCAAAGACTATGACGCGGTGTTCCTGTCGATCGGTCTGGCCGGTGTGAACGCGCTGCGGGCCCAGGGCGAAGACCTGCCGGGCGTGCGCGACGCGGTCGATTTCATCGCCGAGGTCCGCCAGGCCGCTGATTTGGCTCAGGTTCCGGTGGGCCGGAACGTAGTGGTGATCGGCGGCGGGATGACGGCGGTCGATGCCGCGGTCAAGTGCAAACTGCTGGGCGCCGAGAACGTGACCATCGCCTATCGGCGCGGGCGCGCGGCGATGAGCGCCAGTAAATACGAACAGGATCTGGCGGCCTCGAAGGGGGTGCGCATCCTATGCAATGTCCAGCCCGTCGCCATCCATGGCAACGGGGCAGCGGTCGAGATCGAATTGGAGTATACTGCCACCGTGGACGGCAAGCTGACCGGCACGGGCGAGACCATCCGTCTGGCCGCCGATCAGGTGTTGAAGGCCATCGGCCAGACGCTGAACGGCGCGCCCGAGGGGCTGGTGCTCGACGGCAACAAGATCGCTGTCGATGCGGCTGGACGCACCTCGGTTCCGGGGGTCTGGGCCGGCGGAGACTGTGCTGCGGGTGGCGAGGATCTGACCGTGACCGCCGTAGCCGAGGGCCGCGATGCCGCTATGGACATTCACGCCAGCCTGAGCGCCTGAGCGAGGCGTCGGCGCGTGAATTTGTGTGACAAGACGAAGATGCATCTTCGCATCAGGGAGGCCGGATAAATGGCTGATTTGAAAACGAACTTTCTGGGCATCGAAAGCCCCAACCCCTATTGGCTGGCCTCGGCGCCGCCGACCGACAAGGAATACAACGTCCGCCGTGCCTTCGAGGCCGGATGGGGTGGCGTCGTGTGGAAAACGCTGGGCGCGGAAGGCCCGCCGGTGGTCAACGTGAACGGCCCCCGGTACGGGGCGATCTACGGGGCCGACCGGCGTCTGCTGGGCCTCAACAACATCGAACTGATCACCGACCGGCCGCTCGAGGTGAACCTCGAGGAGATGGCCCGCGTCAAGGCGGATTACCCGGATCGCGCACTGATTGCCTCGATCATGGTGCCGTGCGAGGAGGAGGCCTGGAAAGCCATCCTGCCGCGCGTCGCTGAAACCGGCGCCGACGGGATCGAACTGAACTTCGGCTGCCCGCACGGGATGAGCGAGCGCGGTATGGGCTCGGCCGTGGGGCAAGTGCCCGAATACATCGAAATGGTCACCCGCTGGTGCAAGAAATACTATGACCGCCCGGTGATCGTGAAGCTGACGCCCAACATCACCGACATTCGCAAGCCGGCGGCTGCGGCCAAGAATGGCGGGGCCGATGCGGTGTCGCTGATCAACACGATAAACTCGATCACCAGTGTCAATCTGGACACGTTCAGCCCCGAGCCCTCGATCGACGGCAAGGGCAGTCATGGCGGCTATTGCGGCCCTGCGGTCAAGCCCATCGCCCTGTCGATGGTCTCCGAGATCGCCCGCGCCGAGGCGACCCATGGCCTGCCGATCTCGGGCATCGGCGGGGTGACCACATGGCGCGACGCGGCCGAGTTCATGGCGTTGGGCTGCGGCACGGTCCAGGTATGCACGGCGGCGATGACCTATGGGTTCAAGATCATCGATGAACTGACGGCGGGACTGTCACAGTGGATGGACGAGAAGGGATACTCCAACGTATCGGAGATCGTCGGGCGCGCCGTCCCGAATGTGACCGACTGGCAATATCTGAACCTGAACTACGTTGCCAAGGCCAAGATCGATCAGGATCAGTGCATCAAGTGCGGCCGCTGCTACGCGGCCTGCGAGGACACCAGCCATCAGGCTATCTCCATGTCGCCCGACCGAGTGTTCGAGGTGATCGACGAGGAATGCGTGGCCTGCAACCTGTGCGTGGATGTCTGCCCGGTCGAGGGCTGCATCTCGATGGTGCCGATGGCGGCGGGCGAGGTCGATCCGCGCACCGGCAAGGTGGTTCAGCCGGACTATGCCAACTGGACAACCCACCCGAACAACCCGATGGCCAAAGCCGCCGAGTGATCGGCGTCAGATCACCGAAAGGGGCCGCGCTGCGGCCCTTTTTTCATGGGGTCAGCAGTTTTCGGTACAGGGTGTCGATAAAGGGCGCAGCCCCTTCGAACGGGTCTTCGTCGCCCAGGATCGCCCGTACCTGAACATCGAAATCCGCATAATGCTGGGTCAACGCCCAGATCGAAAAGATCAGGTGATGCGGGTGCAGGCGGGCGATTTTGCCCTGGTCCATCCAGTGCGTCAGAACGGCCGCCTTCTGATCGACCAGCGCCTTCAGATCGTTCGACAGGGCGTCATGGATGCGAGGCGCGCCCTGCACCAGCTCGTTCGCAAACAGGCGGCTTTCGCGCGGCAACTCGCGGCTCATCTGCAGCTTGCGCTTGATGTACGAGAGGATCTCCTCCATCGGCTCGCCGTTTTCATCAAGGTCGTGCAGCGGCGCCAGCCAGGTGTCCAGAAGGCCGGACAGAAGCGCGGTGTGGATCGCCTCTTTTGACGGGAAATAATACAAAAGATTTGGCTTGCTCAGCCCGGCCTCGGCCGCGATCTGATCGACGGTCGCCCCGCGAAAGCCATGGGCCGAAAACACGTTCAGCGCGGCCTCGAGAATCGCGGCGCGGTTCTTTTTCTGAATTCGGGTCGGGGCGCGGTCTTTGGGCATGTATTCAGGGCGTCTCTTTTTCGAACAAGCAGGTGTTGAATATGCCGATTTTTGCATCGGCGCGATGCAATTTCTTGACTGATGTTGAACCCGTGATAGCGTGAGTTTGACCAGATGGTCAAATCAAGACACCAAAAGCGAGCTAAATCGCAAGCAACAGGGAAGACGAACATGGCAGCTCCGGCGCAGAATCTCAGGATTAATGGCGACAGGTTGTGGGACAGCCTGATGGAGATGGCCAAGATCGGTCCGGGCGTTGCCGGCGGCAACAACCGCCAGACCCTGACCGACGAAGATGCCGAAGGCCGCGCGCTGTTCCAGAAATGGTGCGAAGAAGCCGGGTGTACCATGGGCCTCGACCAGATGGGCAACATGTTCGCCATGCGCCCCGGCACGGACCCCGATGCGCTGCCGGTCTATGTAGGCTCGCACCTGGATACGCAGCCGACGGGCGGCAAGTATGACGGGGTGCTGGGGGTTCTGGGTGCGCTCGAGATCATCCGAACCCTGAACGATCTGGGCATCAAGACGAAACACCCGATCGTGGCCACCAACTGGACCAACGAAGAGGGCACCCGGTTCGCCCCCGCCATGCTGGCGTCGGGCGTGTTCGCGGGGATGCACACGCAGGATTGGGCCTATGACCGCGAGGATGCCGAAGGCAAGAAGTTCGGCGACGAGTTGCAGCGCATCGGCTGGCGCGGCGACGAAGAGGTCGGGGCCCGTAAGATGCATGCCTTCTTTGAACTGCATATCGAACAGGGCCCGATCCTCGAGGCAGAAGGCAAGGATATCGGCGTCGTCACCCATGGGCAGGGCCTCAGCTGGACCCAGGTGACCGTGACCGGCAAGGACGCGCATACCGGATCAACCCCGATGCCGATGCGCAAGAATGCCGGGCTGGCGATGGCGCGCATTCTCGAAAAGGTGGACGAGATCGCATGGTCGCATGCGCCTCATGCCGTGGGGGCTGCCGGGCATATCGACGTCTATCCGAACTCGCGTAACGTGATCCCGGGCAAGGTGGTGTTCACCGTCGATTTCCGCTCTCACGAGTTGGACGTCATCAAGGATATGGAGAACCGTCTGCGTGTCGCCGCCGAGGACATCGTGGATGAGATGGGCCTGCAGGTCGAGTTCGAGAAGGTCGGCGGGTTTGACCCGGTGAAATTCGACGACACCTGCGTCGCCGCCGTACGCAACGCGGCTGAGCGGCTGGGCTATTCGCACACCAACATCATTTCGGGCGCGGGGCACGATGCCTGCTGGATCAACCGCGTGGCGCCGACCGCGATGGTGATGTGCCCCTGCGTGGATGGCCTAAGCCACAACGAGGCCGAGGAAATCAGCAAGGAATGGGCAACCGCCGGGGCCGACGTCCTTTTCCACGCGGTCGTCGAAACCGCCGAGATCGTGGAGTAGCCGGGGCCGCGCGCCCCCAACCCGCAGGAAAACCAAGAGAGGCGCAGCAGACGCGCTCGCAGGGAGTTGAACATGACCACAGTCATCAAGAACGGAACCGTCGTCACCGCGGATCTGACTTACAAGGCCGACGTCAAGATCGAAGGCGGCGTGATCACCGAGATCGGGCCGGATCTGAAGGGGGACGAGCAACTGGACGCGACCGGCTGTTACGTCATGCCCGGCGGGATTGACCCGCACACGCATCTGGAAATGCCGTTCATGGGGACCTATTCTAGCGATGATTTCGAAAGCGGCACCCGCGCGGCGCTGGCCGGCGGCACGACCATGGTGGTGGATTTCGCACTGCCGAACCCAGGCGAAAGCCTGCTGGATGCGCTCAAACGTTGGGACAACAAATCAACCCGCGCCAATTGCGACTATTCCTTCCACATGGCCGTGACATGGTGGGGCGAGCAGGTGTTCGATGACATGAAGACCGTCATCGAACAGCGCGGCATCAACACGTTCAAGCATTTCATGGCCTACAAAGGCGCCCTGATGGTCAATGACGACGAGCTGTTCGCCTCGTTCAAGCGGCTGGCCGAGCTGGGCGGGATCGCGATGGTCCATGCCGAGAACGGCGACGTGGTGGCCGAGTTGCAGGCCAAGCTGCTGGCCGAAGGCAACACCGGCCCCGAGGCCCATGCCTATTCGCGCCCGCCGCAGGTTGAGGGCGAGGCCACCAACCGCGCCATCATGATCGCCGACATGGCCGGGGTGCCGCTCTATGTGGTGCACACCTCGTGCGAAGAGGCGCATGAGGCCATCCGCCGTGCCCGGATGCAGGGCAAGCGCGTCTGGGGCGAGCCGCTGATCCAGCACCTGACGCTGGACGACAGCGAATATGCGCATCCCGATTGGGACCACGCCGCGCGCCGGGTGATGAGCCCGCCGTTCCGCAACAAACAGCACCAGGACAGCCTGTGGGCGGGGTTGCAGTCGGGCTCGCTGAGCGTGGTTGCCACCGATCACTGCGCCTTCACAACCGAGCAGAAGCGGTTTGGCGTGGGCGATTTCACCAAGATCCCGAACGGAACGGGCGGCCTTGAGGATCGGATGCCGATGCTATGGACCCACGGCGTGGCGACCGGGCGGCTAACGCCGAACGAATTTGTGGCCGTGACTTCAACAAATATCGCCAAAATATTGAATTGCTATCCGAAAAAAGGTGCCGTACTGGTGGGTGCAGATGCCGATCTGGTGGTGTGGGACCCGGACAAGACCAAGACCATCAGCGCGGCGACGCAGCAGTCGGCGATCGACTACAACGTGTTCGAGGGGCACGAGGTCAAGGGCTTGCCGCGCTTTACCCTAACCCGTGGACAGGTGGCGGTGCATGATGGCGAGATCCGAACGCAGGAAGGCCAAGGCAAATTCGTCGCGCGCGAGGCCAACACCACCGTGAACAAAGCGCTGAGCACCTGGAAAGAGCTGACCGCCCCGCGCCCGATAGAGCGGTCGGGCATCCCGGCGACGGGGGTGTGATGCTCGAAGGTTGCCGACCGGGCAAAAAAGCCAAAACTTCAAGGCAGTAGGATGACATCTGAAAGCAATACCCGGCCCGTGATCGAGGCAAAGAACCTCGACCTGACCTTCCAAACCAATGACGGACCCGTGCACGCCCTCAAGGACGTGAACCTGGCCATCGACAAGGGCGAATTCGTCAGTTTCATCGGCCCTTCGGGCTGCGGCAAGACGACCTTTCTGCGCTGTGTCGCTGCACTGGAAACGCCTACGGGCGGCACACTGACCGTCAACGGCATGAGCCCGGACGAGGCCCGCCGGAACCGTGCCTATGGCTATGTGTTCCAGGCGGCGGGCCTGTACCCGTGGCGGACCATTGCCAAGAACATCAAACTGCCGCTCGAGATCATGGGATACTCGGCGCAGGAGCAGGAAGAACGTGTAAAGAGCGTTCTGGAACTTGTTGATCTTGCAGGGTTTGGTGGCAAGTTCCCCTGGCAGCTGTCGGGTGGGATGCAGCAACGGGCCAGCATCGCCCGGGCGCTGGCCTTCGACGCCGATATCCTGTTGATGGACGAGCCTTTCGGCGCGCTGGACGAGATCGTGCGCGATCACCTGAACGAACAGCTTTTGGCGCTGTGGGCGCGCACCGGCAAGACGATCGGCTTCGTCACCCACTCGATCCCCGAGGCGGTGTATCTGAGCACTAAGATCGTGGTCATGAGCCCGCGCCCCGGGCGGATCACCGATGTGATTGACAGCCCTCTGCCCAAGGAGCGGCCGCTGGACATCCGCGACACGCCCGAATTCATCGAGGTCGCGCACCGCGTGCGCGAAGGGCTGCGCGCCGGGCACGGGGACGATGTGTGATGGGCAGGGGTGACATCAGACGCGCGACCGAGGAGGATGTGCCGGCCTGCGCGGCGGTGGTCTCCTCTTGGGCCCGCCAGACCGAGTGGATGACGGATGAACTGCCCCAACCGGAATTGGAGGCGCTGATCGCACAGGCTTTCCCGGACCGTGAGATGTGGGTCGTCGGCGAACCCGTTGATTGCTACATGTCGGTCGATCCTGAGGCGCAGAAGGTTGGGGCGCTGTATTGCCTGCGGACCGGGCAGGGGATCGGCAAGCGCCTGCTGGACCAAGCAAAACAGGGACGCAGCTTTCTGTGGCTGACGGCCCATCAACCGAATGCCGCAGCGCAACGGTTCTATCGCCGCGAGGGTTTTGTCGAGACCGGGACCGAGGCCGCAACGCCGCCCGAGACCGTCCCCGTGGTGCGGATGGAGTGGCACGCATGAAGCAGCTTGTTGCCGTTCTGACCGTTCTGCTGGCCATCGTCGTCATCTGGTACGCGGCTTGCATTCCGATGAACATCAAGGGCGTTCTGACCGAACAGGAACGGGCCGGGGCCGAAGTGGTTCCGCCCTCGGCCAAAGACCGCCGCGACATGGGGGAAATCGGCCTGGCGCTGCGCAACAGCTTTGCCATTCCGGCGACCTGGGCGCAGGATCGGCCGCGTCTGCCCGCGCCGCATCAGGTCGCGATCGAGCTGTGGGAGACCACGGTTCAGAAGAAGATCACCTCAAAACGGTCATTGGTCTATCACGGCTGGGTGACGCTCAGCGCGACGATCTTGGGCTTTGCCATCGGCACGGGGCTGGGCATCCTGCTGGCTGTGGGGATCGTGCACAGCCGGGTGATGGACCTGTCAGTCATGCCCTGGGCCATCGTCAGCCAGACCATCCCCATCATCGCGTTGGCGCCGATGATCATCGTGGTGCTGTATTCGATCGGCATTCAGGGGATCATACCCAAGGCGGTGATCTCGGCCTATCTGAGCTTTTTCCCGGTGGTCGTGGGCATGGTCAAGGGCCTGCGTAGCCCTGACGCGATGCAGTTGGACCTGCTGCGCACCTATAACGCCAGTAAGGGGCAGGTGTTCTGGAAACTGCGCCTGCCGGCCTCGATGCCCTATCTGTTCGCCTCGCTCAAGATCGGGATCGCCGCGTCGCTGGTGGGGGCCATCGTCGGCGAACTGCCGACCGGCGCCGTGGCGGGGCTGGGCGCGCGTCTACTGGCCGGCAGCTATTACGGCCAGATGGTGCAGATCTGGTCGGCGCTGTTTGCCGCAGCCATTCTGGCGGCCTGTCTGGTGGGCCTGTTGGGCCTGATCGAGCGGGCGGTGTTGAAACGCATGGGGATGGCGCAATGATGATGGTCGGTTTTGCAATCCTTTTGTGGCTGGCCGGTTGGTGGCTGAACACCCGCTTGGCCAGCGGACCCTATGCCGACACGCGGGCGGTGCGCATTCTTGCGCCGCTGATCTTCGGCCTGACCGTCATCGGGATGTGGGAATTGCTGGTGCGCGGGCTCGAGGTGCCTCTGGTCATCCTGCCCGCGCCTTCGGTGATCTGGGAGCGGTTCTGGGACAGCCTGCCGATCTTGTGGGCCGATTTCGTGCAGACCATCATCAAGGGCGCGCTCAGCGGCTATGTTATCGGATGCGGCGCCGCCTTCCTGATGGCGATCGCCGTGGACCGGTGGGACTTCCTGCGCCTGGGCTTGCTGCCGGTGGGCAATTTCGTGGCCGCGCTGCCGATCGTGGGCACCGCGCCGATCCTGGTGATGTGGTTCGGGTTCGACTGGCATTCGAAGGCGGCCGTTGTGGTGGTGATGGTCTTTTTCCCGATGCTGGTAAACACGGTCGCCGGCCTGCGCGAGGCCACCGCCATGCAGCGCGACCTGATGGAGACCTATGCCGCAACCTATTGGCAAAGCTTTCTCAAGCTGCGGTTGCCCGCGGCCATGCCGTTCATTTTCAACGGGTTGAAAATTTCCACCACGCTGGCCCTGATCGGCGCTATCGTGGCAGAGTTCTTCGGCTCGCCCACTTTGGGCATGGGGTTCCGGATCTCGACCAGTGTCGGGCAATTGTCGCTGGACATGGTCTGGGCGGAAATCGTGGTCGCGGCGCTGGCCGGGACCGCCTTCTACGGTCTGGTCGCCATGATCGAGAAATTGGTGACCTTCTGGCACCCGTCACAACGCAGTTAAGCGGAACAACAATTCAACAGACCCCGAAAACGGGGCAGCACTAGCAACTAGGAGAAGATGAAGATGAACAAGCTACTGACCGGGGCCATAGCCGCCCTAGGATTCGCCGCAAGTTCGGCCTTTGCCGCAGACGAGGTGACGCTTCAATTGAAATGGGTCACCCAGGCCCAGTTCGCGGGCTACTACGTCGCCAAGGACAAGGGCTTTTACGAAGAAGAGGGGCTGGACGTCACCATCTTGCCCGGCGGCCCCGACATCGCGCCCACGCAGGTGATCGCGGGCGGTGGCGCTGACGTCACCGTGGAATGGATGCCCGCCGCGCTGGCTGCGCGCGAAAAGGGCCTGCCGCTGGTCAACATCGCGCAGCCCTTCAAAAGCTCTGGCATGATGCTGACCTGCTGGAAGGACGCGGGCATTTCCTCGCCCGAGGATCTCAAGAACCGCACGCTGGGCGTCTGGTTTTTCGGCAATGAATTCCCGTTCATGAGCTGGATGAGCCAGCTAGGTATCGACACCAGCGGCAAGAGCGAGAACGGTGTCGAGGTTTTGAAGCAGGGCTTCAACGTCGACCCTCTGCTGCAACGCCAGGCCGATTGCATCAGCACCATGACCTACAATGAATACTGGCAGGTCATCGACGCCGGCGTCAGCCCCGACGAGCTGGTAACTTTCAAGTATGAAGACCAGGGCGTAGCCACGTTGGAAGATGGCTTGTACGTGCTTGAAGACAACCTCAGCGACCCGGCCTTCGTCGACAAGATGGAACGCTTCGTGCGCGCTTCGATGAAAGGCTGGAAATACGCCGAGGAGAACCCAGACGAGGCCGCCGAAATCGTGCTGGAAAACGACGCGACAGGCGCCCAGACCGAAGAGCACCAGAAGCGCATGATGGGGGAGATCGCCAAGCTGACCGCAGGCTCGAACGGTGCGCTGGACCCGGCCGATTTCGAGCGCACGGTGAGCACCTTGCTGGCCGGCGGCTCGGACCCGGTGATCACCAAAAAGCCCGAAGGCGCCTGGACCCACCAGATAACGGATGCGGCTTTGAACTGATCCACCGAATGCTCAGGATGAAAACGCGGCCCTCGATTGGGCCGCGTTTGTCGTTGTGAATGTCGGATTTCTGTGGGGCCGAAGCGCAAATTGCGCTAGTATTATCCTGTAATTCCCCGAGTTTCCTACGAAACTCAGACTGGGTCGGAGAAAGTGCAAGATTTTGCATCAGAATTCAGCCACGCGGCGCAGCTTGTCCTGACAGGAGACCCCGACCTGTGGGCGATCGTGGTCTTGTCTCTGCAGGTCTCGGTGTGTGCGGTGCTGATTTCGGCCGTGATCGGGATGCCGGTCGGGGCCGCTCTGGCCGTGGCGCGGTTTCCCGGGCGGCGGGCGCTGATCATCCTGATGAACGCATTGATGGGGTTCCCGCCCGTCGTCGTCGGCCTTCTGGTCTATCTGATGCTCTCTCGGTCCGGCCCGCTAGGCGTGCTCGAGCTTTTGTACACGCCGACCGCCATGATCATTGCCCAGACCGTGCTGGTCACGCCGATCATCGCGGCGCTGACGCGGCAGGTGGTGGAATTGCTGGCCGAGGAATATTCGGAACAGTTACGGTCGCTGGGGGTGTCGCGGCTGGCCTCGGTACCGGTGCTGCTGTGGGATGCGCGGCTGGCCCTGGTTACCGCCCTTCTAGCCGGGTTCGGCCGGGCCATCGCCGAGGTCGGCGCGGTGATCATCGTCGGCGGCAACATCAATCACGTGACACGGGTGATGACAACGACGATCGCGCTCGAGACCTCGAAGGGCAACCTGGCCCTGGCGCTGGCGCTTGGTGCGATCCTGATCGGGATTGCAGTGGCCGTGAATGCCATGGTCAGCGCCCTGACCCTGCGGGCCGAGCAGGAGGGGCTGCGCCATGCGTGACCTGATGCCAGACACGCCGAACCGGCTGGAAATTTCGGGCCTTGCCATCGAACGCAAGGGGCAGGTCCTGCTGGATGTTCCCCAGCTATCGCTGGACGGGCCCGGGCCGACGCTGATCCTGGGGCCGAACGGTGCCGGCAAAAGCCTGCTTTTGCGCTGTCTGCATGGGCTGATCCGTGCCGACAGGGGCCGGGTCCTGCAGGATGGTCTGGACCTGAACGCCGATCACAAGGCCCGGCAGGCCATGGTTTTCCAGCAGCCGGTGCTGCTGCGCCGGTCGGTTGCGGCCAATCTAGACTTCGTTCTGAAACGCAAGCGGCTGGGCCGTGCTGCGCGCAAGGGGCGGATTGCTAACCTGCTGGCCGAAGGTGGGCTGGACAGCAAGGCCCGGCAATCGGCGCGGTCTCTGTCGGGCGGCGAGGCGCAGCGTCTGGCTATCCTGCGCGCGCTGGCGCTGGACCCCGAGACGCTGTTTCTGGACGAGCCCACTAGCGCGCTGGACCCCGCCGCCACGCAGGCGATCGAGGCGATGATCCTGCGCGCTTCGGCGCGCGGGGTGCGGATAGTGATGGTCACGCATGACGTCGGGCAGGCCCGGCGTCTGGCGGCGGACATCGTGATGATGCAAGGCGGGCGCGTCGTCGAACACGGCACCGCCAGACAGGTGCTTGAGGCGCCGGAATGCCAAGCCTCGCGCCAGTATCTGGCAGGCTGGTTGGTCACATAACAAAAATCGGAGGCAATCCATGTTTCGCGCAGTACTCACAAGCGCCCTGGTCCTGTTCGGACTTGTCGCCAACCCGGCGACGGCCGAGGAGGCGTTCATCATTGTGCAGTCAACGACCTCGACGCAGAACTCGGGCCTGCTGGACTTCATTCTTCCGGGCTTCGAGGCCGAAACCGGAATCGAGGTGCGCGTAGTGGCCGTGGGAACGGGGCAGGCGATCCGCAATGCCAAGAATGGCGACGGCGACGTTTTGCTGGTTCATGCCAAACCGGCCGAGGAGGCGTTCGTGGCCGAGGGCTGGGGCATCGAGCGCCGCGACGTGATGTACAACGATTTCGTCATCGTCGGGCCCAAGTCCGACCCGGCGCGCATCAAGGGAATGACCGATGCCGCCGCCGCCCTAGTCGCCATCGCGAATGCCAGGTCGACCTTCGCCTCGCGCGCGGATGACAGCGGTACCCATCAGGCCGAGATGCGCCTGTGGCAAGCCTCCGGCCTCGACCCGACCGCTGACTCGGGCACTTGGTACCGCGAGACCGGCTCGGGCATGGGCGCCACGCTGAATCTGGCGGCGGGGATGGGGGCCTATGCGCTGACCGACCGGGCGACATGGCTGGCCTTCGGCAACAAGGGCGATCTTGCGGTTCTGGTCGAGGGCGATCCGGGCCTGTTCAATCAATATGGCGTGATCCTCGTGAACCCGGAAAAACACCCCGGCGTTCGCGCCGCCGCGGGCCAGAGGTTCATCGACTGGCTCACCGGACCGGATGGTCAGGCGGCCATTGCGTCCTATCGGTTGGAGGGCGAACAGCTGTTCTTTCCCAACGCCAGGTGACCGGCCCTCAGCCGCTGGCGCCGTTGTGGCGGATCGCGCCCAAGTCGGTCAGGTCATAGCCGCCCATCTCGGCCGCGCGGGCGGCAAACCCGTCCGAGTGCAGAAAGGACAGCAGCTTCTGCAAGGGCGGTTCGAAATACGCCCTACGCCAGATCGCCAGATCCAGACGTTCGGAGTGGGTCGGCACGAAGCCCAGCCCATAAAGACTGGCCAGAGCCCCCAGCCCGAACCCGACCTCGGCCTTGCCGTCGTGTAGGGCGATGGCCAGTTCCTCTTCGGTGCGGGCGCAATTGGGCAAGGTATCCAGGTCGTCGCGGCTCAGGTCGTGTTCGGCCAAGTGTCGGTCGAACAGATGTTGGCTGGCGGCGCTGTCCTGCCGCAGCAGAACGCGGCGGCCCTTCAGGTCGACAAACTCGCCGATGCCTTGCGTTCCGGGCGACAACAGCAGGCCGCGCTGGCGATGGGCGATCTGGACCAGAACCACGGGCGCTTCGCCCAGCGTGTCGCGCAGCGCGCCGGTGTTGAACCCGCCAGGCTCGTGAATATGCAGAACCGCGGCCTGCGCCTTGCGGTCGGCCAGCCGCCGCAGCCCGTCAAACGATCCGTCGTAGTAGGTAGCCAGCCCCGAGCCGCTTTCGCGCAGCGCCCAGTCCAGCAGCGGATCGTGGCTGCCGGCCACGATCAGGGGCAGGGGCGGTTCAGCCGTCTGCGGGCCCGAGCGCGACGCATTCAGCCAAGCCAGCACCTCGGCCCGTGGAAACAGCAGCTTGCCCATAGCCCGCACGCAGGGCACCTCGCCCGATGCGGCCAGATCATAGGCCTTGCGCTCGCCGATTCGCAGCAGGTCGGCCAACTCGCGCGTGGTCAGGAAGTCGGGCATTCACTCCAGCCGCACGGCCGCGCCGCGTTCGGCCGAGGACAGGCCCATCTGGGTCAGCAAGAATGGGGCGGCGACCGTCACGACGGCCATCGTGGCAACTGCGGCAAGAAAGGCTTTCATCTGGTCCTCCTGGTTAGTCCGCGGGCGCCGTGGCGCCGCGCAGGAATTCGATCAGGTCGGCGCGGTCCTGCGCCTGCGCAATCCTCTGCATCGGCATTTTCGACCCCGGAATGTAGTGGTCCGGTCCCTGATCGAAAAGAGCGTTTATCGTCTGTTCCGTCCAAATGATATCAGAGCCTTGCAGCGTTTCCGAGTAAGTGTACCCGGGTAGTGTCCCGGCCCGCCGCCCGAACACGCCATGCAGGGTCGGCCCGGCCCGGCGCTGATCGTCCGGCGTCAGGCTGTGGCAGATCGAGCATTTCCGGGCGAACTGCCGTTCTCCGTTTTGCATGTCGTCGGGGTCCTTCAGGAAACTCGGCTCTTGGCCGACCATTCGTTCCTGCGACCCCAGCGCGGCCACCGGCCAGCTATACATGGCCTGATCCAGCCCGCCTGCGTGCAGGTTTTCACCATCGGGCGAAAAGGCCAGTGCCCAGACCGGGCCGCGCAGCGTTGCGCGGAAATCCTGCGCGATCCGCCAATCTTGCGTGTCAATGACCATGATGTAGCCCTCGCCGTCGCCCACCGCCAGCAGCGACCGATCCGGGCTGAGGGCGAGCGCAAGGATCGGGCGACGGTCCAGCGTGAAATCGCGCTCGGCCCCGGTGGTAAGGTCAAGAATGCGGGTCACGCCATCGACCGCGCCATAGGCGATCCAACCGTCTTGCGCGTTCAGGACCAATTCGTTGATGCCGAAACCATGCTCGACCAGCCGCGCGGTTTCGGTTCCTGTCGTGACGTCCCAGACCCGCAGGCTGCCGTCGACCCCAGCGGAGAACAGCGTCCGCCCGTCCGGCGCGAAGGCCACCGCATTGACTCCGCTGCCCGTTGGACCCAGCGACTTGGCCGCACCGCCCTCGGTTGGCCAAAGACCGATGGTCCCGTCCCAACTGGCAGTCGCCACGAGGGTCTTTGAGGCAGCGAGTCCGACGACCTTGCCCTTGTGCTGACCTACGACCTGTCCACCGGGCCAACGGCGCAGGGTAAAGTCGTCGCCGGCCGAATAGATCGCGGTGCCGTTGAAAACCACTGCGTTCACGGCAGCCTCGTGACCCTCGAGCCAGTCCGGCTGCTGTCCGGACCACAGGCCCACGGAATTGTCGAAACTGGCGGTGGCAATGCGCCCGTCCGGGGCCGTGGCGATGTCCATGATCGGTCCGCCATGGCCCTTGAGCGTGTAGAAATCCGCCGCCAGCGGCAGCGGCAGCAGGGCCAGCGCCAGAGCCAGCCCGCGCATCTATTCGGCAGGCGAGGCCGCGCCGTCGCTGGCCTCCTGTGCCTTTACCTCTTCCAGCCACAGCGAATGGTGCTCGCGCGCCCATTGCTCTTCGACCTCGCCGGTACCCATGGCGTCAAACGCGCCTTCCATGCCGACCGAGCCGAGGTAGATATGCGCCAGTATGATGGCGATAAAGGCATAGGCGACCATGACGTGCCAGACTTGGGCATATTGCATTTCTTCCTGCGGAGACATTTGCGTGGGCAGGTCCAGTCCCAGCAGCTGCGGCAACCCGGTCGCGTTGGCGATTGAAAACGTCTTAGCGAACATCGGCAGTTCGAACGGGAACAGCAGCGACAGGCCCGACAGGCTGATCGAGACGCCCATCAGGATGCACAGCCAGAAAATGATCTTTTGACCGGCGTTGAACTTTTTGGCCGGGGGGTGGCTGCCTTTGGTGAACAATCCGCCGCCGGCCGCCAGCCATTTCAGGTCGGTCCGGTTGGGGATGTTGTGGGCGATCCAGTTCACGGTGATGATGATCAATCCCAGCATGAAGGCCCAGGCCAGATTGTTGTGCAGCCACTTGCAGCCTTGCGCGATGGTGGCGAACCCTTCTTTGCCGAACAGCGGGATCAGGAAATCGCGGCCGTACAGCGACACGAGGCCGGTTAATCCAAGGATCAGGAACGAGCCGGCAAACAGCCAGTGCCCGAACCTTTCAAATCCTGAAAACCGGGTGACCGTGCGGCCCGTTTTCTCACCATCGATGCGGATGCGGCCGCGGATCAGGAAAAACAACAGCAGAACGACCAGCATCCCGCCCAGAATATAGGTTCCGTACTCGCGCAGCGGACCGGTGCGGAAAGTCCACCACCACATGCCGCCGTCCTGGATCAGCACGCCGGCAGCAGGCCCCTTGGTCGACACGGTGACATCGGCCGAGCCATAGCGGATGGCGCGATACACATCGCTGTCCGAGGCGACGCCGCGCGTGCCCAACTGACCCAACAGCCCTTCGGCATTGCCTTGCCCGGTATTCTGCGCACGATAGCTGTTGTCGACTTTCTCGCCGCGTTGCCGGGCCAGAATATCCTCGAGTGTCGTGGCGCCACCGGTCTGCGCGCGCGGGGCAGCGGCTGGTTCGTCTGTGCCGGTCGTGTCTTGTGCAAGCGCGCCGTGCGCGATCCCAAGTGTCAACGTCAAAGCCAGAAAAATGCGCAGCATCGGAACCTCGGTATTAATCCATAATCGGGTGACCCACCGGGGCGGGTCACCCGTGTTGTCAGGCTGAGGTCTCAGCCGTCCTTCTGGTCGTAGGCCGTGCCCCAACCCCAAGCGCCCGAGCCGAACCCGCGCGCCACGACGCGTTCGCGGTAGATGGCCGAGACCACGTCGCCGTCACCGGCGAGCAGGGCCTTGGTCGAACACATCTCGGCGCAGATGGGCAGTTTGCCCTCGGCGATCCGGTTGCGGCCGTATTTGGCGAACTCTGCGGTCGAGTGCGTTTCCTCGGGGCCGCCGGCGCAGAAGGTACATTTGTCCATCTTGCCGCGCGATCCGAAGTTGCCCGCCTGCGGGTATTGCGGCGCGCCGAACGGGCACGCATAGAAGCAATAGCCGCAGCCGATGCACAGGTCCTTGGAATGCAGGACGACGCCTTCTTCGTTCTGATAGAAGCAGTCGACCGGGCACACCGCCATGCAAGGCGCATCCGAACAATGCATACAGGCGACCGAGATCGAACGCTCACCCGGTTTGCCGTCATTGATCGTCACCACCCGGCGGCGGTTGATGCCCCACGGGACCTCGTGTTCGTTCTTGCACGCGGTCACGCAAGCGTTGCACTCGATGCAGCGTTCAGCGTCGCAGAGAAACTTTGCTCTAGCCATTATCGTCCTCCTTACGCTGCCCAGATCTTGCAGAGAGTCGCTTTGGTCTCCTGCATCTGGGTCACTGAATCATAGCCATAGGTCTGGGCGGTGTTCGTGCTTTCACCCAGTACGTACGGGTCGGCGCCTTTCGGGTATTTCTCCCTCAGGTCCGCGCCCTGGAAATGGCCGCCAAAGTGGAAGGGCATGAAGGCCACGCCGGCACCGACCCTTTCGGTCAGCATCGCCATCACCTTGACCTTGCCGCCCTCGGGACCTTCGACCCAGACCTGCGATCCGTCGCGAATGCCAAGGTTGTTGGCGTCACGCGGATTGATCTCGACGAACATGTCCTGCTGCAGTTCAGCCAGCCACGGGTTCGACCGTGTCTCGTCGCCGCCACCTTCATATTCGACCAGACGACCTGACGTCAGGATTATCGGGTAATCCTTTGAAAAGTCGTTCTTCTGGATCGAAGCATACAAGGTCGGCAAGCGATAGTCGTGCCGATCCTCGTAGGTGGGATAGTCGGCCACCAGATCGCGCCGTGGCGTGTACAGCGGCTCGCGGTGCAGCGGGATCGGATCCGGGAAGGTCCAGACCACTGTACGGGCCTTGGCGTTGCCGAAGGGCGCACAGCCATGCTTGATGGCCACCCGCTGGATGCCGCCCGACAGGTCGGTCTTCCAGTTGGTCTTGGGCCCGGCCACGGCGTCGATGGCCGCGCGTTCCTCGGCCGTCAGGTCGCCATCCCAGCCCAGATCCATCAGCATCTGCATGGTAAATTCAGGATAACCGTCCTGAATCTCGGAACCGACGCTGTAGACCCCTTCGGCCAGCAGGTTCTGCCCGTCACGCTCGACGCCGAAACGTGCGCGGAAGGTCAGGCCGCCCTCGGCCACCGGTTTGGACATGTCATAGAGGTTTGGCGTCCCCGGATGCCCCATCTCGGCGGTGCCCCAGCAGGGCCAAGGCAGGCCGTAGTATTCGCCGTCATTCGGACCGCCCACGGCCTGCAGCGTCGTTCTGTCGAACGTGTGCTGGTTGGCCATATGGCTTTTGATCCGCTCTGGCGACTGACCGGTATAGCCGATCGTCCACAGCCCCGCGTTGAACTCGCGCGTGATGCTTTCCACATTCGGGGTTTCGGGGTCCTCCATCTCGATATTGCGGAAGAGCCGGTCGGCCCAGCCGAACTTGTTGGCGAACTTGGCCATGATGACCTCGTCCGGCAGGCTTTCGAACAGCGGATCGACCACCTTGTCGCGCCACTGCAACGACCGGTTCGACGCCGTGACCGAGCCACGGGTTTCGAACTGCGTGCAGGCCGGCAGCAGATAGACGCCATCGGTCCGGTCATGCAGGACGGCGGAAACGGTGGGATACGGGTCGATCACGACCAGCATGTCCAGCTTTTCCATCGCCGTCTTCATTTCGACCATCCGGGTCTGCGAGTTGGGCGCGTGGCCCCACAGAACCATGGCGCGGACATTGTTTGGCTGATCCATGTTTTCGGGATCTTCCAGAACACCGTCGATCCAGCGCGACACCGGGATGCCACGCTCGTTCATTAGCGGCTTGTCCTTGCCGTCCTTGTCCTTGATCGTGTCGAACTGTCCTTTCAGCCAGTCCAGATCCTCGCCCCAGACACGCGCCCAGTGA
The DNA here is from genome assembly GCF_059613325.1 of Ruegeria sp. BHSA191. Taxonomy (NCBI): domain Bacteria; kingdom Pseudomonadati; phylum Pseudomonadota; class Alphaproteobacteria; order Rhodobacterales; family Roseobacteraceae; genus Ruegeria; species Ruegeria sp. BHSA191. The sequence continues at coordinate 42,707 of NZ_JBXWSH010000003.1, forward strand.
CCCCATGCGCCTGCAGACAGGCCGTAATAGCCGGGCAGGGTGTGGGACAGAACGCCAAGGTCGGTTGCGCCCTGCACGTTGTCATGGCCGCGGAAGATGTTGGTGCCGCCGCCAGAGGTGCCCATGTTGCCCAACGCCAGCTGCAGCACGCAATAGGCGCGCGTGTTGTTGTTGCCGTTGGTGTGCTGGGTTCCGCCCATGCACCAGATCACGGTGCCAGGACGGTTGTTGGCCAGCGTCCGCGCCACGCGTTTCAGCTGCGATCCCGGCACGCCGGTGACGCGCTCGGTCTCTTCGGGGGTCCAGTTGGCGACCTCTTCGCGGATCTGGTCCATACCCCAGACACGGGTGCGGATGAACTCTTTGTCTTCCCAGCCGTTGTCGAAGATGTGCCACAGGATGCCCCAGATCAGCGCCACGTCGGTGCCGGGGCGGAAGCGGACATATTCGTCGGCATGGGCCGCGGTGCGCGTGAAGCGCGGGTCACAGACGATCAGCGGGGCGTTGTTCTGCTCTTTCGCGCGCAGGACGTGCAGCAGCGAGACGGGGTGCGCCTCGGCAGGGTTGCCGCCGATGATGAAGATCGCCTTGGAATTGTGGATGTCGTTGTAGCTGTTGGTCATGGCGCCGTAGCCCCATGTATTCGCAACACCCGCAACGGTGGTCGAGTGGCAAATCCGCGCCTGGTGGTCCACGTTGTTGGTGCCCCAGTAGGCCGCGAACTTGCGGAACAGATAGGCCTGTTCGTTGTTGTGCTTGGCCGAACCCAACCAATAGACGCTGTCAGGCCCGCTTTCCTCGCGGATGCTCATCATGCCGTCGCCGATCTCGTCGATCGCCTGTTCCCAGCTGATGCGCTTCCACTCGCCACCCTCTTTTTTCATCGGGTATTTCAGGCGGCGTTCGCCGTGGGCGTGTTCCCGGACCGAAGCCCCCTTGGCACAGTGAGCACCGAGGTTAAACGGGCTGTCCCAACCGGGTTCCTGCCCGATCCACACGCCGTTCTGCACCTCGGCAACCACGGTACAGCCGACCGAGCAATGCGTGCAGACGGATTTGATGTTCTCGACAGCCGTATTGGCTGCGGTCTGGGCGCTGGCGGGCGACACGGTTCCACCCGTGGCGCTGATCGCGACCAGGCCGCCGATCGTCAGGCCCGAGCCACGCAGGAACGCGCGGCGATCGACGCTCTTTTCGCCGATTTGGGACAGGATACTTGTCCGCTGGGGGCGTCTCGCAACCCCGTTGGTCTTTTTCCTAAGCATTTCCTTCCTCCCTTGCTGGCCATGCTGATCATGGCTGGCTTGGTGTTTCGAAATCGACGTCAGGGCCAATCGCAACCGTCAGCCGAGTGTGACCACGTCCGGACCTGCGCCGGGCGTCGCCGAGGCGGCCTAGAAGCGCGCGCTGTCGAAATAGGCGCGGGTATGCGCCGTGTCCTGAATGCGGGTCTCGTCCGAGGGTTGCTCGGCCGCTTCGACCTCGGTTCCCAGGCTGGCCGCTGCAACGGCTGCCGGGGCCGCGGTGCCCGCCAGTTTCAGGAAGTCGCGGCGGCTGGCGCCGCTCTCCTTGGTCTTGCTCATGGGATCCTCCTTTCCCATTTGCGGTTCAGCGCCCGCCGGGGCGCCAGCGAATGACGGCCGCCTAATGCGTCGTCATGCGGAAGGCCTCGCGTTCGATCTCCATGAAAACCCGGCCGGCTGTGCCGACCGAGGCATAGAGAACCGAATGCTCGGCTGCTTCCAGGTCCGAGAAAAAGTGCTCGGCCCAGGGACCGATATGCTTGTTCCAGAACGTCTTTTGATCTTCCAACGCGGCCGGGCCGCCGAAACGGCCGACGATCATGCCGCCCATCATCTCCATCAGCGAGGCGATGTTGTCTTCGGGTTCGAACACGTTTGCCGCCCGGGTGATGCCCCGCGCAGCCATGTCGTTGCGCAGCTGCGCCAGCGGTTTCTCGTTCAGGAAACCGGTCAGGTAGAAGCTGGCATAGGGCAGCAGTTCTCCGCGCCCAAGCCCGATGAACAATGCGTTGAACTCGCGCTCGGCAGCTTCGGGCTTGGTCACTTTGGCCACGCGGGCCATGGCCTGAATGGCCTGGCCCAGATCGGTCTCGTCCCCCGATAGCGCCGCGATCTGGCTCAGCAGGGTCTGGTCGGGCGGTGTGGCTAGCAGCAGGCCCAGGAAGTTGTAGAAATCCGCTCGCAGACGGTCCTCGGGGGAAATCTCGAACGTCTGCGGGTCGCGAATGTTCATCGGGTCATCCTTCGAATTCGAATTTCATGCGCCGCGGGGCCGGGGTGCGCTCGTCCTCATCCGGTTGGATGGCGTCTGCCACTTCGACAAGGGGCGCGGGCTCGGCTTCAGGTTCGGGCGGTTCGGTTGCCGGCACGGCTTCGGCCTCGACCGGTTGTTCCTCGGCTTGCTTCTGCTCGGCCAGCGCCTCGATGTGGCGCAACATGCCTTTGCCCACCTGATAAGCCGTCTGCAGGTTTTCGACCACGCAGGCGGCGTCGGTGTAGTCCTCGCCGTAGTCGACCAAACCGTCCACATTCGCCAGCACCGGGTTCAACCTCCACAAGCGCCGCAACGCGCGGCGGCGCAGACGGTCCGGCACTGCCTTGGCCATGAAGCCTGAAACATCGTCGCCCGCCTGCAGCAAGTCGGGGTCGGGCAGGTCAAGCTCGGCCAAAATCTCGGCGTCGGTCTTTTCTTCCAGTTCGGCCTGCTGCGCGGCGATCTCCTGCGCGATCAGGGCCTCTTGTTCGGCATGCGCTTCGGCCTGCACGGCGGCCTTGCGGCGGGACCAGAAATCCTGTCGAGCGCTCATTGCACGGCCCTCCGCGGGGCGCGGTAGACATCCGAGGCCTGCCGGATGCGCGAATCGCCCTTGCCGTCTTCCACAAGATCCACCCGTTTCTTGTCGCGGCGGCGTTTGACGAACACCTCATCGCGGTGATGGGCCAGAGTGAAATCGCGCACCCAGGCAATCAGGCCTTCGGTCATCGGGATCTTTTCCACGATCTCTTCGCCGGTATCGGCATAGTCCTGCCCCTCGTAGGGCGAGGCGGTGATCAAAAACGCGTTCAGCGGACGATCGCCTTCGGCATCGTCGCGCAGGACAAGGTAAAGGGACGGCTGGCTGTCCGAGAGATTGGCCATATAGGCCTCGGTTTCATCGGACCAGAGTTTCAAGGCCAGGGTGGCGGCGTGGTATTCGACCGCGTCGCCCTCGCGGCGCAGTTCGACCCAGTCAGCGGGTGGGGCGCCAGGCAGCACCGCGACCGCGCGCCAATTCCACCGGGCCCAGCGCGTAACCCCCGGTGTCTTGCGCACGACGACGCCAACCGGCATTTCGATCTGTTTTGCGGCCTCGGCCACTTTGATCCTCCCCGGAAAAGCTCTCCCCTGCTTTCCCTTTGGTTCACTATGGTACACAAATGGGCCACGTGCCAAGCCCGCAGCGGCCTGAAATGGTGGTGATTTGGAAAAAAAGTCGTCGCAAATGGGTCGCGGCGACGATCAGCCGGCGATGGCGGACGATACACAGTTTCTGACCGGAACCGGCCGCCACACGTTGCATGAGCGGCGTTTGGGTCTAAGGTTAGGGGCAAGGAAGAAATGCGGGGGGAACATGGTCACCAAACTGGTCTTGTGCGATTGCGCCGGAAGTCAGGCCCTGGACGGGCAGGGGATATCGGCTGCTTGCGGCGCTGAATGCAGCAAGGTCCATACGGCCCTGTGCACCACCGAACTGACCGCTGCGGCAAAGCTGATGCAGTCGGATGACCAGATCGTCATCGCCTGCGGGCAAGAGGCGCAAGTGTTTCAAGAACTGGCCGAGGAACTGGGCGTGGATCACCCTGGCTTTGTCGATCTGCGCGACCGGGCCGGCTGGTCCGACCAGGGGCGCGCGGCGTTGCCCAAGATGGCCGCCCTGGCGGCCGAGGCTCTGTTGCAGCAGCCGATCACGCCCAGCGTGGATGTCATCAGCGAAGGGACTGCCTGCATAATCGGGCCGGGTGCGGTTGCGTTTGACCTGGCCCAGCGACTGTCGGACACGATGGCGGTGACGGTGGTCGTCACCGATGATGCGCAGCCTGACAGCCGGGCCTATGACGTGGTGCGCGCGCGGGTCCGGTCGGTCTCGGGGGCGCTGGGCGGGTTCACCCTGCGGTTGGATGCGTTGCAGCAGATTGATCCGGCCGGACGCGGCGCGTTTGCCTGGACCCCGCCGCGCGACGGTGCGGTGTCGGCCTGCGATGTGCTGATCGACCTGGCGGGTGATACGCCTTTCGTGACGGCTCCCGACAAGCGCGAAGGTTACCTGCGCGCCGATCCGCGCGATGCTGTGGCGGTTGCCCGGTTGGCCTTTGACGCGGCGCAGCTGGTTGGGACCTTCGAAAAACCGCTGTATGTCCGGCTCGAAGAAACATTGTGCGCCCATTCGCGGGCCGGGCAGGTGGGCTGTTCCAACTGTCTGGACATCTGTCCCACCGGTGCCATCACCCCGGCCGGAGATCACGTGGCCATCGATCCGATGGTCTGCGCGGGCTGCGGTGAATGCGCGGCCTTGTGCCCCTCGACCGCGATCAGCTACGAGGATCCGCCGGTGGCGGCCCTGCTGGCGCGGATGCAGACCTTGGCGGCGGCCTACCGTCGGGCCGGAGGGCGTGCTCCGCGCCTGTTGGTGCATGATGCCCACGGGGCCGAGATGATCCGGCTGGCCGCGAGGTTCGGGCGCGGGCTGCCCGCCGATGTGATTCCGCTGGAACTGGGTGTGGTGTCCGGCTTTGGACATGCCGAGATGCTGGCTGCCTTGGCTCATGGCTTTGCCCGGGTCGACATCCTGCTGGCCCCGACGACCGAGCGGGATGCGTTGGAGCGCGAACTGCCGCTGGCGCTGGCCATCGCCGGAACCGACGTCGTTGGAGTGATCGATGAATCCGATCCCGATGTGCTGGCCGATCTGCTCTATGCGCAGGACGTGCCGCAGCCATTGGCCCAGCCGGTTCTGCCGCTGGGCAACCGGCGCCAGATTACGCGGTTGGCGGCGAAGGCGCTGCGCCCCGATGCGTCTCAGCCGCTTCCTCTGCCGGAACACGCACCCTATGGCGCGGTGGCGGTGGACACCGAGGCCTGCACCCTGTGCCTGAGTTGCGTGTCGCTGTGCCCGTCAGGCGCATTGATCGACAACCCCGACATGCCTCAGCTGAACTTTCAGCAGGATGCCTGCCTGCAATGCGGGCTGTGCAAGACCATCTGTCCCGAAAGCGCGATCACCCTGGTGCCCGAACTGGACCTGAGCGACCCTGCGCTGTCGCCGCGTGTTCTGAACGAGGAAGAGCCCTTTGCCTGCATCGAATGCGGTGCTCTGTTCGGGGTGAAATCGACGGTCGAGCGGATCATGGAGAAGCTGGCCGGCAGCCACCCGATGTTCGCCTCGTCCGAGCAGGCGAAGATGATCCAGATGTGTGACGATTGCCGTGTGCAGGCGCAGTTTCACAGCGAGGATAACCCATTTGCCTCAAAGCCCAAGCCCAAGGTCGTCACCACCGATGACTACTTCAGCAAGCGCAAGGATCACTGAAGTTTGAGCGGTGCCCCCAGATCGGCCGCGCGGATGACCGAGACATAGGCGAGGATCGCCTCAAGCTCGTCTTGCGTCAGCCTCAGCGGGTGAATGGGCGAGGGGCGCTCGGGGTCGAAGGGCGCAGTGATCCCCTCGATCTGGGTAAAGGACGGATGCGGGTTCAGGGCGAAGAACGCCTGGAACCGGTTCGACCAATCCGGCATCGCGCGCAGCACCGCAAAGGACGGCGTGGAGCCCAACCCGTTCATCCGGTTCTGCGGGCCAATCACATGACAGCGCCCGCAATGGGTCAGCGACAGCTTTTCGCCCAGCAAGGCGTCGCCTTCGATGGCATCCGACTCGGGCGCAGCGACCGTTTCGAAACTGGCCGAGAACGGGCCGCCCTCGGCCGGTGCAAAGCTTTCGACGGTGCGCTTGCCCACGTCGGACAACAGCCAATCCTGAAAGCGGGCCTGCCGCGGGTCGTCCTGAATGCGCAGATGATAGATGTCGCCGCCGCGCTGAAACACCGGCTGCCCCGGTGGCCCGACCGCCAGAACCATCGCGCCCGCATCAACCGCGACAACGCGAATTCCGGTCTTGAGCGAGAAGCGCGGAAGAATATGTTTCAAAAGACCCGAGCGTGCGACATCCTCGGGCGCGGCCAAGCCAATCTCCTCCTGCGACCAAGAGGGGCTGGCGAAGAGCGTCAGGCTGAGGCACAAAAGAACAAAGCGCATGGCCCAGCCTAACGGCGACAGGGTGAATGCGTCAAATGAACGAACAAGACGGAGGCACACGGCGATGAGCGGCGATTACAACATGTCGATGCGCAAATTCCTCAAACAGGTTGGCGTGACCAGCCAGCAGGCCATCGAAGACGCACTGCGCAAGGCGGGCGAACCGGCTGGCAAAAGCTTTGAAGTCAAGATGGTCCTGACGATCGACGGTCTGGATGTCGAACACGTGGTGACCGGCCAGATCAAGGACGGCGACGCATGAGCATCCGCGACGCGGTTCTGGCGAACCTGAAAAAGATCACCGACCCGGTTTCGGGGCAGGACATCGTCAGCGCGGGTGTGGTTCGCGCGCTGAATGTTGAGGGCGATACCGTGCGCTTCGTACTGGAAATCGACCCCAAGAATGCCGAGAAGATGGAACCGGTACGCGCCACGGCCGAAAAGGCGGCGCAGATGGTCGACGGGGTGGCCAAGGTCTCGGCCCTGCTGACCGCGCATTCCGACAAGGCGCCGCCGGATTTGAAACCCAAGCCCAAACCCTCGCAGACCGGGCCGCAGGCGGTACCCGGGGTTGACCGGATCATCGCCGTGGCCTCGGGCAAGGGCGGGGTCGGAAAGTCGACCGTCTCGGCCAACCTGGCCTGTGCGCTGGCGGCCGAAGGGCGGCGGGTCGGCCTGCTGGATGCCGATGTGTACGGCCCTTCGCAGCCGCGCATGCTGGGCGTGTCGGGACGGCCGGCCAGCCCCGATGGCAAGACCATCCTGCCGCTGCGCAATCACGGCGTCACCATGATGTCGATGGGGTTGATGACCAACGAAGGTCAGGCGGTGGTCTGGCGCGGTCCGATGCTTATGGGCGCGTTGCAGCAGATGATGAGCCAGGTGCAGTGGGGCGCGTTGGACGTGCTGATCGTCGACCTGCCGCCCGGCACCGGTGACGTGCAGCTGACGCTGAGCCAGAAGTTCAAGGTAGACGGCGCCATCGTCGTCTCGACCCCGCAAGACGTGGCCCTGATCGACGCGCGCAAAGGCATCGACATGTTCCGCCAGCTGAAAACGCCGATCGTCGGCATGATCGAGAACATGTCCACGCATATCTGCTCGCACTGCGGGCACGAGGAACACGTGTTCGGCCATGGGGGTGTCGCCGCAGAAGCCGCCGAACTGGGGGTGCCGTTGCTGGGGGAAATTCCGCTGCATCTGGATATCCGCGTGGCCGCTGATGGCGGGGCACCGATCGTGGTCAGCAAACCCGATAGCCCGCAGGCCGAGGCCTTCCGCAAGATCGCCCGCGATCTGATCGCTAAGGGCAAGGCATGACGCAGCCGGTCTTTCCGCCGTTGCTGTCCGGGCACCCGGTGCAGGGTGGGGAAGATTCGTTCGACCATGCGCAGGCCATGGCGGCGCTGGGCTGCGATGCGGGCAGCGTCGTCTACAACATCCAGGCGGATCGCGTGCGCGCGGCCATCGTGTTTGCGCCCGAGGTGCCATTGCAGGACGCCATGGCCATGCTTCCGCTGTGCGCCGTCGGGTTTCAGAATGCGCTGGGCGCGCTGGCTCCGCCCGAGGTGGCGGTGCATCTGGGCTGGGATGGTCCGATTTTCGTCAACGGGGCCCGCTGCGGCCGATTTCGTGTGGCCGCGTCGACATCCGATCCGGAAACCGTGCCCGACTGGCTGGTCGTCGGCTGGGAACTGGCTTTGCTGCAAACCGGGGACGAGCCCGGCAAGTCGCCCGATGTGACGGCCCTGTATGATGAAGGCTGCGCGGAAGTGTCCCCGGTGCAGCTGGTCGAAAGCTGGTCGCGTCACATGCTGACCTGGCTGAACCGCTGGTCCGAGGATGGCAACGCGCCGTTGCACGGGGAATGGATGGGCTTGCTGCAGGGCGTCGGAGAGCCTTATGGTGATCGCGGCGTGTTTCTCGGGGCCGATGAGCGGTTCGGCATGCTGTTGCGGAACGGGGCGGATACGCAGATTGTTCCCTTGACCCATCTTTTGGAGGACGCCCATTGAACCTGGCCCGCGCCATTCATTTCGACGAAAGCGACCTGAACGTCTTTCACTCGCCCGCCCGAACGGGCGAGTGGTGCATCTCGGGCGGGTTCGAATTTTCGAACTGGGGCGAGGCCGACCTGGCCGGCAAGGCGCGTCAGGCCTTTGCCAACGGGTGGCTGGGGCTTGAAACCTTCGGGCGCGTGACCTTCGTGGCGGTGACGCAGATCGAACCGGCCGAGATGGAGCGGCTGGCCACCAACCTGGCCGAGCATTTCGTGCGCCTTTACGGCGCGCCGTCGGTCGAGGCGGCGCTGGACGTGGCCCGTGCCGAGTTGGCCCATATGTCCGAGATGTGTGACGATCATGCACCCAACACCCTGCTGACCGTTGCCCGCAGCCTGACCGAGTCCGGCGTTCACGAGGCTTTTCGGGTCATCACGCCGCAAGAGGCCGAGTTGGAGGCCTTTGCCGTTCACGGGTCATTGGACGAATGAATAGGGAGCGTGCCTGGCAATCACGCCGGGTAGCGGCTAAATCGACTAGCTTGGGGTGACGTTCAAGCTTGATCGGCCCGAACTCGGTGCACGTTGGGTCAGTGCTGTAGCCCAGTACGTCAAACTCGCACTGAAAGACGTGTGCGACCCGTTCGATGGTTTCTGGGTCATAGTGGTCGATATATTTTCCACGTTTCGATTTGTTCATGTGCGGCAGCCGGACCTTCAGCCCGATATACCGGGTGATTTCGTCAAAGCTTTCGCCGATCGTCGCGAAGCGTCCGATCCGGTGCACTATTTGCCGGTCTTTTGTATCGGTCAGAAACTGAGTTTGAAAGCGTGCCGGCCGATCCGGATCAAACGTGCTCAGAATGCGGTCGCGAAAGCTCAGGCCCTAAACTCTTTCATGCTCGGGATGCCCATGGTGCTGCTGCATGTAAGGGAACATCGAAACAAGCAGGTCGTAGGGGTTGCGGACGAAAGAAAAGCTTTTCATCTGCCAGCAATGGTCGCCGAAATGCTTGCGATATTCGCGTGCTATGGCGTGATTGCGAAGCGGTTGAAATCCATCCGGATCAAAGACTCGCCAACCCATTACGCGTTTGGACAGGCTGTTTGACACCCGATGGAAAATTCTGGCTCGGTCCAGCGAATGACGCAAGCAATAGCTGACAGAGCTTCCCGCCGTTTTCGGGGTGTGTACAAAGATGAACAGTTTTTTGGTGCTGTTCAAAAGCTATTGCCGAAGTTTCTTCAAGTTGCTCGGCGCGCGAATCACATCAGATCGTCGAATCCTCCGAACTGGCCGCGCTTGAATATCAGACCTTTGCCGGGCTGGACCATGACGTTTTCGACCTGGCCGACGAGGATCGCATGGTCGCCGGCCGGATGACGGGCGAACAGCGAACAGTCGAACCGGGCAAGGCAGGTGTCCAGCAGGGGACGACCGCGATCGTCCGCATGCCATTCGGTATGCGAGAAATCCCGGCCATCGCGGGCAAATCGCAAGGCAAGCTCCTGTTGATCCTGCGCCATCACATGGATCGCATAGTGCTGCGCGTCATGGAAGGCTTCGAACCGGTTCGATTCATTGCCCAAACACCACAGCACCAAAGGCGGATCCAGAGAGACCGAAGCAAAGGAGTTGACGGTTATCGCCGCCGGACCGCTAGGAGTTGCGGTTGTGACGACGGTGACGCCCGTGCCGAAACAGCCCAGAGCCTCGCGAAAGGCCAGGGAGTTCTCGGGGCCGGGTTTGAATGTCTTTGCTGTCATTTCATGCGCGTCCAGAGCTCGGCCCCGGGGTGCCATGCCGAAGCGGAATTGTCCACGAAAAGCTGTATCGCGATCAATAGGCTGAGTCAGTTCAGGTCTTCCAGCAACCGACCGTGCTTGCGGGTTTCTGCAATCACGTCGCCGAAGGTCTGCATTCCGCGCGCGGCCAGCATTGGCAGCATGCGCACCAACGCTTCAGCCGTCGCAACCGCATCCCCCAAAGCCGTGTGACGGAGCGTCTCGGGGATTTCCACGCCCAGTCTTTCGCACAAAGCGTCGAGCGTATGGGTTTCGCTGGCTCCGAACAGGACCGCCGACAGCAGAACAGTGTCAAGAATGGGGTGATCCCACTCGACCTGCATCCGCTTCGCGTGGCGCCTCAGAAAGGCCATGTCGAAGGGAGCGTTATGGGCCACGACCACCGCGTCGCGGGCAAAATGGTGGAACTTGCGGCCGGCGGTCACGATATCTGGTGCATCCTGCACCATGCGGTCGCTGACCTTGTGGACCTTGGTGGAAGCGGGTGGAATCGGAACGCCCGGATTGACCAGCGTGTCGAACTGCTCGCCCTCGACGATGCGCCCCTTGACGACACGGACGGCGCCGATCTGCACGATCTCGTCCTTGTGCGGCAGCAAACCGGTGGTTTCGGTGTCGAAGACCACAAAGCACAGTTGCGACAGGGGGCGGTTCTCAAAAGCCTCGTCGCCGGGGGTGTCCAGAAGGTCGAAATCATAGACCAGAGGGCGCGCGGCCTCGGGCGGGATGCGGGCGACGCTGTCTTCGAAGATCAGCATGTAGCCCGGCGCATCGCCCAGCGGCTTCATGCGTGCCGTGTAGGTTTGGCGCCCGTCCACGCTGGCGAGGGTGCAATAGACATCCATGCCGGTTTTCGACAGCTTCTCGTAAGCGTCCAGCAGAGGTTTGCGTTCGAGATAGTCGAACAGCGAGGCGTTCAGACGGGGATGGGCGATCTGCGCCAGAACCTCGGCGGCCTGCGCGTCGTACAGAACGATTTGGTGGTTTGGCCCCGCCAGCAGCATTGCGACCGGGATCTCGGACAGAAGCGCGGTCAAGTGCTCTTTTTCCGAGGCGAGATGAGCGGTTTCGGCAGCCACGGCCTCGGCGGTGGACAGGGCGGTGCTGGCCAGCCGTTCGGCCAGGCTGGCGGCGGCAGGGGCCAGATCGCCCAGATAGCGCGCCGCCTGCAGGTCGAGATCGGTATCCACCCCCGCATGTGCACGTGCGCGCAACTGCGCCGACAGGCGTTCGATCGGTTTGGCCACGTTGTCGTCGAACAGCAGCCAGACACCAGCGACCAGCCCCAGCAAGCCAAACGAGATCATCAGGCCGCTGAACACGAAGGCGCTGGTCATGTCCGCGGGGTCGGCCCGGCGCAGGCCAAGCCAAAGCGCGATCAGGGTGATGGCGATGCCTCCCGCGGCAAGCAAGCAGAAGAACAGAAAAATTCTCAGGCGCAGGCTCAGGCGGGTCAGCATGGTCAGGCTCCGCAGGTGGCAGACACGACCGGGTCATCCGCTCCGACCGGAAGCCAGTCGGCGCCGATCAACCGACCGTCGGCGTCAAACGCGGCGCCGTCCGCCAGGCTGGCCCGTCTGTGGTTGGCGCAGTCAACGGCAACAGGCATCTTGGACACCGGCGCCCAGCGGCCAAAGAAGTACAGGTCGATCAGGCGCTGATCCGGCACCTGCGCGTTGGTCCGCAACGAAGCCGTATCGACGGCCGCGAACCGGTCAACATAGGGCACCGCATAGGTCCAGGGGCGATAGAGCGCGCGGCTTTCGACCTCTTGCACGACGGTCAGGCCCTCGGGCAGGGCGTCACGGGTGCGGTCGTACCAGGAATACTCGCTGATGATCGTGACCGCGATCATGCCCAAACCGGCCGCAACCGGAGCCGACCATTTCGGCAGGCGGCCACCGGTCAGTCGGTTCAAACCCATCACGAGGCCCGCGATGGCAAAGCCCGCAAAGATCGTGCCGATCAGCTCAAGAAACATCTTCCTCCTCCGTTCTTCCTGCCGGGGTCTTTACCCCAGCATCCCCTTGCCGTGCCCGACCGCGGATTGCATCGTTTTTACCACGACAAACGCGTCCCGAAGATGACTTCGCTCAAAGTCCGACAGTTCCGACGGCGCAAGATAGTTGTCGGGCTTGTCGCCATTCCTGATCTGTTTGACCTGATGGTTCAACCGGGTTTCCGCGATCAGGTCGTAGGCATCCAGCAGGTCCCGCGCGCCCGACGGGCTGAGCACCCCTGCGGCCTCGGCGGCCTTGAGACGCGCGCGGGTGTTTACCTCGGTCAATTCACCCTGCAGGCTGTAGACGCGGCCCAGATCGACCACCGGAACCACGCCGTTGTGCTTGAGGTCCAGCGTGTTGCGGTGCTCGCCCGAGCGGATCGTGGCGATCCCGCGCAGCAGGCCCAGTGGCGGCGTGTGCTTCAACGAATTCGAGATCATGTGCGCCACGAAGATCGAGTTCGCCCGGGCCGCGCGCAGGGTTTCGGCCTGCAGGTCGGAAAACAGCTCGAACCGGCCACCGATGGGGCGCAGGTCGAACATGACCGAGGCCAGCATTTGCGCCTCGGGATTGGGCTTGGCGATCCAGCCTTTGAAATATTCGCGCCAGACCCGGACCGGCTGCCGCCAGCGCGGATTGGTCGCCATCATGTCACCGGGGCAATAAAAATACCCACAGGTATCCAGCCCGTCGGACACGAATTTGGCCAGCGCCTCGAAATAGGGCAGGTCGGCATCCGTGACGCTGTCATCCAGCATCAGGCAATTGTCCTGATCGGACACACCTGTCTGCTCCTGCCGGCCTTGCGATCCGCAGGCCAGCCACAGATAGGGGACGGGCGCCGGGCCGAGTTTCTGCTCGGCCAGCGCCAGCAACCGGCGCGTCGCGGCGTCGGCGATGTCGGTGATCAGGCGGGTAACGATCTCGTGCCGGTTGCCCGCCGCCACCAGTTGCACCAGCAGGTTCGGGATTTCTGCCGTGACCGCGGCCATCTCGGTCGCCGACCTGGCCTGCGCGATGCGGCTGACCAGCTCGGCCGAGCTGACGGCCTGGAACCGGGTCAGGTCGGTCTGGGTAACGATCCCGACCAGGCGCCCGCCTTCGGTGATGGGGATATGGCCGATACCGCATTCCAGCATCGCGTGCAGAACGTCCGAGCCGATAGCGCCGGACGACAGGGTCAGCGGGTCCGGGGTCATGATCTGTGACACCGGGGTCGTCGGGGGCAGGGCGCCCGCCACGACCTTGCCCGACAGGTCCCGAACCGTGGCAATGCCGCGCAGCGCACCGCGCTCGGTGATGCAGACGGACGAAATGCCCCGGTCGCGCATCAGGCGCGCGGCTTCCTGAACGGTCGTGTCCGGGGTGCAGGTGGCCGGCTTGCGCGCCATCAGGGTTTCCACCCGTGTGGTGGCCAGCGATTGCTGTTCGGGCCGGGCAGGGCGGGCCCGGTTGAAGAATTTGGCGATGACGACGTGGCGCTTGAGCAGATCGGAAAACAGGTTGGCGGGGATGATCAGCAGAACCGAGGGCGCGTCAGCCGTCGCCGTGGTCACCGCGCGTCCGTCGCGCATCAGCCCACGCTCGCCAAACGAGTTGCGCAGGCCCAGATGGGATACGACCGCACCGTTTTCGTCGGTGATCTCGACCTGGCCTTCGTAGATGATGAACAGGCCGGGCAACTGCGCGCCGCGGTGATAGATGACCGTGCCCTTTGGGATTTCGCGCGCTTCGATCCGGGCCGCGATGTCGGCCAGTTCCTCGACCGGCAGCGCGTCATAGGGGTGCACGGATTTCAGGAACCGGGTGATCTGATCAGGTGAAAGCGCCATGGGTTCGCCCGTCCGCTGGAATGAAAAGCCCCGCCCGGGGTTTAGCCGGGCGGGAAAAGTTGGTCGAGGGAAACGGCCCGTGATGCATCATCGCGGACCGCATCCGGCTCAGTGGTCCTGAGCCGCGCCCGCACCACGGGGAATGCGTACGCTTTCGACCAGATCCTTGATCTCCTGCGGGGTTTCCTTGGTCATGCCGGCCACCACATAGGCGACGCCGAAGTTGACCATGGCGCCGATCGCACCGAACGAGGTCGATTTGATCGGACCCAGCAGCGGGTCTGCATCGGTGAACGAGTTGGTGCCCGGAATGAACAGCCAGCCCTTGTGCAGGAAGATGTAGACCAGGGTGACGGTCAGACCAGCCAGCATGCCCGCGACCGCGCCGGTGTTGTTGATGCGGGTCGAGAAGATCCCCATCATCAGCGCCGGGAAGATCGAGGCCGCCGCCAGACCGAAGGCCAGCGCCACGGTTTGCGCCGCAAAGCCCGGAGGGTTGAGGCCCAGATAGGTGGCAACCACGATGGCCACGGCCATTGCGATCCGCGCCGCCAGAAGCTCGCCCTTTTCCGAGATGCTCGGGTTGATCGAGCCCTTGATCAGGTCGTGCGACACCGCCGACGAGATTGCCAGCAGCAGGCCCGCAGCGGTCGAAAGCGCAGCCGCAAGACCACCGGCCGCGACCAGACCGATCACCCAACCCGGCAAGTTGGCGATTTCGGGGTTGGCCAGAACCAGGATGTCGCGGTTGAAGTTGGTCAACTCGTTGCCGACCCAGCCTTTTTCCTCGGCAAGCGCCTGCATGTCGGCGTTCTGATCGTTGTAGTACTGGATCTTGCCGTCGCCGTTCTTGTCTTCCCAGTCCAGCAGGCCGGTTTTCTGCCAGGTCGCCATCCAGTCATACCGGGCATCGTTGTCGATCTGCTCCAGCGATACAGCGCCGCCTTCGATGCCACCGTTCGGCCACATCATGTCGGTGATGTTCAGACGGGCCATGGCGCCAACCGCGGGGGCGGTCAGGTACAGCAGCGCGATGAACACCAGCGCCCAACCTGCCGACCAGCGGGCGTCCGACACTTTGGGAACGGTGAAGAAGCGCATGATGACGTGGGGCAGGCCGGCGGTGCCGATCATCAGCGACAGGGTGAACAAAACCATGTTCAACGTGTTCGCGTGATGGGCGGTGTATTCGGCAAATCCCAGTTCGGCCACGATTGCATCCAGCTTGGTCAGCAGCGGCTCACCGCCGGCGGTGTCGCCGAACAGGCCCAGGGCCGGGATCGGGTTGCCGGTCAGCTGCAGCGAGATGAAGATCGCCGGGATCGTGTAAGCGGTGATCAGCACGCAGTACTGAGCGACCTGAGTATAGGTCACGCCCTTCATGCCGCCGAACACCGCGTAGGCGAACACGACGCCCGCGCCGATCAGCAACCCGGTGGTGTTCGACACCTCAAGGAACCGGCCAAAGGCCACGCCCACGCCGGTCATCTGGCCGATCACGTAGGTGACCGAGGCCACGATCAGACATATCACCGCCACTACGCGCGCGGTCTGGCTGTAGAAGCGATCGCCGATGAACTCGGACACGGTGAACTTGCCAAACTTGCGCAGATAGGGCGCAAGCAGAAGCGCCAGCAGCACATAGCCGCCGGTCCAGCCCATCAGGAACGAGCTGTTGTCATAGCCAGTAAAGGCAATCAGACCCGCCATCGAGATGAACGAGGCCGCCGACATCCAGTCGGCCGCCGTGGCCATGCCGTTGGTGACCGGGTGAACGCCGCGACCGGCGGCGTAGAATTCCGATGTGGACCCTGCGCGGGCCCAGATCGCGATGCCGATGTAGAGCGCGAACGACGCGCCCACAAACAGCAGGTTGATGGTAAACTGATCCATTGTCCCCTCGCTCCCTTATTCTTCGTCGACGCCGAATTCGGCATCCAGCTTGTTCATGCGCCAGGCGTAGAAGAAGATCAGCGCCAGAAAGACCAGGATCGAGCCTTGCTGCGCGAACCAGAAGCCCAGATCGGTGCCGCCGACGGCGATACCTGCCAGCAGGGGGCGCAGCAGAATGCCGAACCCGAACGACACCAGCGCCCAGATGATGAGGCTGATGTAGATGAGACGCAGGTTTGCCTGCCAATAGCCCTTGCCGGCTTCGGCAGTCTGCGCGGAGTTTGTTGAATGATCCGCCATTGCGGTTTCCTCCTTGCTTCCTCCTGGGTGGTCCATTGCCCTTGTCCTCCGAAACGCCGGGCCACCCTTCGATTGGGCCTGACCGCCGGGGGCGGCGTCAGGCAAAGCTCCTCTGGTCCGCCAAGGCGGTTCCAGTGAAGAAACGTAATTCGGGGGCTTGCCTTTCCCCTTTAGCGCATCGCCTCCCCCACGATGCCTTCAAGGCCGCGGGCGATCTCTTCGATCTGACCCATGGCATTCAGCCGCTTCAATACGCCCTGACGCTGGTAATAGTCGATCAGGGGCGCGGTCTGTTCGTGATAGGCCGCCAGCCGCGAGGCAACGGTTTCCGCGTTGTCGTCGGCACGCCGGCTGAAGGCGGTGCCGCCGCACTTGTCGCAGACGCCTTCGACCTTTGGCTGCTTGAACTGGTCGTGATAGCCCTCGCCGCAATTGGCGCAGGTATAGCGGCCGGCGATACGGGTCACCATCTCGGCGTCCTCGACCTCGAGGCTGATGGCCGCGTTCACCTTCTGGCCGTTTTCCGACAGCAGCTTGTCCAGCGACTCGGCCTGAACCGTGGTGCGCGGAAAGCCGTCAAGGATGACACCGCGCGCGCAGTCGGGTTCGGCCAGACGGTCGCGCAGGATCGCGATGACGATGTCGTCGCTGACCAAGCCACCGGCCTCCATCACCGCCTTGGCGGCCTTGCCAGCCTCGGTTCCGGCGGCCACGGCGGCGCGCAGCAGGTCGCCGGTGCTGAGTTGCACCAGACCGAATTTATCTTCGAGCATGCGGGCCTGCGTGCCCTTCCCGGCGCCCGGAGGGCCGAGAAGGATCAGGACGGCGGGCTTGGTGATCGTATCAGCCTGCATCATGCCCTCACTTGTTGGCCCGGTTTTCGATCAGATCTTCGACCACCGAAGGATCGGCCAGGGTCGAGGTGTCGCCTAGCGAACCAAAGTCGTTTTCGGCGATCTTGCGCAGGATGCGGCGCATGATCTTGCCCGAGCGCGTCTTGGGCAGGCCCGGGGCCCACTGGATCACGTCGGGGCTGGCGATCGGGCCGATCTCCGTGCGGACCCACTGGCGCAACTCCTTGCGCAGCTCCTCCGTGGGCTCGCGGTCGTTCATCAGGGTGACGTAGCAATAGATGCCCTGTCCCTTGATGTCGTGCGGATAGCCCACCACGGCGGCTTCGGCCACGGCCGGGTGCGCCACCAGCGCGCTTTCGACCTCGGCGGTGCCCATGCGGTGGCCCGAGACGTTTATCACGTCATCGACGCGGCCGGTGATCCAGTAATCCCCGTCCTCGTCGCGGCGGCAGCCGTCACCGGTAAAGTAATAGCCCTTGTAGTCCGAGAAATAGGTCTTCTCGAACCGCTCATGATCGCCCCAGACGGTACGCATCTGGCCCGGCCAGCTGTCCTTGATGCACAGCACGCCTTCGACCCCGTTGCCGGTGATCTCGACGCCAGACTGCGGGTCCAGCACGACGGGCTGAACACCAAAGAAAGGTTTCATCGCCGACCCGGGTTTGGTCGCATGCGCGCCGGGCAGGGGGGTCATCATGTGGCCGCCGGTCTCGGTCTGCCACCAAGTGTCCACGATCGGGCATTTCCCCTTGCCAACGACCTCGTGGTACCAGGTCCAGGCCTCGGGGTTGATCGGCTCGCCCACGGTTCCCAGGATGCGCAGGCTGGACAGGTCGCATTTCTCGACGAACTCGTTGCCCTGACCCATCAGCGCGCGGATCGCGGTGGGGGCGGTGTAGAACTGGTTGACCTTGTGCTTTTCGCAGACCTGCCAGAACCGCGAGGCGTCGGGATAGGTCGGCACACCTTCGAACATCAGCGTGGTCGCGCCATTGGCCAGCGGGCCGTAGACGATATAGCTGTGCCCGGTGACCCAGCCCACGTCCGCCGTACACCAATAGATGTCGCCGTCATGGCAATCGAAGGTGATCTCATGCGTCATCGAGGCATAGACCAGATAGCCGCCGGTGGTATGCACCACGCCTTTGGGCTGGCCGGTCGAGCCCGAAGTGTAGAGGATGAACAGGGGATCTTCGGCGTTCATCTCGGCCGGGGCACAGTAATCGTCGGCCTCCAGCGCCATTTCGTTGTAGTCAAAGTCGCGCCCCTCGATCCAGGTGGTCTGGCCACCGGTGCGCTTGACCACCAGGCACTTCACCGTGTCCTTGCAGTGCAGCAGGGCAGCGTCGGCATTCGACTTCAGCGGGGTCTTGCGGCCACCGCGCGGCGCCTCGTCGGCGGTGATGATGACCTTGGCGTCACAGCCATTGACCCGGGCCGCCAGCGCGTCGGGCGAGAAGCCGGCAAACACGATCGAGTGGATCGCGCCGATGCGGGCGCAGGCCAACATGGCATAGGCGGCCTCGGGGATCATCGGCAGATAGATCACCACCCGGTCGCCCTTGCGCACGCCCATCGACTCCAGAATGTTGGCCATCCGGCAGGTGCGGCGGTGCAGCTCGGCATAGGTGATGTGCTGGGCTTCGTCATTCGGATCGTCCGGTTCCCAGATGATCGCGGTCTGATCGCCGCGGGTCTTGAGGTGTCGGTCCAGGCAGTTGGCCGAGACGTTCAGCGTGCCGTCGGCGAACCAGTTGATCTTGACCGAGCCGAAATCGTAGTTGACGTCCTTGACCTTGGAATAGGGCTTGATCCAATCGATCCGCTTGCCGTGCTCGCCCCAGAATGCCTCGGGGTCGCTGACCGACTCCTCATACATCCGGGCGTATTTTTCGGCGTCCACATGGGCGCGGGCGACGGTTTCGGCGGATGGCGGATAAACCTTGGTTTCTGCCTGGGCAGCGCTGGTCATACTGAGGCTCCTCCCTCTGACTGGATATTCGATGGATCAAGTTTGCCCCTTCTTTGGGCATCGTCGATCCGCTTCTTCCCCGCGATGGATAATACGGCATCACGAAAAGAAAGAAATAAATTGCCGTAATCCTTGGATTTGTTTGTAAACAACTTTCTCGATACAGTTGCGAATTGTAAAAATTGTCTATGTTCCCAAGATCTGGGTGTCTGTAAAACAACGAAATTTTCTCCGTGATTTTGTAAACGATGTCATCGTGCAGTTTCTTCCCGTCATGGGGAAGCCTGCCCAGGTGCAATTCCCGCACGGCGTGTCCATTGCCCGACTGTTGGGGCGCTGGTCGGAACGGGGGCTTGGCACATTCACATGTTGGCGCTAGCTTGACCCCAAGCGCCCCGGAAGGGGGTGTGCCAAAGGGAGAGATTATGATGAACAAGATGTTGAGCGGCGCGGCCATCGCCGCCTTGGCCGTGTCTTTCGTGACCGAAGCGGCCGCGACGGAATGGAACGCGTCGGTCTGGGGCAAGCGCCGTGCTTTCACCGAACATGTGGAAAAGCTGGCCGAACTGGTCAGCGAGAAGACCGATGGCGCCTTTACCATCAACGTCAGCTATGGTGGCCTGTCCAAACCCAGGGAAAACTTGGATGGGATCGAGATCGGCGCCTTCGAGATGGCCCAGTTCTGCGCGGGTTATCACCGCGACAAGAACCGCGCGATCACGGTGCTGGAACTTCCGTTCCTGGGTGTGAACACGTTGGACGAAGAGGTCGCGGTCAGCCATGCGGTCTATGACCACCCTGCGGTCAAGGACGAGATGGCACAGTGGAATGCACGCATCCTCATGACCTCGCCGATGCCGCAGTACAATCTGGTCGGCAAGGGTGAGCCACGGGATGAGCTGTCTGAGTTTGAAGGCATGCGCGTGCGCGCGACCGGTGGCATCGGCAACGCGTTCGAGTCGGTAGGCGCGGTGCCCACGTCGGTGCCCGCTACCGAAGCCTACAACGCGATGCAGTCCGGCGTCGTCGATACCGTGGCCTTCGCCCAGCATGCGCATCTGTCCTTCGGCACCATCAACGAGGCGGACTGGTGGACCGCGAACCTGAACCCGGGCACGGTGAATTGCCCGGTCGTGGTGAATATCGACGCCTACGAGGCGCTGCCGTCGGAACATCGCGAGGCTCTGGACAGCTCGATCGACGAAGCCATTGCGCATTATCTCGCGAACTATGGCGAGTTGCTCAAGAAATGGGACAGCGTTCTGGAAGAAAAGGGCGTGCAGAAGGTGATGATCGACGACGCAGTCCTAGCCGAGTTCCGGGCCAAGGCGGCCGACCCGATCCGCGAACAGTGGATCGCCGACATGTCGGCCCAGGGCCTTCCGGCGCAAGAGCTGTATGACCTAGTGCAATCCACGCTCAAGCAGCAGCGCGGCGGCAACTGACACCACTGACCGGGGGCGCATCGGCCCCCGGTTTTTTCCAGATAGGGGACGACCGGATGGCAGGACAGGCCACCGTGCTGGAAGACGGCAGTTTGCTTAGCCGTCTTGACCGGCATTTGCTGAAACTCGAACGTTTTATGGCCTTGCTCAGTGGGGTTGCCGTGTTCGGATTGATGGTACTGGCCGTGATTTCCGTCAGCGGCCGAAACGCGGTCAATGCCCCCTTGCCGGGCTATGTCGACTGGATCGAGCAGGCCATGCCGCTGATTGCCTTCCTTGGGATCTCGTATGTGCAGCGAGAGGGCGGGCATATCCGAATGGACATCGTCATTGCGCGCCTGCACGGTCGTGCACTGTGGCTGTTCGAACTCGTCTCGGTTGTTCTGATTCTTGTCCTTATGGTGGCGCTGGTCTGGGGCAGTTGGGCGCATTTCGACCGGTCCTTCGATTTCGGCGCCCCGATGTGGAGCCGCGACAGTTCAATCGACATCGGTATCCCAATCTGGCCCGCCAAGCTGTTGGCGCCCGTTGCGTTTTCCGTCCTCTGCCTGCGGCTGTGTCTGCAGATCTGGGGCTATGGGCGCGCCTTCGTGCTGGGCCTTGATGCCCCCGCGGGGGTTCCGATGATTCAAGATGTGGCCGCGCAAGCCGCCGCCGAAGCCGAGCAGTTTGAGAAGCGGGACTGACACATGGACACGATTGACATCGGCCTTTGGGTTACGGGCGGTCTGCTGGTACTGGTGGTCGCTGGTATGCGTGTGGCCTTCGCCGCCGGTTTGGCGGGGCTTGTCGGTCTGGTGTGGGTCTTCTGGGCCAAGTTTGGCTATGATCCGGATCGGTTCGGAAAGGCGCTGACCGTCGCGGTCAAGACTGCCGGACAGGTGCCGCATTCCAAAGTGGCGTCGCACACGCTCAGCTTGATCCCCACCTTCATCCTGATCGGGTATCTGGCCTACTACGCCGGGTTGACGCGCGCCCTGTTCGAGGCCGCCAAGCGCTGGATCGCCTGGGTACCCGGTGGCCTGGCGGTGTCCACGGTGTTTGCCACCGCGGGTTTCGCAGCGGTTTCGGGGGCTTCGGTGGCCACCTCGGCCGTGTTCGCACGCATCGCCATCCCCGAGATGCTGGAGGTCGGCTACAACAAACGCTTCGCGGCCGGCGTGGTGGCCGCCGGTGGCACGCTGGCCTCGCTGATCCCCCCTTCGGCTATCCTGGTGATCTATGCGATCATCGTCGAGCAGGACGTGGGCAAACTGCTCTTGGCCGGGTTCATTCCCGGCGCTTTTTCCGCCCTGGTTTACGGGTTGCTGATCGTCGGCATTGCGATGGTTTTCAAGTCGGTCGGGCCTCCGGTAACTGGCTTCACTTGGAAACAACGCTTTGCGGCGTTGCCGGGGGCCTTGCCGATCGTTGCGGTGGTCTTGATCATCATCTGCTTCGTCTACAACCCGTTTGGAGAAAATGCGTGGGGAACACCGACCGAGGGCGGAGCCATCGGTGCATTCATCGTGTTCTGCTTCGCTGTTTTCAACGGTATGCGCTGGCAGCAACTGAAATCAGCGCTGCTGGAAACCGCCAAGCTGACGGCGATGATATTCACGATCATCTGGGGCGTTCTGATCTATGTCCGGTTCCTAGGCTTCGCCGATCTGCCCGGCGCGTTCTCCGATTGGATCACGTCCTTGCACATGTCGCCCATGCTGATCCTGATCTGTATCTTGCTAGCTTACGCCGTGCTGGGCATGTTTATGGATGCGATCGGTATGCTCCTGCTGACACTGCCGGTTGTCTACCCGGCCGTCATGGCGCTGAACGGCGGTGAAGCGGTAAGCGCGGCCGACAGCACATTCGGCATGTCCGGACCCATGTGCGCGATCTGGTTCGGCATCTTGGTGGTCAAGATGGCCGAGTTCTGCCTGATCACCCCGCCAATCGGATTGAACTGTTTCGTGGTGGCAGGTGTGCGACCGGATCTGAGCGTGCAGGACGTGTTCAAGGGCGTGGCGCCGTTTTTTGTGGCTGATGCGGTCACGATTGCGCTGCTGGTCGCGTTTCCGGCAATCGTTCTCTACTTGCCCTCTCTCGCGGGCTAGGGGGGCGGCTGACCCAGCCACAACTGCATGTGCGAGGCTCTGCCTCGCGCTCCGGGATATTTTAAGCCAGATAAATTTTGCGGTGTGTCAATCCACACACTGCCGCCTGCTAGCACGGAAGGAAAGGCATGGAACTTTGGCATTCCATCCGAACGCAAGACCTTTCATCTGGCCAGAAATATCCCGGGGGGATCGCCGAAGGCGATGGGGGCAGAGCCCCCAACCAGCCCGCCGGCAAGACAGTGCCAAGGGGCTTCACTTGGCCCGCATCAGCATGCCGTAGAGATCGCGCGGATCGTCAGGGTCGGCCAGCATGTCCAAGGGCTCGAAAAACTCGGTTCCCTCGATCGCGCGTTTGACGTAGCGAAGAGCGGAGAAGTCCTCAATCGCGAAACCGACGCTGTCGAATAGAGTGATCTGACGGTCGTCACGGCGACCTTCGGCCTGACCGGTGATGACCTGCCACATCTCGGTGACCGGGTGGTCAGGGTCCAGCGCTTGAATTTCACCTTCGATCCGGGTCTGCTCGGGGTATTCCACGAATATGTCGGACCGCAGAAGGATATCGCGATGCAATTCGGTCTTGCCGGGGCAGTCGCCGCCGATCGCGTTGATGTGCACGCCCGGGCCGACCATGTTGTCGGTCAGGATGGTGGCGTATTTCTTATCGGCGGTGCAGGTGGTGATGATCTGCGCACCCTCGATCGCCTCTTCGGCCGAGCGGCACGAAACCACGTTCAAGCCGGTCCCTTGCAGGTTGGCCGCGCATTTCGCGGTGGCGGCGGGATCGATGTCATAAAGGCGAACGGTATCAATTCCACACATGGCCTTGAAGGCTAGGCACTGGAACTCGGACTGTGCGCCATTGCCGATCATCGCCATGGTGGTGGCGTTCTTGGGGGCCAGGTATTTGCCAACCAGCGCCGAGGTTGCCGCGGTGCGCAGCGCCGTCAGCATGGTCATCTCGGTCAACAGGGTCGGATACCCGGTGTACACGTCCGCAAGCAGGCCGAACGCGGTGACGGTCTGCAGGCCTTCGGATGTGTTCTTGGGGTGGCCGTTCACATATTTGAACCCATAGGCCTCGCCATCCGAAGTTGGCATCAGTTCGATCACGCCATGCGGGGAATGGGCCGGGATGCGCGGGGTCTTGTCAAAGCTCTCCCAGCGTTTGAAGTCATCCTCGATCTGGGCGGCGATCTCGGTGATCATTCTTTCGACACCGATGTGGTGGATCAGCCGCATCATGTTGTCGACGGATACGAAGGGAACAAGCGCCTTGTCGGAAGGTTTCATGGGGTCTCTCCTAGCGGCGTGACAGGTGGATGCCTGCGATCATGCAGCGCACCGACCCGCCGGCGGTTTCGATGGTGGGAACGGACAGCGGCAGCAGCGTCGCGCTGTCCTGGATGATGTCAATCTGATCGGGACGCAGCGCGGCCAAAGCCCGGCTCGACAGCGCCAGAATCAGCCCGTCGCTGCCCGTCAGTTCAATGGCGTTTCCGGCGAATTCAGCGATCTGGTCGTGGGTCAGGTCGATCACCCTGCGGCCGGATTCCTCCAGCCGCGCCCGAACGGTCGCGCGCCGCTCGGGGTCGGTGATCATGTCCAGACAGATCAGGACGTAGTGTGTGCCGATCCCCATCAGAACATTGGTGTGATAGACATCGCGGCCTTGCGCGTCACGGGCCTCGAAGGCGATGGGCTCATAGTTGAAATGGGTGCAGAACCGTTCCAACAGCACCGGGTCGGCGCGGTTGGATTTGACGGTATAGGCAATGCGTCCGACGTGATCGAGTACCATCGCACCGGTGCCCTCCAGTGCGAGGTTGTCCTGCTCGAGCCCGGAATAGTCGATCACGTCCTGAACGCGATAGTCGCGTTTCAGCATCTCGATCACATCCATCCGACGTTCGCGCCGGCGCGAGGGAACGAACATCGGATAGATCGCCACGTGCCCGCCCGGGTGGGTCGAAAACCAGTTGTTCGGAAACACGCTGTCGGGTGTGTCGTTGTCACCGAAATCGTCGAACACATGCACGGTCACGCCAGCGTCGCGCAACTGCTCGACCGCGCGATCATGCTCGTCGCGGGCGGCGGCCGAGGTCGCCTCGGCCGAGCGGTTGGCCAGCGTCTGGAACGCGTTGTCGTCTCGGGTCTCGGGGTTCGAGGCAAAGGCGTGTGGCCGGATCATGACCACCGCCGAAGGGGCCTGAAGGGAGTGCATTAGAAGCTCCGGGTAATGCGGTCGAAGATGCGGCGTCCAAGCAGCGAGGCGGCCAGGTCGACCATCAGTTTCGCGGTGCGGCCGCGTTCATCCAGGAAAGGATTCAGTTCGACCAGGTCCAGCGAGCAGACCAGCCCGCTTTCGTGCAGCAATTCCATGACCAGATGCGCCTCGCGTTCGGTGGCGCCGCCGGGAACGGTGGTGCCGACGGCCGGGGCGATTGCGGGATCAAGGAAGTCCACGTCCAGCGAGACATGCAGAATACCGTTCGCGGCGCGGACGCGGTCCAGAAAGGCCATCAGCGGGGCCTTGATGCCGTGTTCGTCGATGCTGCGCATGTCGGCCAGCATGGCGCGGTCTTTCTCCAGCGCGGCGCGTTCGGCGGGATCGACCGAGCGCAGGCCGATCATGCCGACGCGGTCGGTCGGCACGGGGGCCGCCAGCGCAGGGAAGGCGTCGAACCCGGGCTGGCCGGTGAAATAGGCGACCGGCGTGCCATGCAGGTTGCCACTGCCGGTGCTGTTGGGCGTGTGGAAATCGCTGTGCGCGTCCAGCCAAAGAACGAACAGCGGGCGCCCGATCTGCTGCGCATGGGCGGCCATGCCCGAGACGGTGCCCATCGACAGGGCGTGGTCCCCGCCCATGAAGATCGGCACGCCCGTCGCTGCTGCGTCCCTGGCAGCGCGGGCCAATGCGCGGGTCCAGCCGACGCATTCGGGCAGGGCGAACAGGTGGTCATGTTCGGGCAGATCACCCGGGTCTGGCTGAACATTGCCCATGTCGGTGACGCTGTGCCCAAGATCTGCAAGGGCCTTGGCCAGCCCGGCAACGCGATAGGCGTCGGGGCCCATGCGGCAGCCCTGTCGCCGCTTGCCGGCATCCATCGGCGCACCGACCAGAATGAGGTGTTTTCTATCCATGTGCTCATTTATCGGCGCAGCATGGGTTGCGGGAAGAGAGCAAATTGCTCAAAAAGGAACAAGTATTTTCAATCTGGTAAGAAAAGATGGACGATCTGGACAGTCGGCTGCTGAGCGCCCTTCACCGAGACGCGCGGGCGTCTTTGTCCGAGTTGGCCGAGCTGCTGGGCGTCACCCGGACGACCGTGCGCAGCCGGCTGCAGCGGCTCAAGCAATCGGGCGAGATCGTGGGTTTCACCGTCCTGACCCGTCGGGACGTGGCGCAGAGCCCGGTGCGCGGGCTGATGATGCTGGAAATCGAAGGGCGCGGGACCGAGCGGATCATGGCCCGGATCGCGGCGATGCGGCAGGTGCGGGCGGTGCATTCCACCAATGGCAGCTGGGATCTGATCGCTGAGATCGGCACCGAGACGCTGGCCGAACTGGACGAGGTTCTGTTCCAGATCCGCCGCATCGAAGGCGTCACCCGGTCCGAGACCAACCTTCTGCTGTCCACCCGCAAGGGGCGGTATTGATCGGGCGCTTTTAGCCGGGTCAAACCTGTGCCAAGCTTCGCGGGCGGCTGCTGCCACTGAGGGGGCGGCGACCGGAACGGTGGGGAGGCGCAGGATGAGTACGACCGAAACAGGCAAGCCGCCCAATCCCGAACCGTGGGTTGCACGAGTGACCGCCATACTGGAAAAACCCGTGGTGCGGGTGGCGGTGCCCGTACTGGTGACCCTGATCGCGCTGACCGTTCTGCATGATCTGGCCGGGCATGTCCGCTGGTCGGATGTCAAGGCGGACATGGCGCAGACGCCATGGCGGGTGGTTGCACTGGCCGTGTTCTGGACGGCGTTCAGCTTCGTGTCCTTGTCGCTGTATGACGTCTTTGCGGTTCAGAGCGTTGCTAAGGGCAAGGTTCCGCTGCGCGTTGCCGGCCTGGCTGGGGCCTGTGGCTATGCCGTGTCGAACTGCCTCGGCTTTTCCTATATCACCGGCACGGCGATCCGCTATCGGATCTATGCTTCGCTGGGCCTCGACCTGGGGCGGGTTGCAGGGGTGATCGCGACCTCGTGGGTGGCGTTCTGGATGGGGCTGGTACTGATCTTGGGGGGGCTGCTGACCTTTCACCCGGACGGGATTGCACAGGTGCTGCCCATCAGCGCGCCGGTCGAGACCGCGATTGGCCTGGGGTTGCTGGCGGGCTTTACCGCGCTGTTCCTGTGGCTGTCACGCGGCGCCCGGCGCCTGTCGGTCGCGGGACTCGGCTTCAACCTGCCGGGCGGCAGACTGGCCGGGCTTCTGACACTTGCGGCGGTCGGAGACCTGCTGGGCGCCTCGATGGTTCTGTATGTCCTGATGCCGGATGATCTGGGGGTCGGCTATCCTCTGTTCTTCACGATCTTCATCTGCGCCATCGCCGTCGGGATTCTCAGCCATGCCCCCGGTGGGCTTGGCGTGTTCGAGGCCACGTTGATCGCGGGGCTGGGGGCCTCGGGCCGGTCAGACGTGATCGCCGCCTTGCTGCTGTACCGGGTGATCTACACCTTTTTGCCCTTTGCGATTGCCAGCTTGTCGATTGCCACAGCAACCGCCGTTGCGCATCGCCGCCGGCTGGGGGGCGCGGCGACCTGGTTCTATCGCGCCATCCGTCCCATCGTTCCGATGGCGGCTGCGGGCATCGCCGCCATGGCCGGCGCAGTGCTTCTGATTTCGGGCAGCTTGCCGGCCAGCTCGACGAAGCTGGGGATCCTGCGCGATTTTCTGCCCCTGTCCTTTGTCGAGGCATCGCATCTGGCCGGTAGCGCCATTGGCGTTTTGCTGCTGCTTGTGGCACGGGGACTGTACCGCAAACTGTACCGGGCATGGATCGTGGCCATGATCCTGATGCTGGCCGGTTTCTTCGCGTCTCTGGCCAAGGGTCTGGATACGCACGAGGCCATCGGAATGCTGGTGGCCATCGGTTTGCTGGCCCTGTTTCGCGGGGCGTTCTACCGGGTCAGCGGCGCATCCATCTTTCGACTGAACATTCCCTGGCTGGTCAGTCTGATCGCGTTGCTGGCAGTGATCTTCTGGATCGGGTTGTTTGCCTATTCCCATGTCGAATACGAAAATGCGTTGTGGTGGGAGTTTGCCTGGGACGGCGATGCCTCGCGGTTCCTGCGCTCCAGCATGGTGGCGGCGGTGATCGTCGGGGTGGTGGCCGTGAACTCGCTATTCGGACGCACCATCCCCGCGCGTCAGAGAACCGAGATCCCCCCGACCGTCGAACGTTTGGCGCTGGCCAGCGAAGACACCGAGGCGCAGATCAGCCTGACCGGCGACAAGCAGTTTCTGATTGCGCCGGATGAAAGCGCCTTTCTGGCCTATGCCGACACCGGCAACGCGCTGATCAGCAAGGGCGAGCCGGTCGGCGATGAGGCCGCCGGCCAGCAGCTAATCTGGCAGTTGCGCGAGATGGCCGATGCCGAAGGCAAGCTCTGCGCTTTTTACAGCGTGTCCACCAAGTATCTGCCTACTTTTCTGGACCTCGGGCTGTCGATCCTCAAGATCGGTGAGGTCGCTCGGGTTCCGCTGAAGGGCTTCACGCTGGACGGCAAATCCCGCAAACGGTTTCGTCAGGCCCGGAACAGGGCCGAGCGTGAAGGATATGTCTTCGAGATCATTCGCAAAGAACAGCTTGCACCGGTCCTGCCCGAGCTGCGCCAGATCTCGGATCACTGGCTGGAGGGCAAGGCGGGCGCGGAAAAGGGATTTGCCCTGGGCGGGTTCGACGAGCAGTACTTGTCCTATTTCGATCATGCGGTTCTGAAGAACGGCGAGACAGACAGGATCGTGGCTTTTGCCAACCTGTTTCAGGGCGGCAACAAGTCGGAATTGTCGCTGGATCTGATGCGGTACGAGCCCGACTGCCCCAGCTTTGTGATGGATGCTCTGTTCGCCGAGATGATGAACTGGGGCGCCGGCCAAGGGTTTCATTGGTTCTCATTGGGGGCCGCGCCGTTTTCCGGGATCGAGAACCGGCAACTCGCCTCGCTCTGGAACCGGATCGGCGGCTTCGTCTACGAGCACGGTGAGCAGTTCTACCACTTCGAGGGGCTGCGCGCCTTCAAGCAAAAATTCGACCCCGAATGGAGCCCCAACTATCTGGCCAGCCCGGGCGGTCTGGCCGCGCCGCGCATCCTGTACGAGGTGAATATCCTGATCTCGGGCGGCCTGACGGGCCTGACGAAATAGCGCCTAGTTCAGACTTGCCCGTTTCGGGTCTTGCTGCAGCAGGTCACCCCAATCGGTGCGATAGGCCATCTCGGCCAGTACGGTTTCGGGCAGGAATTCCTGGTTCTGACGGATCTGCCAGCCCCCGCCCAGACCTTTGTAGACCGCGAGTAAGTTCGACGAAACCTGCTGGCGCGACTCGATCAGATTGGCTTGCGAGCGCAGAAGCGCGGTCTGCGTGTTCAGCACGCGGGAATAGTCTGCGATGCCGTCGCGATACTGGCTGACGGAAATGTCGGCGGCCTTGCGTGCTGCGTCGACGCTGCGTTGGTAGAACGTCACCTTCTTGCGTGCCTCGGCCTAGGCGACCATGGCGCTTTCGACCTCGGAATAGGCGGTCAGGACGGTGTTCTGATAGTTGGCGATCAGCGCCTCATAAGCGGCGTCCTGTGCGCGCACGTTTTCTTGATCCGCCCATAGTTCAACAGTTCCAGACCACGCCGGCGCTGGCCAGACCCGTGATGTTGTTCGAACTGAACTTGTCGCGCCCGCCCGATGCCCGCAGGCCGATCGACCCCGACAGGATGAATTGCGGCTACAGGTCCGCCATGGCTATGCCCACCTACGCCGATTGCGTGGCCGCGGCCAGTTCAGCGGCGCGTACGTCGGGGCGGCGGCGCAGCAGTTCGGCCGGAACACCGACGGCCACGTTCGATCTTGCCGACGGAATTCGTCCGGACGTTCCCAGCAGACCGGTCATGCGCGATGGTGTCGTGCCCAGCAGAACCGCCAGCGCGTTCTTGGCCTGCTGCAAATCGCTTTCCAGCGTCGGCACCAGCGCCTTGGTGTTGTTCAGCAGGGCAGTGGACTCCTGCACATCCAATTCCGTCGTCACACCATTGTTGAACCGCAACTGGGTCAGATCGTTGGCTTCCTGTTGCAGCTTGATGTTCTGGCGCGCGACGGCCAGAGACTCCTGCAGCGCGCGGATGTTGATGTACAGCGCGGTCACATCGCCCGTCAGCGTCACCAGTGCGTCGTCATAATTGGCGACCTGCAGCGCCAAGTTCGACCGCGCCACCTGCACCCCACGCCGCTGCGCCCCCCCGGACATCCAGTTCCCACTGGGCGTCAAATCCCACCTGCGACGTCGAGAACTCGGTATCCAGTGGAATGATCCGGTTGATATCGGCAATGGGACCGAGGTTGTCGCTGATCCGGCGCCGCTCCAACGCGCCGCCCACGGCCTGAGACTGCGGATAGAGCTCCCCGAAGGCGATTCCCAGCTGCGCGCGGGCCTGCAGCACGCGCGCGCCTGCGACCTGAAGGGTCAGGTTCTGGGCATAGGCCTCGGCCACCAGCTTGTTCAGGGTCGGAACATTGAAGCTCTGCCACCATTTGACCACGGGCGCGCTGCGCGATGTCAGACCGCTGGCCTGGCTGGCGCTGGGGCTGTTGGCCTCCATCCACTGTTTCACGACCGGCGAGTTGGGGCGCACGAAATCCGGCGCGACCGGGGTGCATGCAACCAGCAACGCGGCGCTAAGCGCGGTGCCAACTAACATGCGGCGGCGGTTTCGTGGCTTGCGCGGATGGTCCGGGTTCATGTCTGTCAGGCTCAGATATCCAACGGTCGGATGAAGTTGGCGAAGAAATAGAGGCGGATGTTGATGCGGCGCAAAAACTCGAAGCTTGTGACTTGTCCCGTGTAGATGGCCACGGCCGCTTGCCCGCCAGCGGGGAAGGTATGCCCTTCAGGGACCTCGACCGTAATTTGCACCGCGATGCGCCCGGGAATTTTGGGCAGCTCGAACCCCGGCAGGCGGCCGGAGGGCAGGTATTGCCCTTGCCGGGTGGCCCACCAGATGGCCTCGACCTTGCCGGTCAGAATTTCACCCGGATAGAGGTCTAGCGCGACTTCGACTGGCTGACCGGGTTTGACGAATTTCAGGTTCTGCTGACGAAAGGTGGCGAGTATATAGGGCGAATCCTCGGTCACGAAGCTGGCGATGGCCCCAAGGCGGATATCGCCGACCACAAGGCCGGGACGGACCTGTTGCGAGACGATCATGCCGTTTTCGGGGGCGTAGATCGTCGTAGTGTCCAGGAAATACTGTGCTTCGGCCAACTGCGCCTTGGCCTGAAGGATACCGGTGTTCACTCCGTCGATCTGTGATTCCTGCGCAAGTTGCGCCTTTCTAAGATTGGCCTCGGCCTGTTTGACCGCAGCCTGATCTTCGGTCACCTGCTCGTTCCAGCGGTCCAACTCGTCCTGGCGCGCGCCCTCGGCAGACACAAGGTTTTCATAGCGTGCCTTCTGCGTCATCGTATAGGCCAGCTGGGTATTGGAACGCTCCACCGCCTCGGTCGAGGCGATTACGTCCTGTTCAAGGATTTTGGCGTTTTGCTCGGCAGCCACCAGTTGGGCCTGTGCGTTCTCGACGGCCAGCTTGAATACCGCGTCATCGAAGCGGTACAGCGGATCGCCCTTGGTGATGGGCGTGTTGGGTTTGATCAGAACTTCGGTCAGGATGGTCGGCTGGGTCAGTTTCGGGACGATCTGGATGGTGGACCGCACAACGTGCCTGTTGATCGAGAAGGGCTGAATAAACCGCAGCGCGACAAGGAAGATCAGCAGCAGATGGGCCTGACCTAAAACGACACGGTTCCCCAAATAATGTTGAACTTGAGCCATTGTGCCTTGAAGAAAATAACCAGACAAAAATGAATTAGAAAAGCGTGATGCCGAGGGCGACGAACATGGTGTTTTGGGTCCTTTGGCTTCAGCCTTCCTTCGGCGCCACAGGCGCTTGGTACTCGTCCTTGGCCTGTCCGCCAAGGCGTTCGATCTACTTGCGGATCGCGTCTCGCTCGCCCTCGGACAGGCGGCGGATGTCGACCGTCATCCCGTCGTGGTAGGCCCAGATGAAGGCCTGGACCCAGGGGATCACGGCCAGGAAACCCATCCATCCCATCAGATTGACGGCTTCGGCATGGGGGTGGTTCCGCTTGATCGCGATCCGGCCGGGCAGGCCCATGATGAACAGAAACAGCGCCATCACCGCCGCCAGCAGTAGGATCAGCGCGACGAATGTCAGATAGTCGTAGAAGCCCAGCGGCTGTCCCGGCAGTCCATCTTTGCGCCTTCTTCGGGGCCGGTGGCCCCGTCGTCAGTTTCCCGGGTCCAAGTCGTCAATCAGTTTGTAGCTGGTCGGTGGGTCGGCGCAGATGCCCGGACCGCATTCCAGCAGCGTCGAACCAGCGTTCAGCACCGAAAGACCCAGCATGATAAAGAACGCGACCTTCGCCAGCCTGTTGCCGCCAAAGCGTGGCAGGGAGCGGCGGTCCTCGACATATTGCCGGTCGAACATCAGCATGATCGCAGTGCCCAGCAGGATCAGGAAAAAGCAGATCGCGGCCCAGGTGTAGTAGTGCAGGCCCAGAACCGGAGACCCATAGTGCCCGGTTCCCGGCACGATATGCAGCAGGATTTGCCGGACCGAGACGCTGCCGCCATAGAGTGCCGCGATCAGCATTATCGCATAGTGCTGCGGTCGCGGCCCGTACAGCAGGTTCAGCCCCAGCCCGACGCCCACCGCCACGAAACCCACCCGTTGCAGCAGGCACAGCGGACAGGGCAGTTCGTAAAGCGCCAACTGATAGACATAGGCCAGCACCAGCACCAGGCTGACGGCCAGCATGCCGATGGCATTCAACGTACGGGACAGGTCCGGTGTCATCGGCGCCTCCTACAGCTGAATAGTCAGTTGGCTGGTGGCGTGGTATTTCAGCCAATAGACGCTCAACGCCAGCGTGAAAAAGAACACGGCGGTGCCGATCCGGTGTCTTCCAAAGTAATTCAAGGCCATCACGGCCGCCAAAAGCGCAAACAAAAGTGCGATCATGGCCCGGTCCTCCCTTCCCGTGCGATGATGCAGTTCACGCGATAGTGGCAGGCGGTCGGCGATCTGGCAAGCTTTGACGACAATAGCCTTGCGCGGCCGTCAGCGGCAGATCACCAGGCGGGTCTGCCATTCCTTGCAGCGGTCTGGCAGCGGCGCCGGGGGGGTGGCGTCGGTGTAGAAGGCGTCGATTTCGGCCAGCGAGGCGATGCGGGCAGGCGCCGAGCGTTGGAACTTTGACCCATCCGCCACCAGCCACACCCGCCGGGCCTGGGCGATGATCGTTTGGCTGACACTGACCTCTTGAAAATCGAAATCCAGCAGGTCGCCTTCGGCATCCACGGCAGAACAGCCGATGATCGCGTGATCGAACTTGAACTGGCGGATCGTGTTCACGGTGAGATTCCCAATCAAACCGCCATCGGCGCGGCGCAGAATGCCGCCGGCCACGACGATCTGGCAGTCGGGGTTCTCGACCAGGATGTTGGCGACGTTCATGTTGTTGGTGACCACCATCAGGTTCCTGTGGCCCAGCAACTGGCGCGCGACGGCCTCGGTCGACGTTCCGATATTTAGAAACACCGAGGCGCCATCGGGGATGTCGGCCGCGCAGCGCCGGGCAATGCGGGCCTTGGCCTCTTCGTTCAGGTCGCGCCGGTCCTCATAGCCGATATTGGTCACGCCCGACCTCAGCACCGCACCGCCATGCACGCGGTCCAGCTTGCCGGCCTCGGCCAGTTCGGTCAGATCGCGGCGGATGGTCTGGACCGTGACGCCGAAGCGCTCGGCCAGGTGATCAACCGAAACGCGCCCGTTCCGTTTGGCCAGTTCAAGGATGTCGGTTTGGCGAAAGGACAGCGACATGGGGGCTCCGATCCGAGGCTGTGTTCGTTTTTGGTCGTTTTTGTGTGATTTCGCAAGCCTGTATCGGTGCGCGCCCCATTCGATAGTGCCAAAACTCTGGGGAAAATCCTGTATTCCAAGTTCCTCGACGGGGGGTGCAAGGAAAAAAAGCGAACACAAACCTTGACCAAACGAACCACGATGACGTTAATGCGCGCATCTCCCGGGCAATATGGAATCACGCTCAGATGGCACAGGACGACACCCCGATCACCGATCTTTTCATCATTGGCGGCGGCATCAACGGATGCGGTATTGCCCGCGACGCAGCAGGCCGCGGCCTGTCGGTGGCGCTGGCCGAAATGAACGACCTGGCCTCGGCCACGTCTTCGGCCTCGACCAAGCTGTTCCACGGGGGGTTGCGATATCTGGAATATTTCGAGTTCCGCCTGGTGCGCGAGGCGTTGATCGAGCGTGAAACCCTGCTGCGCGCCATGCCGCATATCAGTTGGCCGATGCGGTTCGTGCTGCCCTATCACCCCGACATGCGGTTCGACTCGGAAACTCCGACGTCGCGCCTTTTGGGGACCGTCATGCCATGGATGAAGGGGCGCCGACCTGCTTGGCTGATCCGTCTGGGTCTGTTCATGTATGACCACTTGGGCGGGCGCAAGATCCTGCCTGGCACGACCTCTTTGAACCTGCGCACCGCGCCCGAGGGGGCGCCGCTGCAGGACCGGTTCGAAACCGCCTATGAATACTCGGACTGCTGGGTCGAGGATTCCCGTCTGGTGGTTCTGAACGCCCGCGACGCCGAGGCGCGCGGGGCGCGGATCATGGTGCGCACCAAGGTCTTGTCGGCCGAGCGGGCCGAGGGCGTCTGGCGGATCACCGTGCAGGATTGCGACAGCGGCGAGACCCGCGAGATGCGCGCCCGGATGCTGATCAACGCGGGCGGGCCTTGGGTGGGCGACATCATCCGCACCAAGATCCGCTCGAATTCGCGCGAAGGGGTCCGGCTGGTGCGGGGCAGCCATATCGTGGTGCCGCGCCTGTATGACCATGACAAATGCTATTTCTTCCAGGGCGAGGACGGCCGCATCATCTTCGCCATCCCCTACGAGCAGGATTTCACCCTGATCGGGACCACCGACCAGGACCACCCCGATCCGTCCGAACCGCCCGTCTGCACCGAGGCCGAGCAGGACTATCTGTGCGCCTTCGCGTCAAAATACTTCAAACAGCCCGTAACGCGGGAGCAGATCGTCTGGACCTATTCCGGTGTGCGGCCCCTGTATGACGACGGTGCGCAAAGCGCCACGGCGGCGACGCGGGACTATACGCTGAAGGTGGATGCCGAGGGTGGTGCGCCGGTTCTGAACATTTTCGGGGGAAAGATCACCACCTATCGCCGGCTGGCCGAAAGCGCGATGGACAAGGTTGCCGAGCATTTCCCGGACCTGCCCGGCCCCTGGACCGCGGGCGTTGCCCTGCCGGGCGGTGATTTCCCTGTTGAAGGGGTGCAAGGACTGATCGACGGATTGATGGCCGATTTCGCCTTTCTGACCCAAGGCTGGGCGCGTCGGTTGGTGCGCGCCTATGGTACTGAGGCCCGGCTGATCCTGGGCGATGCAATATCCGCCGCGGATCTGGGCGAAGATTTTGGGGCGACGCTGACCGAACGCGAAGTGGTCTGGCTGATGGACAAGGAATACGCCCGCACCGCGCAGGACGTGATCTGGCGTCGCAACAAGCTGGGCCTGCGACTGAGCGCCGATCAGGTCGCGCGGCTGGACGCGTGGATGCAGGTGCGTCGTCATGCGGAACCCGCGCTGGCGGGCTGATGAAATTGTGGTCGCCGAAAAATCGCCCCGCATCAGCGGGGCGGTTTTTGTTCCTAGTCCGCCGGGAACTCAGGCCGTTTCCTCGGATGGCCCCGAACCCTTGCTGCCCTTGATCCATTCCCGCAGCCCCTGCATGACGGCATAGAGAACCGGAACCACGATCACGCCGACCAGCGTGGCCGCCAACATGCCGCCGAACACGGCCACGCCGATGGCCTTCTGGCTGGCCGCACCGGCCCCGCTGGCCGCCAGCAGCGGCACGACGCCCAGTAGGAAGGACAGCGCCGTCATCATCACGGCCCGGAACCGCTGATGCGCGGCCTCGGCGGCGGCCTCTTTGATAGACAAGCCCTTGGCGCGCTGCTCCATCGCGAATTCCACGATCAGAATGCCGTTTTTCGATGCAAGCCCCACCAGCATGATCATCCCGATCTGCGTGTAGAGGTTGATGTCGCTGCCCACGATCGCCACCGCCGCGACCGCGCCGAACAGGGCGACGATCACCGACAGCAGGATCGAAACCGGCATGGTCCAGCTTTCGTATTGCCCCACCAGGAACAGATAGCCGAACAGGATCGCCAGCCCCAGGATCACCACGACCAGCCCGCCTGAGGCCAGCTGCTGCTGGGCCGTACCGGTCCATTCGAACGCATAACCGGGGGGCAGGGCGGTGGCTGATTCCTCGGTCATCACGGCGATGGCGTCACCGGTCGACAGCCCTTCGGCCGGCACCGCCGTCACAGTGGCCGAGCGGAACAGGTTGTGCCGCTTCAGCAATACTGGCCCCAGCACGTTTTCCACGTCGATCAGCGTGCCCAACGGAACCATCTTGCCCTCGTTCGAACGCACATACAGGTTGGAGATGTCCTCGACATTGTCGCGATACGACCCCTCTGCCTGGATCATCACGCGATAGACGCGGCCGAACAGGTTGAAGTCGTTGACATAATACGACCCCAACTGCGCCTGCATGGTCTGGAAGATCTCGGCGACCGAGACCTGCAGCGTCTTGGCCTTCTCGCGGTCCAAATCCACGAACAACTGAGGCACGTTGGCCCGGAAGGTCGTGTAGGCTTGGCCGATTTCCGGCCTCTGGTTGGCGGCATAGACAAAGGACCCGACCGCCGACGCGAGATCCTGAGGCGAGCCGCCTCCGGTTTGCTGCACCTCCATTTCCACGCCGGCCGACATGCCCAAACCCTGGATCGGTGGCGGGTTAAAGGCCACGATCGAGGCGGCGGATTCACCATTGGCGATGGCCAGCACCTTCTGCAGGATGGCGTCGGCGCTCAGGTCTTCATCCTGGCGGTCGTCCCAGTTGTCGAGGTTCGCGAAAATCGCTGCGCCATTGGTGATGGTGCCGTTGAGCATCGAAAAACCGTTGATCAGCACGGTATTGGCCACGCCGGGGATCTGGCGGATCTGGTCGTCGACGCGCTTGGTCACGGCCTCGGTCCGTTCCAGGGTGGCCGCGTCGGGCAGTTGGATGTCGACGAACAGGTAACCGTTGTCTTCGAGCGGGAGGAAGCCGCTGGAGGTGTTCGACATGATCGTGACCCCGCCAAAGCCGAACCCGGCCACGATTGCCAAGGACACTGCCGGGACGATCAGCAGCTTGCGCACGATGGCCACATAGCCCGCGCGCATCGAGCCGATAAACCCCTCGAACGCGGCCAGCAGCCCCTTGGGCGGGCCGGACCGCGCCCGCAAGACCATTCCGCACAAGGCCGGAGACAGCGTCAGCGCGTTGATCGACGAGATCACGACCGCGGTGGAAATGGTGACCGCAAACTGGGAATACAGCCGCCCCGAGATCCCGGGCATGAAGGTCACGGGCACGAACACCGCCAACAGGACAAGCGTGGTCGCGATGACAGGGCCGGTGATCTGGCCCATCGCCTTGCGCGTCGCTTCGGCGGGCGGCAGGCCTTCTTCGGCGATGATGCGTTCCACGTTCTCGACCACCACGATGGCGTCATCGACCACGATGCCGATGGCCAGTACCAGCGCGAACAGCGAGATCGTGTTCAGCGACATGCCGAACAGCAGCAGGAACGCGAAGGTTCCGATCAGCGAAACCGGAATGGCCACTGCCGGAATGATCGTGGCCCGCCAACTGCCCAAAAACACGAACACGACCGAGATCACCAGGATGAAGGTCAGGATCAGGGTCGAAACCACATCGTTCAAGGATTGTTCGACGAAATCGGTGGTATTGAACGGAATCGCGTATTCCACATCCGTCGGGAAGGCGCGCGACAGGCGCTCCAGTTCAGCCTCGACCCGCTCGGAGACGGCCAGCGCGTTGGCGCCGGGTGCCTGATAGATGCCGATCACGGTGGCAGGCACGGCCTGGAAATACCCCGATGCCGCATAGTACTGGGCGCCCAGTTCGACCCGCGCGATGTCACGGACCCGAACGATGGACCCGGCGTCGCCGGTGCGGATAACGATATCGCCGAATTCATTGGCCGACGTCAGGCGTCCTTTGGTCTTGATCGTGTATTGAAAGGTCTGGCCCTCGGGCACTGGCGGGGCACCGATCGAGCCAGCCGACACCTCGATATTCTGTTCGCGAATGGCCGAAATCACGTCACCTGGCGTGATCGACAGGGCAGCCATCTTGTCAGGGTCCATCCAGATCCGCATCGCGTATTCCAGATTGGTCAGAACATCGGCTTTGCCCACGCCCTGCACCCGCGCCAACGCATCCTTGAGGTTGATCGACGCGTAGTTCGACAGAAACACGCTGTCATAGGTGCCACTGGGCGAGGTCAGCGTCACCAGCAGCAGCATGTTGGTCGACGCTTTCTGGGTCACGACCCCGGACGCGGTGACCTCGGCGGGCAGCGACGACATGGCTTGCGCCACCCGGTTCTGAACGTTGACCGAGGCGATATCCGGGTCGGTGCCGACCTCGAAGGTGATGTTCAGCGAATAGGATCCGTTGTCCGACGAGGTGGAGGTCATGTAGATCATGTCGTCCACGCCGTTGACCTGCGCCTCGATCGGGGCGGCCACTGTGTTTTCCACGGTTTCGGCATTTGCGCCCGTATAATTGGTCGAAACGCTGACCACCGGGGGCGTGATATCGGGAAACTGCGCCACCGGCAAAACCATGTAACCGATCATGCCCATGATCGTCAGGACCAGTGAAATGACGAAGGCCAGCTTGGGCCGGCTGATGAACAGGGCGGAAAACATCGGTTATTCTCCCGGCTGTTCTGCAGCGACGACCGCGTCCACGGCCACCCCGGGCCGCACGCGCTGCAGCCCCTCGACGATGACGCTTTCGCCTTCGCGCAGGCCCTCTTTCACGATCACCGCCGAACCCACGTTGTTGCCCGTGGTGATGTACCGCTGTTCGACCATCTGCTTGTCGTTCACGACCAGAACGAACTCGCCGCGCTGGTCGCGCTGCAAGGCGGCCTGCGGAATCAGAACCTCGAGCGTGGGTTCCAGCGCCTCGATCTGGACGTTGACGAAAGCGCCGTCGACGATGAGGCGGTCGGTATTTTCAAACTCGGCCCGCAAGGTGATGGCGCCGGTCAAAGGGTCTATCCGGTTGTCGACGAACACGATCTTGCCGGTCTCGGGCAGCTCGGTTCCGTTTGGCAGGGTCAGCTTGACCACCGGGCTCTTGTCGCTTTCGGCCAGGGTCGATGCGGTTTCGTTGACCGCTTGAAGAACCGAGGTGAACTGTTTCTCGTTCAATGAGAAAGTCACATAGATCGGAGCCTCGCTGACCAGGTTTACCAGAGGTTCGGTGTTCGGACCGACGACATCGCCGACGCTGACATTGATCCGGCTTAGCCGGCCGTCGAACGGTGCGTGGATCTTTGTATAGCTCAGGTCCAGTTCAGCCTGCCGGATCGCGGCCTGTGCAGCTTTGACTTCGGCCTCGGCGACCAATTCGTTGGCGCGTGAAATGTCCACTTCCGATTCCGGCGTGGCTTCGCGCCGGAACAGCTCTTCCTTGCGGGCCAGATCCACCTTGGCCAGTTCCAGATTGGCCTCGGCACGGTCCAGGTCAGCCTTCCGCGCCTCGAGCGTGGCCTGATAGAGGTCGGGCTCGATGGTGAACAGCAGGTCGCCATCCTTGACTTCGGCGCCGTCTTCGACCTCGCGGCTTTCCAGGAAACCGCTGACGCGAGCGATGATGTCGACTTTGTTGATCGCCTCGGCGCGGCCGATGAAGGTCGCTTCCTCGGTGATCTCCTGCGTATAGGCCGCCGCGATCGAGACCTTGGGGGGCGGCGCGCTGGAGTCTTCCTGCGCCGATGCCGGCTGCATCAGGCCAATCGCAATGATGGCGGCAACCAACCGTCCCGCACGACCAACGGCACGGGGCAGAGGAGAGCGGCACGGCGGGGAAACAGGGTTCATGACAATTGCCTCGTTCAATGCGGGCGCGGGGCCCGGATCTGCTGTCCGGTTCCGAGGGCCCAGACGAAATTCATCGTCAGGATGGAGGCAAAGGGTTTATTTCTCAAGCCTTTGATTGTGCAGGCTTGGCGCGTGCGAAAAAAACGGGGGCCAGATGGCCCCCTGTTGCACCCCGTCGCTGCGCGGGTCAGGCGCGCGTTCCGGCAAAACGTGTTTGCCAGTCTTCGCGCTGTTCGTCGGTGATCTTGGCGAACAGAACGTCCGGCACCGTGAACGCGTGTCCGGCGGGCAGGGCGTTCAGCGCGGCCTCCACGTCGTCGGGCCAACTGGTGTCGAGCGTGTTCATCGCGCTCAGCATCTTGGCCGAGGTCTCGGGAATAAACGGGGCGCTCAGCACCGCGTAAAGACGGATCAGGTTCAGGCCAAGGCGAACCTGCGCGGCGGCCTGTTCCGGGTCTTCCTTGAAGGTGGACCAAGGCGCAGCGGCCTGCAGGTATTCGTTGCCGGCGACCCAAATCGCGCGCAGTTCCTGCGCAGATTTGCGGACCTCCATCGCCTCCATATGCGCTTCGTAGGCGCGGATGCGCTTGGTCAATTCCTCGATCAAGGCCTGTTCGCGTTCGCCGTATGCACCGCCGGCCGGAACTTCTTCGCCGAATTTTGAGCGGCAGAACTTGGTGATGCGGCTGACGAAATTACCCAGGACGTCGGCCAGGTCCTTGTTCACTGACTGCTGGAAGTTCTCCCAGGTGAATTCGCTGTCGCTGCTTTCCGGCGCGTGGCTTAGCAGCCACCAGCGCCAGTAGTCGGCGGGCAGGATGTCCAGCGCCTGGTCCATGAAGACTCCGCGGCCCTGGCTGGTCGAGAATTGTCCGCCATCATAATTCAGATAGTTAAACGATTTCAGGTGATCGACCAACTTCCACGGTTCGCCCGAGCCTAGGATGGTGGCCGGGAAGGACAGGGTGTGGAACGGCACGTTGTCCTTGCCCATGAACTGCACATAACGCACGTCGTCGGCGCCTTTGTCAGTGCGCCACCAGCGTTCCCATTCCGCATCCGGCTTACCGTGGGCATCGGCCCATTCCTTGGCGCAGGCGATGTATTCAATCGG
This sequence comes from Ruegeria sp. BHSA191, assembly GCF_059613325.1. Lineage (NCBI taxonomy): Bacteria > Pseudomonadati > Pseudomonadota > Alphaproteobacteria > Rhodobacterales > Roseobacteraceae > Ruegeria > Ruegeria sp. BHSA191. Next base: position 83,650 of record NZ_JBXWSH010000003.1, read on the forward strand.
CGCGTCGAACCAGACGTAAAAGACCTTGCCCTCCATGCCGGGCCAGTCCTCGTCGCCCTTCTTGACCGGAATGCCCCAGTCCAGATCGCGGGTGATGCCGCGGTCCTGCAGGCCGTCGCCGTCATGCAGCCATTTCTTGGCGATCGAGGTGGTCAGCACCGGCCAGTCGGTCTTGCTGTCGATCCAGGCGTCCAGCTGATCCTTCATCGCCGACTGGCGCAGATAGAGGTGCTTGGTCTCGCGCACCTCAAGGTCGGTCGAGCCAGAAATCGCGCTGCGCGGGTCGATCAGATCGGTCGGGTCCAGCTGCTTGGTGCAGTTCTCGCACTGGTCGCCGCGGGCCTTTTCGTAACCGCAGTTGGGGCACGTGCCCTCGATATAGCGGTCGGGCAGGAACCGACCGTCGGCGTTGGAATAGACCTGCTTTTCAGTCACTTCGCGGATCAGTCCGGCCTCGGCCAGCTTGCCGGCGAAATGCTGGGTCAGTTTGTGGTTCTGCGGGCTGGAGGACCGGCCAAAGTGATCGAAGCTGAGGCCAAAGCGCTTCGCGATGTCAGCCTGCACCTCGTGCATCTCGGCGCAGTATTCGGCCACCGGTTTGCCGGCCTTGGCGGCGGCCAACTCGGCCGGGGTGCCGTGTTCGTCGGTGGCGCACAGGAACATGACCTCGTTGCCGCGGCCGCGCTGGTAGCGCGCAAACAAATCCGCCGGCAGCTGCGAGCCGATCAGGTTTCCAAGGTGCTTGATCCCGTTGATGTAGGGAATTGCCGAGGTAATGAGAATCCGAGCCATGTTTGGTTTCCGCCTAACTGTCTGCGGGCGCTCTATCAAACCGGATCGGGAAATCCCAGCCCCAGATTGCTATCGACCTTCGCGCGACCTCTTGAGCAGCTTGCCGATGGTGAAGGATGTGCGCGGGGCATAGACGTAATGAGTCCGGTCCTCGGGTGTCGGGCGCGCTCGCATCCGGCTCAGGCCGAACAGGATCAGGCAAAGATGCCCTGCCGCGATCAGGCCGAACAGGGCGGGTGGGCCAAATGCGCGGATCAGGGCCGAAGACAGATAGGGGGCCGCAATTGCGCCCATCGCGTACCAGAACATCATGGCTGCCGCCAATTCGACCCGCTGTTCGGACGTAGCGAAGTCGTTTGCGTGGGCGGCTGACACCGAAAAGACGGGAAAGGTCGTGAACCCGAACAGCCCGGCGGCCAGCATCACGCCCATTGTTCCGCTTCCACCGGCGGCGGCGGTGATGCCGCAGGCCAGAATGGCGGATACCGAAATCCACAAAAGAACCCAGCGGCGGTCGTATTTATCGGCCAACCATCCGACCGGATATTGCGCCAACACGCCGCCCAGAACGAACGAGGCCAGGAAAAAGGCGATCTGGTCCACCGCCAGCCCCACGCCCTGGCCGTAGACCGGCCCGACCATTCGGAAAGATGCCGCGCTGATGGCCGACACGACGACACCCACCACCGCCAACGGCGAACAGGCCCAGGCCAGCCAGGGACGGAGGCGCGGGGCCTTGGGCGTCGCCGGTTGCGTGGCTCGCGAGAGGGTCAATGGCAGCAGGGCCGCGCAGCACAGGATGGCCAGCACGTTGTAGGAGACATAAGAGGCCGGCGGCAGCACCGCGATGATCAGCTGCGCGGCCAAAGAGGCGCTGGCGTCGGCGATCCGGTAGGTGCCCATCGCGCGGCCGCGGGTTTCATTGGTCACCTTGTCGTTCAGCCACGCCTCGATAACGGTATAGCAGCCAGCCACGCACAGGCCCGAGGCGACCCGCATCGCGGCCCAAGCATAGGGGTTTTCGGTCAGTGTATGACCGATCAGCCCCATCGCGCCCAGTGCGGTGCAGGCCGCGAAGGCGCGCGAATGGCCGACGCTGCCCATCAGGCGCGGCGCCCACCAGCAACCGATGAAGAACCCAAGGAAATGCGCCGACCCGAGCAGGCCGATCTGTTCGGTTGAGAACTCCAGCGTCAGGCCGGAAATGGCATCCAACGGGCCGACACCGCCGGTGGAAAGCTGCAATAGAATGACCGACAGGAAAAGGGCGGCAAAGGTAATGATCGTGCGCATGGTGTCCCTGTTTGAGCGTATCTTTCCGCGATGTGCGCGCCTATTCGACGCGCCGATGTCGTTTTCCGCCCGCCTCAGGTTTTTCGTTCGATTTCCGCGCGAATATCCAACCCGACTGTCGGTCCGACCAGATCGGCATATCCCGAAGCCCCGAATACGTGGCGGTTCAGCGCCCCCGTCAGGTGGATGGACAGGCGGTCAAGCTCGTCCCGCGCCGAGCCGGGCGGTCGGAACAGCGCGGCCTGAAGGGCGATTTGGCGGGTGAGGCCGCGCAGGGTCAGGTCTCCGGTGACAGTGGCGCCGTCGGAGATACGTCCGCCCCGGCCCAGGTGGATGCGGGTCGAGCGGAACCCGATCGCGGGAAACCTTGCGGCGTCCAGTATCTGTGGGCCCAGCATCGGTTCGCGCGCGAAGGGCAGGCGGGTTTGGGCCCGCGCCACGTCCAGAACGACCGTGGCGCGGCTGTTCTGCAGGCGGCGCGTGTCCACCCATACATCCGCTGATCGGATCGGCATGGTTCCGGTCTGGGGCGTGCCCGACAGATCGAAGGTGAAGGCGATCAGGGTTTTCGTGCGGGCGAGCACGTAGGGAACGGGTGCGGCGAGGGTCGGAGGCGCGGCCACCAGGGCTACAAGTGCGGCCATCAGGTCTCGGCGGCGCAGCCATGTCATGCGATGGCCCCTTGTTGGCGCGGGCGGGACCTGTGCAGCAACGTCAGTATGATGGCGATGTTCAGCCCATTCCAAAGGATCCCGTTCACGAAGGCCAGTGTGTACTGCCCGGTGACGTCATAGATCCAGCCCGACATCCATCCGCCCAGCGCCATGCCCAGGATGGTCATCATCATCACGAATCCGACCCGTGCCCCGGCTTCTTGCGGGGGCATGTATTCCCGGACGACCAGCGCATAGCTGGGCACGATGCCGCCCTGCGCCAGCCCGAACAGCAGGCTGATGACATAGAGCGACACCATCCCGTCATAGGGCAGGAACAGGAACAGGGCGATGCATTGCAGGATCGACCCGATCAGCAACGTGTGAACACCGCCCAACCTGTCGGCCACCAGCCCCGAAATGATCCGGCTGACCACGCCGCCCATCAGCATGAGCGACAGCATCTCGGCCCCGACTGCCGGGCCATAGCCCAGCCCCACGCAATAGGAGACGATATGGACCTGCGGCATCGACATGGCGATGCAGCAGCCGATCCCGGCGAGGCCCAGCACATATTGCAGTGTTCGCGGCGACAGGCCGACGCTGCGCGCGTTGATCTGCGCGGCGGCTGCGGCGGTGCCATGCGCCTCGGCCGGGACCTGCCGGCGCAGCAGCAGCGACAGCGGGATGACCAGGATCAGGGTGATGACCGCCAGTGTCAGATAGACCTGCTGCCACCCGTCGCGGGCAAGGATACCAGACAGGAGCGTGGGCCAGATCGCGCCGGACAGATAGTTTCCGCTGGCCACCAGCGCCACGGCGATCCCGCGGCGGCGTAGGAACCAGTGCGAAATATCGGCGATCAGCGGGCCGAACCCGACAGCGGTGCCCAGACCCAGCAGCAGATGCGCCGCCGACAGCAGCGTGATCGTCGGCGCCCATGTCGCCAGCAGATAGCTGAGCGCGCTGAGGCCTGCGGCACCGATCAGCGCTTTGGTCACGCCCATTCGGTCCACCACCTGACCCAGCCACATGTTGCCAAGCGCAAATCCGATCATGGTCAGCGTGTAGGGCATCGAGGCCTCGGCCCGGCTGGCGCCGAACTGGGTCTCGATTGCGGGTATCACCACGATCACCGCCCACATGCCCACATTGGCCACCGCCGCGATGGCCAGCGTGACCAGAAGGCGAAGCCAGGAATAGCGGCTGTCGTGGATCGGGTGGGTCATTCCGGCACGCTAGGACGCGGGTTGCGGTTTGACCAGTCACAACTTGCCTGTTCCGGGTCCGGTCGGTCAGGCGCAGGTTTCCTCGGCGCCGATCCGTTGCAGGTGCAGCCCGGCGCGCGGCGCGGTCTGGGTGGCGTGCCAACTGACCGGGGGCAGGGCGCGGGCGCGGCGGCGGGTCAGGGTCCAGCGGCGGGTCTGGCCCGTGTGCGCCGGGGCCATGTGCCAGCGTGTCTCGATCCCCTGCGCGCCGCCCTCGCCCGGGGTCAGCAGCAGGCCCAGCGGGGCCTGACCCATCGTGCCCCCCTGTTCGGCGGCCAGATGCATCCGTCGCACCGGCGTCAGACCCGGTGCCCCCGGCAGATCGCCGATCACCAACGGCACCGCCCCGCTGCGCAGTGCCTCTTCGATGCACCACAGCAGGTCCTCGGCCCGGGTGGGGCGGACGAATAGGAACCGGGCGGGATCGGCAAAGGTCATCATGCCGTCGGGGTTCAGCTGATCGGCCTCCCACGCGGGCGAGATCCACAGAACCGGCCCCTGCGCCTGACCGGCCAACCACATGGCAAAGCTGCGCCGCGCGGGGCCGCAGGCCTCGTGTACGCGGGCCAGTTGCAGCGAAATCTCATCATGCAGGGTCAGCCCCGGCGCCGCCCGCGCCGGTTTGCGGCCAAGAAGATGGGTAGACATGGCCGAATGCTAACATGTTCGCATTTTGTTCTCAATCCCGAAAGCCGCCGTTCAGCGCGACAGGATCATCCGACCGTCGGCAAACTGGATGTTGGAAAAATGCTGCAGATAGTCCATGCCCAGCAGGGATTGGTCCATGTCGCCCTCGTTCACCCAGGCCGACACGTTGCGATCCGCGATGGGGCCCAATTCGAGGCTATCCAGCCGCACAGGGGCGGTGCGCACCAGGCCATTGGCCGTGGCTGCGCGGCCCACGAAATTCATACTGTCCGGATCGATCCCCACGCGTTTCGCGTCACGGGGGCTCAGCACGATCTGGCTGGCGCCGGTATCCACCAAGAAGGTGACCGGTTTGCCGTTCACCAGCATCGGCAGATAGTAGTGCCCGTCAAACGACCGCTGCACCTCGATCACGTTTCCGGCCACGGCCAGTTGCGGTGTGGTGCCCACGGTCGAGCGGATGTCATCCCACAGGCCGACCACGGCGATGACGCCGATGAAGATGAAGACCCAGGCCATGACCATTTGCAGGGTCTTGCCCAGCGACTGGCGGTTCTGGGTAAACAACCACAGCAGCAGCGCCCCGCCGAGCAGAGCCAGATAGGTCAGCCGTCCAAGATCATAACCATCCATCAGCACACCCAAAACCGCTTCATACCCTCAGAATATGGGGGGTCAGGCGGCAAAACCAAAGGCCTTGAGACCATCCAGGATGAACTGTACCGACAGCGCCGCAAGCAACATGCCCAGCAACCGCGTCAGCACGGTCAGCCCAGTCTTGCCGAGAATGCGCGCGATCAGGCCGCTGGACAGGAAGAACAGCAAGACAACTGCCATCACGGCAAGCATCACGCTGACAGCCGCAGCGATGCCCTGAATGCCGGGGTGCTCACCGGCCAGCAGGATGATCGTTGCGATCGATCCGGGCCCGGCCACCAGCGGAATGGCCAGCGGAAAGACTGAGGGGTCAGGGTGCTCTTCCTCTTCCGCACGGTCCTCGCGCCGTTTGTTGCGCCGCTCGAACAGCATGTCGAGCGCGGTCAGAAACAGCAATGCGCCGCCAGCGACCTTGAAGGCCTCCATCGAGATGCCGACAAAGCCGAGAACCGCCTCGCCGAAAGCGGCGAAGGCGATAAGGATGCCCGAAGCGGTCAGGCACGTGCGGTAGGCGACGCGGCGACGGGTGGCTGGGTCCATTCCTTGCGTCAGCGCGACGAAGATCGGTGCGGTGCCAAAGGGGTCGATCACAACGAACAAGGTTGTGAACGCGGTTATGAAGAATGCCATTTCGATCATGCGGCAGCCTCGGCGCTTTCGAGCCGTTCGGCGGCGGCGACCCACAGCGCTTCGGCGCGCTGTATCGCCTCGACCACCTCGGCAAACTTGCGGTTCCAGGTTTCCAGATCACCGATCCGGTCATCTTCGTACAAGGCTGGGTCGGACAGTTTGGCCGAGAGCTTTTCGTGCATCTCGGTCAGCTTCTCCAGCCGTTCCTCGCATTTCCGCAGGTCGGCCCGCAGCGCCAGGATGGTATCGCGAGAGGCACGTTTGGGTTTGGCGGCCGGTTTTTCCCGCGTCGGCGGCTTGTCGCGCGCCAGCAGCATCTGGCGATAGGCTTCCAGGTCGCCGTCGAAGGGTTTGACCGTGCCGTCCGAGACTAGCCACAGCCGATCGGCCACCAGCCCCAGCAAGTGCATGTCGTGACTGACCAGAACCACAGCACCGGAATAGGCGGTCAGCGCTTCGACCAGGGCCTCGCGGCTTTCGATGTCGAGGTGGTTGGTGGGTTCGTCGAGGATCAGCATGTGCGGCGCGTCGATCGTGGCAATCAGCAGCGACAGCCGCGCCTTCTGCCCGCCCGACAGGCGGCCCACCTCGGTTTCGGCCTGATCTGCGCCAAGGCCGAACCCCGCCAGGCGCGCGCGCAGTTGGGCCGGGGTTTCGGTCGGGCGCAGGCGCCGCAGGTGATCCAGCGGGGTTTCGTCCACATGCAGCTCGTCCACCTGATGCTGGGCGAAATACCCGATGCGCAACTTGCTGCTGCGGGTCATCTTGCCCGCCATCAGCGGCAGCCGGTCCGACAGCAGCTTGGACAAGGTCGATTTGCCTTGCCCGTTCTTTCCCAACAGAGCGATCCGGTCGTCTTGATCGATGCGCAGGTTCAGGCGGCGCAGCACCTCGGTATCGCCATAGCCGGTCACGCCGCCCTCGATCTGGATGATCGGCGGCGACAGTTCCTCTGGTTCGGGGAATGAAAAGGCGCGCAAGGCCGCCTCTTGCGGGGTCGAGATCAACTGGATGCGTTCAATCATCTTGAGCCGCGATTGTGCCTGAACGGCCTTGGACGCCTTGTAGCGGAACCGGTCAACGAAGCTCTGCAAATGGGCGATGCGGGCCTTGGCTTTGGCGTTTTGGGCTTCGGCCTGGGCCAGACGTTCGGCACGGCGGGCAGCGAACTTGTCATAGGGGACCGCGTAATAGGTCAACTGGCGGTCTTCCAGATGCAGGATCGAGCCGACCGCCCGGTTCAGCAGGCCCCGGTCGTGGCTGATGACGATCACCGTATGCGGATATTTCGCCAGATAGCTTTCCAGCCACAGCGCGCCTTCAAGGTCCAGATAGTTGGTTGGTTCGTCCAGCAGCAGCAGGTCGGGCCGGGAAAACAGCACGGCGGCCAGCGCGACACGCATCCGCCAGCCGCCGGAAAAGGCCGAGCAGGGCATCTGTTGCTCGTCATCGTCAAAGCCGAGGCCCTTGAGGATCGACGAGGCGCGGGCCTCGGCCGACCAGGCGTCGATATCGGCCAGCCGGGTCTGGATCTCGGCGATGCGGGTCGGATCGCTTGCGGTTTCGGCCTCGGCCATCAGGGTGGTCCGTTCGGTATCGGCTGCTAGGACCGTGTCGATCAGCGATACGTTTGACGACGGAACCTCTTGCGAAACACCGCCGATCCGCGCGCGGCGGGGCAGGGTGATGCTGCCCGATTCCAGCGCCAGCTCGCCCCGGATCAGGCGGAACAGCGTGGTCTTGCCTGTGCCGTTGCGGCCGACCAGACCGACCTTGTGGCCTTCTGGAATGGTGGCGCTGGCGCCCTCGAACAGGGGGCGGCCCTCGACCGCATAGGTGATGTTTTCGATCCGTAGCATAAGTGCGGTGTGGCGCAGGGCTTGGGAAGTGTCAATTGCGTGCTCAACAAGAGGCTTTCCAACCGCTGCGGTCCATGTTAGGCGGCGCGCGGTATATTCCGGCGCGGATCAGTTCGCGCCGTCAGATTAAGGAGACGCCCGCATGGCACTGGAACGCACTTTCTCGATCATCAAGCCCGACGCAACCCGCCGCAACCTGACCGGCAAGATCAACGCCAAGCTGGAAGAAGCCGGCCTGCGCATCATCGCGCAGAAGCGCATCCACATGACCAAGGAACAGGCCGGCAAGTTCTACGAAGTCCACAAGGACCGTCCGTTCTATGACGAGCTGTGCGAATTCATGTCGTCGGCTCCGGTCGTGGTGCAGGTTCTGGAAGGCGAGAACGCCATCGCCAAGAACCGCGAAGTCATGGGCGCCACCAACCCGGCAGACGCGGCCCCCGGCACCATCCGCGCCGAGTTCGCGGAATCGGTGGGTGAAAACTCGGTCCACGGTTCGGACGCACCGGAAACTGCTGCCGTCGAGATCGCCTATTTCTTCTCGGGCATCGAGCTGGTCGGCTAAGCCGTCAGTCATTTGACATCGAAGAGGGTCGCGCCCGCTGCCGGATGCGGCCCTTTTTCGTGCCGCGTCAGCCCTCGGGCGTGAGTTCCGAGGCCGAGACGCGCACGCCGACGGCGTCCAGCTCGGCGACCAGTTTCGAGACGGGCGCCGTTTTCGCGCCGGCCTTGATGCGGTCGAACCTTGCGCGCAGGGCCTTTTTCTCGTCGCCCTTGCAATCGTTCCATGGGCGGCCCTGCAAGCCCATTACCAGAACGTAGTATCCGATGAAATGCGGGCGGGTTCCGGCCTCGATCAGCCTTGCATAAGCAGCATCGGCGCCCAGTTCGCGCAGTTCCTCGGCCGAGTGGATACCGGCGCGGGCGCAGGCCTGTTCAAAGGCGGGACCGAGATTGCGGATCGAGGACACGGGGCTGGGCATGGGTTCTGTCTAGCCGCGCTCGGCAGCGATGTCACGCTTGTCCGAGGTCTCGGCCTGAGATACCCAAGGCGGGAGTGCATACGGCAGGGGAGGACGGAATGAACGCATTGGATGTGGCACAGGCGGCGCGGACACTTGATCTGACCGATCCGCCAGAGGGCTTCGTCGAAAATCCGTTTCCGTTTTACGACGCGCTGCTAGCCCATGCGCCGGTTCTGCCGCAGCCGGACGGGTCGGTTTTGTTGAGCCGTCATCGGGATCTGGACCGGATTTATCGCGACACAAAGCTGTATTCGTCGGACAAGAAGGCTGCGTTTGGCCCGAAATTTGGCGTGGGATCCCCTCTGTTCGAGCATCACACGACCTCGCTGGTGTTTTCCGATCCGCCTTTGCATACGCGGGTGCGCAAGATCATGACATCGGCGCTGACCCCGCGCGCGATTGCCCGGATGGAGCCGGGTCTGATCGAGACGGTGGATCATCTGCTGGACGCGATGGCCGGAAAACCCAAGGTCGATCTGATCGAGGATTTCGCTTCGACCATTCCGATCCAGATCATCGGCAACCTGCTGGACGTTCCGATGGAGGAACGCGGGCCGCTGCGCGACTGGTCGCTGGCCATTCTGGGCGCGTTGGAGCCGGCGTTGACCGAGGAGCAACTGGCGCGGGGCCATGCGGCGGTCGAGGAGTTCAAGGCGTATCTGACCGACCTCGTCGCGCGGCGGCGGGCGGCGCCGGGCGATCCCGAGACCGACGTGCTGACCCGGCTGATCCGGGGCGAGGGGGCGGACGAAAAACTCAGCGAAACCGAGCTTTTGCAGAACTGCATTTTCATCCTGAATGCGGGGCACGAGACCACGACGAACCTGATCGGCAACGGTCTGGCGCTTCTGAACGACCACCCGGAGCAGAAACAGCGCCTGCTGGACGACCCCGAGCTGATCACGCCAGCGGTCGAGGAGATCCTGCGCTTTCGCTCGCCCAACCAGTTCGGAAACCGCGAGACCACCGAGGATATCGAATTGGACGGGCTGGCGCTTCCGGCGGGCACCAACCTGCACCTGTGCATCGGCGCGGCGAACCGCGACCCCGAGGTGTTCGACGACCCGACGCGGTTCGACATCACGCGCAAGCCGAACCGGCACCTGGCCTTTGCAGGTGGGCCGCATGTTTGCGTCGGGCTGACGCTGGCGCGGATGGAAGGGCGCATCGCCATCGGACGACTGCTGGCGCGGTTCCCAGGCTATCGCCTGTTGAACGGGCGGGTGCGAGGCGGGCGGATCCGGTTCCGCGGATACGCCTCGCTGCCCGCGGAGTTGTAGGCGGGGTCGTTGGAGGCGCGCCGGATCAGGATTTCGACAGGTTCAGCGTGACTTCCAGCCCCGGATCGGCGTTGCGGGCGCTGAAAGTGCCGCCATGCATCCGCGCGATGGCCGCCACCAGCGCCAGCCCCAGACCCGAGTTGCGGCTGCTGCGGGCCGGGTCCAGCGTGACGAAGGGCTGGTCCAGCCGGCCCAGATCGGGTTCAGGCACGCCGGGACCCATGTCGCGGACGCTCAGCCTAGCGTGCCTGTCGAGGTCTCCCAACTCCACCGTGATGCTGGTGCCCTCGGGCGCGTAGCGCAGGGCGTTTTCCAGCAGGTTGGACAGCGCCTGAGACAGAAGCGGCCGGTGGCCGAGGATGGGGGGCGCGGTGCCGGTCAGGCTGATTTCAACGCCCTGATCCGCGGCGACGGGTTCATAGAGCTCGACCACGTCCGCAGCCAGTTGACCAAGATCGACCTGTTCGAACTGCTCGCGGCCCAGCCCGGCCTCGGCCCGCGAAATCTCGGTCAGTTGCCCCAGGACCCGAAGAATATGGTCGATCTCGGCCGTGGCGCGGGCGGTGTCGGCCTCGCGTTCGCTGTCGTTTCGCTGGCTGTCGCCCAGCGCCTCGACCCGCTGCCGGAGCCGCGACAGCGGCGACCGCAGATCATGGGCGATGGAGTTGGACGTGGTCCGCAAATTGTTCACCAGGTCCTCGATCCGGTCCAGCATGGCGTTGAGCATGGCCGAAACCTGATCGAACTCGTCGCCGGTGCCGCGCTGAGGCATTCTCTGCGTCAGGTCGCCCGACATGATGGAATCGGCCGTATCGGCGATGTCCCGCAGCCGGGAAAAAACCAGCCGGGTCAGTAGCCAGCCCGTCAGGATACTCAGCGCCAGGGCGGCCCCCAGCGCCAGCGCGACCGATTGGAACAGAACCCTGTCGAACTGTTGCCGGGCCAGCGCATCGCGGCCCACCAACAAACGCTCGCCGCCGCGCAGGCGGATGGATGCGGCCGAGACCGGAACCATCTCATTCGTCTCGGTTTTTCGCAATTCCAGTTCGGTCCAGCCGCTGCCCGGTGTCACGCCCTCGGGCCAACGGGCAAGATTGCCCGCAAGGACATTGCCGAACCGGTCGGTCAGCAGATACAGCGCATCGCGCTCTGACGCCGAGGGCAGGCGGCGCTCGATGGCCGTCATCAGCCCGATCAGGCCGAGCCGTTCGTATTCGTCGGCCAGCCCGGTCAGTTCGGCCGAAACGACCGAGCGTGTCTCGCCGTCGATTGTCCGGGTCGCCGTCACATAGACCAGCGCCAGCACCGTCGCGGTCAGCAGCGCGCTGAGCACCATGCTGAGCAGCACCAGCCGGGTGCGGGAATTGTGAAACGAAAATCTAAGCTGTGCCATCGGACATCATGTATCCCGCGCCGCGCACGGTTTCGATCAGGGGTGTGTCGCCGGGATCGTCTAACTGTTTGCGCAGTTTCGAGATATGCACGTCGACGACGTTGGTGTTGGGGTCGAAATGATAGTCCCAGACGCCTTCCAGCAGCATCGTGCGCGACACCACGCGGTTCTTGCGGCGCAGGAAGAATTCGAGGATCTGGAATTCGCGCGGGGTCAGGGTGATCTCGCGCCCGTTGCGGGTCACCTTGCGGGTCAGAAGGTTCATCTCGAGGTCGCGGCACCTGAGGGTCGGGGTCTCTTCGGATTCCTGAGGGCGGCGCAGCAGCGCCTCGATCCGGGCATGGAGTTCCTGGAACGAGAACGGCTTGACCAGATAGTCGTCGGCGCCGGCGCGCAGGCCCTTGACCCGCTCGTCCACCGCGCTCATGGCGGTCAGCATCAGAACGGGGGTCTTGATCCCGGCTGCGCGCAGCGATTTCACCAGCGCCAGCCCGTCCAGTTCGGGCAGCATCCGGTCCAGGACGATTGCGTCGAACCCGCCATCGGTAGCGTGATACAGCCCGTCGCGCCCGTTGGTGGCGGTTTCGATGGCATAGCCTTCCTCGGCAAACCCCTTGGCGATGAAATCCCGCGTGTCCTCGTCGTCTTCAACGATCAACAAACGTCTGCTCATGGTCGGATATCCTTTTGCTCGGGATATAAGCATGTGGGGCCGTCAAAGAATACTGCCGGGCGCGGAAATCGCACCCGGCAGCCCCGTCGCACGCGGACATGACGTGCGGGCGGGGGGATGCGCGCGCCGATATCCCCATCATGCGGCGCGCGCGGGGACAAGCGTCAGGCCACCTCGACGGCAACGAAGATCTGGTTGCCACCTCGATTGATCAGCACCAGCGCCGGGCCGTCCTTCTGATCGCTCAGAGCCTTCTTCAGATCCTGGGGCGTGTCGATCTCGGCGCGGCCCAGCCGGACGATGACGTCACCGCGGCGCAGACCGGCCTCTGCGGCGGGGCTGTCGGGCTGCAGTGCCGTGACAACCACGCCGTGCACGGTTTCCGGCACGCCCATCTCGGCGCGCGTGGTGTCGGTCAGCGGTGCGACGGTCACGCCCAGCGTCTTGCCGGCCACCTTGTCGGGCGCCGCAGCGGCGGTTTCGGTCTGGTGCTGGCCGATGGTGACGTTCAGCGTCTCGGTCTTGCCGTTGCGCAGTACGGTCAGCTTGCTGTCGGTGCCGATGGCTGTGGTGCCAACCAGGACCGGCAATTCGCTACTGTTGTCGACCTGTTCGCCGTCGAACGCGACGATCACGTCACCCTGCTGAAGCACGCCGTCGGCCGGGCTGCCGGGAACCACGTCCGAGACCAACGCACCAGTGGTGCCCTCTATCCCCATGGCGGCGGCCAGTTCAGGGCTGATATTCTGGATCGAGACCCCCAGCCAGCCGCGGCTGATCTGCCCGTCGTCGCGCAGGTCCTGAGCGATGTGTTCAACGATGTTGGAAGTCACGGCAAAGCCCAGCCCGACCGAGCCGCCCGTGGGCGAATAGATGGCCGAGTTCACGCCGATGACTTCGCCTTCCATGTTGAACAGCGGGCCGCCCGAGTTGCCCTTGTTGATTGCTGCGTCGGTCTGGATGAATTCAGCATAGGGGCCATCCGAGATGTTGCGCCCCTTGGCCGAGACGATGCCCGTGGTGACGGTCGAGCTCAGCCCGAAGGGGTTGCCGATGGCCACAACGTCTTCACCCACGCGGATTTCGTCGCTGTCGCCCAGCGGCACTGCGGTCAGAGGGGTATCGGCTTCGATTTTCAGCAGCGCGAGGTCGGTCAGCGGGTCGGTCCCGATGATCTCGGCTTCATAGCTGCGGTCGTCATGCAGGCGCACCGTGACCTTGCTGGCGCCCTCGACGACGTGGTTGTTGGTAATGATATAGCCATCAGCATCCATGACAAAGCCGGAGCCCAGCCCCTGACGGGGGCCCTGCCGCGGAATGTCCATGCCTTCGGGGGCACCGAAACGCTTGAAGAATTCGCCAAAAGGATGTCCTTCGAAATCGAAATTGGGGCTGCCGGCCGGCATCGGGGCGGCGTCCTGCGTCGCGATGATGGTCACGACGGCGGGCGATACGGATTCGACCAGATCGGCCACCCGCTCGTCGGCCAGGGACGGGATCGCGGTCCCGGCCAGCAGGGCGGCGCTCAGAGCGGCCGCGCCAAACAGACGGGGTGTACGGAAAGCGTTCAAGAGGGGCTTGCGGGTATTCATGTCTCGACTGTGCTCCTTGGATTCGTCGCAGAGGATCATTTCTTTAACGGAAAGATGGAGGACGGCCCTGTGGGTTTTCTGACCTGATGGTTAAATTTTCTTAATTCTGCCATTTTCTTGCGGTCTATGCCCGACGAGCGCAGGCGGTTTTCCGGGATTCGATTCTGCGCGAATCGTCGGATTGTTGCCGAAAAGGGCGCTAATTGTAGAAAAGTGTTGCATTGATCACTCAGAGGCTACAACGGCGACGAGGCCGGAGTTATGAGTTGGATGGTCTCGCTTAGGTTGTATGCCTTTGAAAACGTCGCTCAGTATCTGATGTCATTCAGTACACTATTTTTAATCCCGCTCCCGTGACAGAACGATTGCACGCGCTGGTAATTCGGCCGATCAAATTCCGCAACTCTGCCATGGGTAGAACATGGCCGAGATTCATACTGTGCGGGCGCTACGTCAAATTGAACCTTGTTAGGCCTTGCGACGAATTTTTTATTGTTTTGAAGCGAATGATCGGTGACGATAAAAATGTCCAAAAAGGGGCCTGACAGACATCAAGGGGGTGTCTTCAGGCAGATCTCGATTACCGGGAATGCCAGTGGCGTGTTAACGAGGGGGTCTTGTTTCAGTTCTGCAGAGCCACGTCCGTTCATCTTCTGATGCGTCGGGCGCGTTTCCGGAAAAGGTGAAAGTGGTAGTCCTGCATTTTTGGGCAACCGGCCCGGTCTGAAAAGATCGGGCCGTGTTATTTTGTGGCCTGCCGACTGGTCCGCCAGGCGGCCCAGTCCAGGGGCGTGTCCAGATCGCGGGTGGCATGGGTCCCCGGCAGGGGTTCGATATGGACTTTGTCGCGATGGGCCCTGACGACACTCTGCGCGCCGGAATCTCCGGTCAATGAACGCAGCTGCGGAAACAGAGATGATGCGAAGACCACCGGGTGTCCGGGGGTGCCGTCGCTTGCCGATCCGCGCCAGATCAGGCAGTCCGGGTTTTCGCTGACCGAGCGCAGCACCTTTGCCAGATCGTCGACCGTCAAGTCCGGCAGGTCGGCCAGCAAGATCATCGCGGCGTCGGCTGTATCGGGTACGTGATTCAGGGACGCGCGCAAGCTTGCGTTCATGCCTTCCTCTGCGTCGGCGATCGGCACGATGCGCACATCCATTCCGGCCAGCGCGTCGTGGCGCGGGTGCGGGGCCGGGGGCAGAGCCACGATGACCGGGGCCACGGCCCGCGCGATTTCCGCCGTCCGGCGCAGCAGGGGCTGGCTGTCTATTTCCTGCATCAGCTTATCGGCCCCCCCCATGCGGCTGGATCGGCCAGCGGCAAGGAGGATGATTGGAATGGTATTCATGCCGCCACCATGGCGTGTGGCGCGGGCATTGTCACCCGCGCATGCGCGCGCCATCCGCGTCGAAGGGCGGGGTCGAGATCACGCGGGCCTTGCGCATCTGGCCCAGGATCTCGATTTTCACCTGCAGCCCGTCGGCGATGCGGTCGGTGGGCAGGAAGCCCATCGCGATCGACTTGCCTGTGTGGTGCGAGTAACCGCCCGAGGTGCAGAAACCCACGACCTTGCCGCCCAGCCAGATCGGTTCATAGGCGTTCACGTCGGCGTCGTCGGCGTCGACCTCGAAGGCCACCAACCTGCGCGCGGAGCCGGTCGCACGTTCCGCCTCGGCGGCGGCGCGGCCGATGAAATCGGCGGGTTTGTTGAAGGCGATGAAACGGTCCAGCCCGGTTTCGGCCGCCGTGTAGTCGGGCGAGAACTCGCGCATCCACGAGCCGAAGAACTTGTCGAGCCGCAGGCTCATCATCGCGCGCATGCCGAAGGGGGTGATGCCGTGCGGTTGCCCGGCCTGCCACAGGGTCCACCAGAGCTGGCGCTGCGCCATCGGATCGCAGTAGATCTCGAACCCCAGATCGCCGGTATAGCTGACACGCTGCACGATGCAGTCGGTCATGCCGACGACCATCCGCCGCACGTCCATGAAGCGCATGTCGCTGATATCGGCGCGGGTGCAGGCGGTCAGAACCTCGCGCGCCTTGGGGCCGGCGATCTGGAAGCCGTTGCGTTTGTCGCTGATATTTTCGACGGTTACGCCGTCTTCCTGATGTATCTGGAACCAGCGCATGTGGAAGTTCTGCGCGCCGTATGAGGCGGTGAGCTGAAATTCCTCCTCGCCCAGACAGGAAACCGTGAAGTCGCCGATCAGCTTGCCCTTGGGCGACAGCATTGGGGTTAGCGACAGGCGGCCCAGCTTGGGGATGCGGCCCGCCATGATCCGATCCAGCCAGTTGCGGGCACGGGGGCCGGTGACTAGGTATTTGCCGAAATTGTGCACCTCGTTGATGCCGACGCCCTCGCGCACGGCGCGCACTTCGCGGCCGGTTGCCGCGAAGGCGTCCGAGCGGCGGAAGGAGGGGGTTTCATAGGTGGGCTCGCCCACTTGCGCGAAGTAGTTCGGCACTTCCAGACCGTATTGCTGGCCCCAGACCGCGCCCAGATCGCTGAAGATGTCATACATCGGCGTGGTGCGGTTGGGCCGAGCGGCGGGCAGTTCCTCGTTGGGGTAGGAGACGGAGAAACGCTTCTGATAGTTCTCGATCACCTTGGGGCGGGTATAGCCGGGGGTGATCCAGTCGCCGAAGCGGGCGACGTCCATGGCAAAGACGTCGCGCTCGGGCTCGCCCTCGATCATCCATTGCGCCAGCGTCAGGCCGACGCCGCCGCCCTGGCTGAACCCGGCCATCACGCCGCAGGCCGACCAGTAGTTGCGCACGCCCGGCACCGGCCCGACCAGCGGGTTACCGTCGGGGGCAAAAGTGAACGGGCCGTGGATCACAGATTTCACCCCGGCCTCGGCCAGAACCGGGAAACGGCGATAGGCAAACTCGATCGAGTCGGTGATCTTGTCGAAATCGTCGGGCAGCAGTTCGTGGCCGAAATCCCAAGGGGTGCCGTCCACCGCCCAAGGCTTGCAGGGCTGTTCGTAGAAGCCGATGCAAAGGCCGCGCCCCTCCTGCCGCAGATAGCTCTCGCCGGCCGGGTCCATGACGTGCGGATGCTCGCCTCCCGTGTCGATGATCGCCTCGATCTGAGGGATGTTGTCGGTGACGAGGTATTGATGCTCCATCGGGTGCAGCGGGAAGTAGATGCCCGCCATCGCGCCCACCTCGCGCGCCCAGAGGCCGCCGGCGTTGACGATATGCTCGGCGTGGATGGTGCCCTTGTCGGTGACCACGTCCCATGTGCCGTCGGGGCGCTGGTTGGTTTCGCGCACCATGCAGTGGGTCTCGATGGTGGCACCGCCCATTCGTGCGGCCTTGGCATAGGCATGGGTCGTGCCCGAAGGGTCGAGGTGCCCGTCCAGCGGATCATACAGCGCGCCGATGATGCCGTCGGTATTGGTGATGGGGGCGATCTTCTTGATCTCGTCGGGGCCGACGATCTCGGTCTCCAGCCCCATGAAACGATGCTTGGCGCGTTCGGCCAGCAGCATGTCGAACCGGTCCTGGTTGTCGGCTAGCGTGATGCCGCCCACATGGTGCAGCCCGCAGGACATGCCGGTGATCTCTTCCAACTCCTTGTACAGCCGGATGGTATAGCCTTGCAGCGCGGCCATGTTGGTGTCGCCGTTCAGCGTGTGAAACCCGCCCGCCGCGTGCCAGGTCGATCCGCTGGTCAGTTCCGACCGTTCCAGCAGCATCACATCCGACCAACCCAGCTTGGTCAGGTGATACAGCACCGAACACCCGACAACTCCGCCGCCGATCACGGCAACCTGACACGTCGATTTCATCCGCACCTCCTTGCGTCTGGCCCGAAGGTGCAGGGGCGCCGCGACGGTATCTGTCACGAAAACGACCGAGTATGTCGTTTCCGCCGGCCGTCCGTCAGAGCGGCCGCACCTTCAACCAGGTGATCCGGTTGCCCTCGCGTTCGACGACCTCGAACCGGAAGCCGTGGAACGAGAACACCTGACCAACGGTCGGGATCATCTGCGCCTCATGGATCACCAGCCCGGCAATGGTGTTGGCCTCGTCATCGGGCAGGTTCCAGTCCATCGCACGGTTCAGGTCGCGGATGGTCATCGAGCCTTCGACCAGGTACTGACCGTCTTCGGTGCGCGTAATCGTCACATCTTCGTCCACGTCGAACTCGTCCGCGATCTCGCCCACGATTTCTTCGAGGATGTCCTCGAGCGTGATCAGCCCCTGAAGCGACCCGTATTCATCGACCACCAGCGCAAAATGGCTGTGCATGCGCAGAAATTCCCGCATTTGGTCGTCCAGAGTGGTGGTTTCCGGCACGAAATACGGGGCGTTGGCCACTTTGAGGATGTCGAATGACTTCAGCCGCTCGGCACCGCCCTCGCCGCCGCCGGCCTGCGCGTACATGGCGCGGAACAGGTCTTTGGCATGCACGACACCCACGATGTTTTCGGGCTGGTCGCGGAACACCGGCAGGCGCGTGTGACGGCTTTCGAGACACTGTTTCAGGATCGCTTCGGGGTCGGCATCGGCGTCGATCATCTCGATATTCGAGCGGTGCAGCATGATTTCCTCGACCGTGCGGTCGCCGAGGTCAAGCGCCCCCAGGATGCGATCGCGGTCCTCTTTTTCGACGACGCCTTCGGAATGGCCCAGTTGCAGGGCGCCGGCGATCTCTTCACGCACGGCAAGGATGTGGCTGTCCGGGTCGATCCGTACACCGAACAAACGCAATACCCCGCGCACCAGCAGGCGTACGGCGGCCACCACCGGCGAAAACACCGTAACGACAACACCGATCACCGGGGCGACCGCAGCGGCGGCCTTTTCGGCATTGGTGATCGCATAGGTCTTGGGGAGAACTTCGGCAAAGATCAGAACCAGCAGGGTCATGACCAGCGTAGCCAGTGCCACGCCGCTTTCGCCGAACAGCCGCGTGAACAGAGCCGTCGCCAACGAGGCCGCAAGGATATTCACCAGGTTGTTGCCCAGCAGCACCGACCCGATCAGCCGTTCGTTGTCGTCGGTGATTTCCAGCGCCTTTTGCGCACCGCGCGATCCCTTGTCGGCCTGCGCGCGCAGCTTGCCCCGAGACGACGCAGTCAGCGCCGTTTCCGAGCCCGAGAAGAAGCCGGACAGCACAAGCAGGAACAGGATCGAGACGGTGGTGATCCAGAAGGCGCTGTCGAAAAGGGAAGGGTCAGGGTCCATCGTTCCACTATGATTGTTGTCGCGCCTTGGTTATGGGGTCGCGGGGGCATGCGATCAAGGGGAAGCCCCTAGTCCTCGGTGTCGTTCCTGGCAAGGGGGTGATGTTGCAACACCAATTCCGACAGCCGCTCGTCCAGAACATGCGTGTAGATCTCGGTCGTGGCCACGTCGGCATGGCCCAGCAGGGTCTGGATCGAACGCAGGTCGGCCCCGTTGGCCAGAAGATGCGTGGCAAAGGCGTGCCGCAGCGTGTGCGGGGTGACCTTGTCGGGGGACACACCGCCTTGAACCGCCAATTCCTTGACCAGCAGGAAGAACCTGTGCCGGGTCAGGTGCCCGGACTTGCCGCGCGACGGAAACAGAAAGCGTGACCTCTGTCCGCCTTTGGCCACGGTCGCCTCCTCGGCCGCATCGCGCGCAGCCAGCCATGCGGCCAACGCATCGCGGGCCGGTGGCGACAGGGGCACCATCCGTTCCTTGCCGCCCTTGCCCAGAACCAGAAGCATCCGCGGGTCGCCACGCGCTGCGGATACGGGCAGCGAAACCAATTCGGTTACCCGCATGCCGGTGGCGTACAACAGCTCCATCAGGCATGTGTTGCGCAGCCGGTCGGCTTGGGTGCGGCCGGTCTGGCGCGCGGCCTGCAGCAGGCGGTCGACCTCGGCCACGTCCAGCGTCTTGGGCAGGCGCTTTTGCCGGCCTGGTCCCTTGATCTGGATGGCGGGGTTGGTGTCGCGCCAGCCTTCCTCGAAAGCGAAGCGGTACAGCTGTTTGATGGCGGACAGGCGGCGAGCCCGGGTCGCGCGCGACAGGCCCTCGGCATCGCAGTCGATCAGATAGGCCTCGATCCGGGTCTGGTCGGCCTGGGCAAATCCGTCGCCGTGACGGCTCAGCCATCCCGCGAAGTCCTTCAAGTCGCGCCCATAGGCCAGCAGCGTGTTGGTTGCCGCGCCCAGCTCGGCGGCCTGCGCTTCGAGAAAGGCCGAGATCCACAGCTCTGGCGTTTCAGGCCCCGGCACGGTCAGACCCCCTGCAGGATCAGCAGCTGCAGCGCCGCCCGCCGCGCGGTATCCTCGAGCCCGACCCTGCGGAAGGTTGCGATGGCAGCGGTCAAGTCCACCAGGTTGCCGCGCGCGCCCTGGGCATAAAGCTGCATCGCTTCCAGAATCGCTTCGCCCAACCGGTTCTGATCCAGCATAGTCTGCAGGTCGGGCGGGACCGGGGCGGCCCAGGCAAAGCCTTCGGTGATCGCATCGGACAGCGGCGACGGCGACGGGGCCTGATCGGGCATCCCCCGGGCCAGCGCGGCCAGAAAAGCATTGGCAGTTGGCCCATCGGGCACGGATTGGGCCGCGTCTTCATACAGCTCGGACAGCAGCAGAATGCGCCAGCGCAGGTTCTCGGCCTCGGCGCCGGGCAGGGGGCGGAGCGCCAGGCGGTCCGCGAACAGCTCGGCAAAGGGAACCTGCAGCCCGACGGTTTCCATCTGCGCCCAGACCGCGATCAGCGCATCCGCGACGGCCTGCGGCTTGCCGCCGTCCAGCGCGGCCTCGAACCGCTGTACCGCGGCGACGCGGTCCCAGACGGCGCCCGAGGCCGCCGGGGCGCGCTCGGTATAGAGACCCAGCAGGTGGTTGGGGGTCAACGCTCCGATGCGGGTCAGGCGCTCGGCCGCCTCGATCTGGGCCTTCCAGCCGGCGACGTCGCGCAGATCGGCATTGGCAAAGGCGCGCGGCAGCGACGCGGTGGGCAGCCGTTCGCCGATGGCCTCGAACAGGCGAAAGGTCAGCGGGTCGGGGTCCTGGGGTTGCGGAAGATAGGGGGCGCCTTCGAACATCTCGGGGCTTAGAAACCGGTCGAGCAGGTCCAGCGTTTCTGTCGGCAGGATCTCGAGCGCGTGGGCGGCCTCGAGCATGAGCGCGGCCGAGGCCCAGTCACCGCGGCGTGCCTTGCAGAAAATGTGGGCGCGGTAGTCGCGGGACAGGCCGGGTTGCGCGATGAGCGCGGTACAGCTGCGGTCCTCGTCGCCGGTCAGCAAGGTCGTGTCGAACCAGCGGCGAAACCGGTCCGGTGAAGCCGCCGGCCCGGCCTGTTGCACCAGCGCCTGCGCAGGGTCGGCCGCCCCCAACTGGAACAGGCGATCCAGTCGCGCCAGCAGCAGGGTGTCGGGATCCGCGCCGCCCGACGGCGCGCGGGCTTCGGTCAGCAGCAAGGTGAACATCAGCTTTTGCATGGCCGGGCTGGATTTCACCGGAACTTGCCCGATCAGTCGGGCCAGGCGGGCCGGGTCGCTTGGGCGCCACAGATCCACCGGCAGTCCCGTCACCGAGGCATCCACCAACCCCAGTGGCTGCGACAGCGCCTCGAGCGGAGTTACATGGATCTGCGGGTCCGCCACCGCATCGGCCACCGGAGGTTCGAGCATCACCGTTCCCGGTAGCAGGTCGCCCGGTTCCTTCAGCCAGTCGATCGCCGACAGCGGCTCGGTCGTCTGTGCGGCGACCTGCCCGGCCAGGGCAATCGTCACCGCCGCGGCCCTAGTCCACATTCAGGATGACCGGTTCGCTGATTTCGCTTTGCGGGGCCGAGAAATCCGCGCCGAAATACGGCCCCAGATAGGCATAAGCTACCAGCCCGATGAAACTCAGGCAGATGAGGTACAGGAGGAGTTTGATCAGACGGCCCATGGCGAAACGCTGCCTCAAATTTTGATTTTGGCCAAGTTATAACTGGCATTTTTTCCAAGATCACGTCATTCACGGGGAAATGAGCGAAATTAAGCATAACGCATCGCCGGCATCGGTCCGGCCGGCCTATGACCTGCACAAAACGGTGGTTATGGTCGGCATGATGGGCGCTGGCAAGACGGCGGTGGGCCGGGCGCTGGCCGCGCGGCTGGGCGTGCCGTTCCTGGACAGCGATGCCGAGATCGAATCGGCCGCCAACATGACCATTCCCGAGATCTTCGAGCGCGATGGCGAGGCATTCTTTCGGGCCAAGGAAAGCCAGGTCATCGGCCGGTTGCTGGACGAGCAGAAAGGCATTCTGTCGACTGGCGGCGGCGCCTTCCTGTCCGAGGCGAACCGCAGGATGATATCAGAGCGCGGCGTGTCGGTCTGGCTGAGGGCCGATCTGGAGGTGCTGTGGAACCGCGTCCGCCACAAGGACACACGGCCGCTGCTGCGCACCCCCGATCCGCATGCGACGCTGAGCGCCTTGTACCAAGCACGCGTTCCGCTTTACCAACAGGCCGATCTGGTCGTGGACTCGGATGGCGAAACTGCGATCGAGGACATGGTGGACCGGGTCTTGGAAAAACTGGCGACGCGCCCTGACGTTCTGGAACTGAAGTAGATGCATCAAACCGTATTCGTTGATCTGGCCGAACGATCCTATGACGTGGAAATAGGGCCGGACCTGCTGGCGCAGGCCGGGATGCGGATCAGGCCGCTGTTGCCCCGCCCGCGTGTGGCGGTACTGACGGATGAAACGGTTGCCACGCTGCATCTGGACGCGCTGCGTGCCGGGCTGGCCGCGGCCGGTGTCGAGATGACTGCCCTGGCGCTGCCGCCGGGTGAGGCAACCAAGAGTTGGCCCCATTTCGAACGCGCGGTCGAATGGCTGCTGGCCGAAAAGGTCGAGCGCCGTGATGTCGTCGTAGCCTTTGGCGGCGGGGTGATCGGCGATCTGGCCGGGTTTGCCGCTGCCGTGCTTCGCCGGGGGGTGCGGTTCGTGCAGATCCCGACCTCTCTGCTGGCGCAGGTCGACAGTTCGGTGGGCGGCAAAACCGGCATCAACGCCCCGCAAGGCAAGAACCTGATCGGCGCCTTCCACCAGCCGTCGCTGGTGCTGGCCGATACCTCGGTTCTGGGCACCTTGACGGCGCGGGATTTTCTGGCGGGCTATGGCGAGGTCGTGAAATACGGGCTGCTGGGCGATGCCGAATTCTTTGAATGGCTGGAACGCAACGGCCCCGCGTTGGCCGAGGGCGACATGGCGGCCCGGGTTCAGGCAGTGACGCGCTCGGTGCAGATGAAAGCCGACATCGTCGCGCGCGACGAGACCGAACAGGGCGACCGGGCGTTGCTGAATCTGGGCCATACCTTCTGCCACGCGCTCGAGGCCGCGACAGGCTATTCCGACCGGTTGCTGCATGGCGAGGGCGTGGCCATCGGCTGTGCCTTGGCCTTCCAACTGTCGGCGCGCCTGGGCCTTTGTTCGCAGGAAGACCCCAGCCGCGTTCGGGCGCATCTGCGCGCGATGGGGATGAAGGCTGACCTCGCCGACATTCCCGGCGATTTGCCGGGGGCCGGAGCGCTGGTCGATCTGATGGCCCAGGACAAGAAGGTGGTGGACGGTCAGTTGCGGTTCATTCTGGCGCGCGGAATCGGGCAGGCCTTCGTGACATCGGACGTGCCGCGCGATGCGGTTTTGTCCGTGCTCGAGGATGCGCTGGCCACCTGCTGACGGTCTCAGCGTCCCCGGATTACCATCAGTTCGCCGATGTTTTCGCGGGTTATGTACCCGACCATCTGCCCCGCTCTGGTGCACACGGCCACCGCCGGAGCGCCGCCGTGCAACCCGTCTAGCACTGCCTCGAGCCCGCCGGCTGGCGATACGATGGGAATCTCGGTCTCCATGACCGATGTGGCCGGTTCGGACCGGGGGTGTTCGCCGGCGAGGGCTGCGAACAACCGGTTGCGCGTCACGAAGCCCAGCAGTTGCCCGTCGGGGCCCAGCACCGGAAACTCATGCTGGGTGGTCTGGATCACGGCCTGCGCGGCCGTACCCAGCGTGTCCTGCGGCGTCAGTGCGTGGAACTCGGTGATCATCGCGTCGCGGGCCAGAACTCGGCGCGCGATCGAGCGCATCTCGACATCCTGGCTCTCGGCATTGGCGGCGATGAAGACGAACACCGCGATCAGGACCAGGATCGGGTTTCCGGTGCTAAGCCCCAGAAAGCCGAAACCCACCGCCACGATCTGACCGGCCGAGGCAGCGGCCCGCGTGGCCTTGACCCGGTCCATCTTTAGGCACAGCAGCGCCCGGAACACCCGGCCACCATCCATCGGAAAGGCCGGGATCAGATTGAATACCGCCAAGAAAAGGTTCACATACGCCAGCCGGCTGAACAGATCGACGCGCGCCGAGTCGATATGGGCCATTACATCCATCTGAATGCCCGCACCCAGACCCACCAGCACCAGCCAGATCACGATGTTCACCGCCGGCCCGGCTAGCGCAACGGCAACTTCCTGCATGGGCTTTTCCGGCATCCGCTCCAGCCGGGCCAGCCCGCCGATCGGCAGAAGCGTGATGTCCGGCGTGCGGATGCCATAGCGGCGGGCCATCAGCGCGTGGCCGAATTCATGGGCGACCACGCAGGCAAACAGCGCCAGAACGAACAGGATGTTGTCAAATGCGGCGGGCAGGCCGCCCTCGGCATAGGCCGCGAAGCCGACCCAGGCCAACAGAATGAAGAACGTGACATGGACCCTCAGCTCCGAGCCAAGCAGACGACCGACGGCGAAGGACCATGTCATTTTCTGGCTCCGTCAGATCAGAACGGGATCTCGTCGTCGTCGATCCCGCCCGAGGCCGGGGCTGGTGAACTGCCGCCCATCGGTGCGCCATAGGGGTCTCCGTAACCGCCGGACTGGCCGCCACCGTAACCGCCGCCGCCGCCTTCTCCGCGGGCGTCCAGCATGACGAGGGTCGAATTGAACCCTTGCAGAACGACCTCGGTCGAATACCGGTCCTGACCGGACTGATCCTGCCATTTGCGGGTCTGCAACTGGCCTTCGACGTAAACCTTTGACCCCTTGCGAAGGTATTGCTCGGCCACCCGGACCAAGCCCTCGTTGAAAATCGCGACCGAGTGCCACTCGGTCCGTTCGCGACGCTCGCCCGTATTGCGGTCTTTCCAGGTTTCCGAAGTGGCGATGCGCAGGTTGCAGACCTTGCCTCCGTTCTGAAACGACCGAACCTCGGGGTCACGCCCGAGATTGCCGATCAGAATGACCTTGTTGACTGAACCTGCCATGTTTTTCCTCGTATCCTGTCTTGCGGGTTGGGGCGCGAATCTCGCACGGTGTTCACCCGAACCCTATACCCCCCGCGCGCGGGTTGGAACACGGATGATCGTGGAGCCTTAGGTTTGAATTTCCACCCGCGATTAACCAAGCTTTCATTTCGGCTTGAAATACCTATACTCATTCTGATGGCAGAACGGGCGGGATTTGCTTGAATGCGGTATGTGTTGACTGGTTTTTTGGTTGCCTTCCTTGCGCTGACTTCTGTTCCGTCGGGCGCCGATGTTCTTTCGACCAAGAACCGCAGGGATATCTTTCTCAAGCAGGCCAAGGTGCTGGACAGTCGCGCCGCCAGCCAATACCGCGACAGCGAGCGTCTCAAACCCAAATCGGCGCAGGGAAAGTTCGGCAAACGGTATGACGGCAAGTACAAGGGGCAGTATCTTGTCCTGGCGCGCCAGGCCGCCCGCATGCACAACGTCCCCGAAGAGCTGTTCCTGCGGCTGGTCCAGCAGGAAAGCGGATGGAACCCGCATGCCCGGTCCCACAAGGGCGCTTTGGGGCTGGCGCAGCTGATGCCGCAGACCGCGCGCCTGCTGGGCGTGGACCCGCACGACCCCAAGCAGAACCTGGAAGGCGGCGCGCGCTACCTGTACTGGCAGTACAAGAAATTCAGGTCATGGCGCCTTGCACTGGCCGCTTACAATGCGGGGCCGAAGGCGGTGGAAAAGCACGGCGGTATTCCACCTTATGCTGAGACCCGGAACTATGTGAAGGCCATCTGGGGCGGCTGAAAACCCCATCAGTCGTGGCAATTGTTCTGGACCGTCCAGTGGACGGCTCCAACCCGTCGAAGACCGCGTACGTCATTCAGCAGCGATCTTGATGACCGGTTGCATTCTGGCAAGAATGTCCTCGGCCAGATGGCACTTGATCTGGTGCCCCTCGGACAAAGTTTTGACCGGCGGAACCTGCTGTTCGCACAGGCCCCCGGGGACTTCGGATTTCCACCGGCAGCGTGTCTGAAACGGACATCCCCGCGGCGGGTTCATCGCCGATGGAATATCCCCCTCGAGCACGATGTGCTCTTTCTCGACCGAGGTATCGGCGATCGGAACCGCGCTCAGCAATGCCTCGGTATAGGGGTGATAGGGGGGCGAGAACACCTGATCAGTGGTGCCCAGTTCGACCACATGGCCTAGATACATCACCATCACGCGGTCGCTGAGGTAGCGGACGATCGACAGGTCGTGGCTGATGAACAACAGTGTCGTCTTGTGCTCGCGCTGGATTTCCATCAGCAGGTCGGTTACCGCGGCCTGCACCGAAACATCCAGCGCCGAAACCGGCTCGTCTGCGACGACGATGCGCGCATCTCCGGCAAAGGCACGCGCAATGCCAACCCTTTGCTTCTGGCCACCCGACAGTTGCCGTGGCATCCGGTCGGCAAAGGCCCGGGGCAGCTTCACCAGATCCAGCAACTCCAGCATCCGTTGCTTGCGCTCGGCCTCGGAATTGCCGACGCCGAAGATTTCCAGCGCGCGGATGATCTGTCGCCCCACCGTCATCGACGGGTTCAGCGTGTCAAAGGGGTTCTGGAACACCATCTGGACTTCGCCGATGGTTTTCGTATCCCGCTCTTCGATCGGCAGATCTTCGATGTTGCGGTTGTCCAGCAGGATTTGCCCGTCTGTCGCCGTTTCCAGCCCCATCAGCACCTTGGCAAAGGTGGATTTGCCGCAGCCCGACTCGCCCACAATGGCCAGAGTCTCAGACTCGCGGGCCTCGAAACTCAGGGTCTCGTTGGCCTTCACCACTTTCTTCTCGCCGCCACCGAACAGCGCATTTGCGGCGACTTCATAATATTTCTTGAGGTTGTCGATCTTCAGAACGGTCTGACCGATGGGCGCTTTTTCCTTCTGCTCCGCCACGGTAACCGGGGCGTTCCAGTCGATCTCCTGGAACTTGAGGCAGCGCGTGTGGTGACGGTCATTCCCCGGCACCGGGAACATCGGGATGTCTTGCGCGTCACAACGCCCCTCTTCGAAATAGTCGCAGCGCGGTCCGAAATTACAGCCCGGCGGACGTTCATGCGGCAAGGGGAAATTGCCCGGAATCGCGACCAGCGGGCGCGCGTTCTTGTCCGCGCCGGGCAGGGGGATCGAGCGGAACAAGGCCTGCGTATAGGGGTGCTGCATCTCGTCGAACACGTCATGGATCGAGCCCCGTTCGACCGCCTCGCCGGAATACATCACGCACAAACGGTCGCAGGTCTCCAGCACCAGGCCCAGATTGTGCGAAATGAACAGCATCGAGGTGCCGTATTTCTTGCCAAGATCCTTGACCAGTTCCACCACGGCGGCCTCAACGGTCACGTCCAGCGCGGTTGTCGGTTCGTCGAGGATCAGCAGTGCCGGTTTCGACATCAGCGCCATCGCGATCACGATGCGCTGCTGCTGCCCCCCCGACAATTGATGCGGAAAGCTGTTCAGCATCCGTTCGGGGTCGGGCAGGCGCACGTCGGTCACCACTTCCAGCGCGCGGGCATAGGCCTCTTCCTTGCTGACCCCTTCGTGGATCATCGGTACTTCCATCAGCTGCTTGCCGATCTTCATCGCCGGGTTCAGCGAAGCCATCGGCTCCTGATAGATCATCGCAATCTCGTTGCCGCGGATGTCGCGCAACTCCTCGGCACTCATCTCGCTCAGATCGCGGCCCTTGAACTTGATGGTGCCTCCGACGATACGGCCGTTCTTGCCTAGATCCTGCATCACGCCCAGAGCAACGGTCGACTTGCCGCAGCCGGATTCCCCGACCAGCCCCACCGCCTCGCCGGGCATCACGGAAACCGAAAAATCCATCACGGCCGGAATTTCCCGTAGGCGGGTAAAGAATGAAATCGACAGTTTTTCGATTTCCAGGATTGGCCCGTCATGATCTGCAAGTTTGCTCATTTCTTCGCTCCTCGCCAAAGTCCGGTTTCCCCTTCATCTGGCTCAAAATATCCCGGGGGGTCCGGGGGGGGCTGGCCCCCCGGCTGCGTTCACGTCAGTCCTTCAGGCTTTCCTCGCGCAGGCCGTCCGCCAGCAGGTTCAAGCCCAGAACCAGCGACAACAGCGCCAACGCCGGCGGCAGGGCCGGGTGCAGATAGATCGACAGCAGCTTGCGCCCTTCGTTGATGGTTGACCCCCAATCCGGGCTTTCCGGCGGCAGGCCCAGCCCAAAGAACCCCAGGGTTCCCAACAGGATGGTCGTATAGCCGATGCGCAGGCAGAAATCGACGATCAGCGGCCCGCGCGCATTGGGCAGGATTTCCCACAGCATGATGTACCAGGGACCTTCGCCGCGCGTCTGGGCGGCCGCCACATAGTCGCGCGTTTTGATGTCCATGGCCAGGCCGCGCACGATGCGGAACACCGTGGGCGAGTTGACGAAGACAACCGATACGAACACGACCAATATCCCGCCCGGAATGTCGAACAGATCCAGATAGGTCGGCAACCCCCAGATGCTGTAGGCGTCAGTGTTGATGACGTGGCCTCCGGTCGAAATCAGTGACAGGTACAGCCAGATCGCGATCCCCAGCACCCCGATCAGCAGAGGCGTTCGAAAGTTCGGGCGGGTATAGTAGCGCGAGTTCAGGAGCACCGCGATGAACAAGATCGGAAAGATGAACAGCACAGCGGCCATATAGTTCGGCACGCCGGTCGCCACGATTTCCGGGGTTACCAGCAGATAGAACAGCAGGATTACCGGAAAGGCCAGGATCAGGTTGGCGAGGAACGACAGGAACGTATCCAGGCGTCCGCCATAGTACCCCGCCGGCAGGCCCAGCGTGATGCCGACCATGAAGGCGAACATCGTGGCCAGCGGCGCGATCTGCACGACGATCCACGCGCCCTTGACCATGCGGCTGAACACATCGCGGGCCAGGTTGTCGCCGCCCAGAAGGTACCAGGCGAACTGCCCTTCCTCGGGGTTGGGCAGGGGGGTGCCGGGCACCTTGTTCTTCATCCCCGACAACTGCACCAGCGGGTCATGGGTCACGATCAGGTCGAGCGCGCCGAAAATGCCGGTGAACACCCAGAACATGACCAGGGCAAAGCCAATCATGCCGATCGGGCTGTCGAACAGCTTGCCATACAGGCCCAGCCGCCGCTTGAAGGCGACCGACATCGCGAACAGGATGATCAGCGACACCCAGACCGGCAGGAACTGCTGCGCGACGGCGCCGACGATGCCGGCTCCGGTTCCCAGGAATACGCCCAGCAGCAGATAAGCGACGACCGTCGCGATGCTGGCCAGGAAGGAATACCACAGCGCGGTTTCGACCAGGCTGCGCAGCCCGCCACCAGAACTGACGGTGCCATCCGCGTTCACGGTCACCTGGGGTTCAGGCAGCACGATACTGGCCAGGATCCAGGCCAGGACCGAGACGGCCAGTGCAACCAGAGCGATTGTCAGGATCGGGTTCAGAAAGGCGATAGAGCCAGTCCAGCTCAGAGGTTCCATGGTCTATCCTCCTTTATGAAATGCGGATGCGTGGGTTGAGGTAGACATAGCCGATATCCGAGATCAGCTGCGTCACCAGAACCACGAAGACCGACACGACCGAGATCGCCAGCAGCAGCTGGATGTCGTTGTTGCCCGCGGCCTGCACCAGCGCCCAGCCAAAGCCCTTGTAGTTGAACAGGGTCTCGACGATCACGACGCCGTTCAGCAACCACGGGAACTGCAGCATGATGACCGTGAAGGGCGCGATCAGCGCGTTGCGCAGCGCGTGTTTCAGGACGATGTTGGAAAAGGATACACCCTTGAGCCGCGCGGTGCGGATGTACTGCGCCGTCATCACCTCGGTCATCGAGGCGCGGGTCATCCGCGCGATATACCCCATTCCGTACAGGGCGATGGTCAGCACCGGCAGAAAGAAATTCTCGAATGTCGGGTTGTCCATGGCCTGCGTGGCCGTGCCCTTGAACCATTTCAGACCCACGGTGGACGAGGTGAAGATGGCGATGAAGATCACGCCCGAAACATATTCCGGCGTGGCCGTGGTGATGATCGAGAAGGTGGACAGCGACCGGTCCAGCGCTGACCCTTCGCGCATGCCGGCCAGAACGCCCACCAGCAGCGCGGTTGGCACCATCAGCAGCAGCACCCAGAACATCAGGTACCCGGTGTTGCCCAGGCGTTTGGCGACAATCGTCCCCACCTCTTCCTTGAACACGGTCGAATACCCCCAGTCGCCCTGAAGAACGCCGCAATAGCGGGGGGTCGTGTCCGGGGTCGATCCGGGGCGGGCGCAGGTGCCCACGAATTGCCCGTCATCCAAAGTGTTCGTGAATCCCGGGATCACCCCAAGCCACTGGCCGTACTTGACCAGCGTGGGTTGCATATAGCCACGATTTTCCAGCCATGAGACGACCTGTTCGTCCGACATGCGCTGGTTACCCTGGGTCTTGGCCAGTTTTTCCAGGTTCGGATAGAGGTTCGTGAGGAAGAAGACCACGAAGGTCAGGCACAGCGCCGTCAGCAGCATCACGCCCAATCGTCGGAGGATGAAGAGTCCCATGTTGGCCCCTGTTGTTCGGGTTTTCCGCAGATCAGTGGACCATTGCCTGGCCTCGGACGTTCCGACCCCGTGTCGGTGTGTCTGCGGCTGGAAAGGGGCGCCCGCATTCGGGCGCCCCAGCAGGGTTCAGGTCGGGCTCAGGCCGCCCAACCCCATTTGTAGTGATGGTGTTCGAACGACACATGCATGTCGGTACCCACCAGACCTTCCTTCATGTGGCGATACAGCGACCGCCAGTAGGGTTGGATGGTAACGCCTTCCTCCTGGATCATCGCTTCGCCCTTGGCCACGATTTCGCGGCGCTTGTCGGCATCGGCAATGGCCAGGGCCTCGGTCAGCAGGGCGTCGAACTCGGGGTTCGCCCAGCCGAATTCGTTCCAGGCCTCTCCGCTGCGATAGGCCAGCGCCCAGATCTGCACGCCAAGCGGACGGTGGTTCCAGTTGGTCGAGCTGAACGGGTATTTCGCCCAGTCGTTCCAGAAGGTGTTGCCGGGCAGAACAGTCCGCTTGACCTTGATGCCGGCGTCGCGCAGCTGGGCTGCGACCGCATCGGTGGTGTTGCGGCGCCAGTCGTCGTCGATCGAGATCAACTCGTGCTCGAAATCGGCCATGCCGGCCTCTTCCATCAGCTTGCGCGCGCCTTCCGGGTCAACTTTTTGCGGCGGCAGTTCGTAGTAATCCGGGTGGATCGGACCAACGTGGTGGTTTTCCGCGGGCGAGCCGCGACCACCGTAGCCAAGCTCGAGGCAGACCGAGTTGTCCACGGCCATCTGCAACGCCTGACGCACACGTTTGTCGGCATAGACCTTCTTGCCGTCCACTTCCGCAAGCTGGTTCGGGCGGATCACGATGGTGTTCATCGTGACAACCTCGGATTTGACATAGCCGAGGCCGTCCATCACATCGATGAATTCACCGACCGATTCGTACAGCATGTCGACTTCGTCGGATTCCAGCGCCGCCAGCCAGGCCGACGGATCGGTGCCGTAGTCGATATACTCGATACGGTCCAGCGCTGGGCGGCCGAACACGTCCTCGCCCCACCAAGTGTGGTTTTCGTTGCGCACCAGCACGGCCTTTACGCCGACTTCGAGGCTCTCGATCAGGTAGGGGCCGGTGCCCACGTTGTTGGTCAGGTCCGTCTCGCTGAACGAGCTGTGGATGATTGCGGCCGGGTAGTCCGCCATGCCCGGGATCAGCGAGATGTCCGAATTCGGCAAGTTCAGCTTGACGGTGTGCGAATCCACCACCTCGATCGCACCTTCGATCGCCTGACCGGTATCTGCGTCGATCAGCGTGGCGAAACGGCCGGCCATCGAGTTGGTTTCCGAGCTCTTGTCACACCAGCGCGCGATGTTGCGGGCGACGTCGTCGGCAGTGAAATCGTCACCGTTGTTCCACTTGACGCCCTTGCGGACCTTCAGCGTGTACTCGGTGGCGTCGTCGTTGACTTCCCAGCCCTCCAGCAACATGCCGCGGAAAGTGCCGTCCGAGTTGTACTCGACCAGGTATTCCAACGTGCCGCGGGTGACATTCGCGATCTGCGACCAGTCATAGGTGCGCGGATCCTTGAGGGCGCGCACCTCCATCTGAACGCGCAGCGTGCCGCCCATCTGCTTGGCGTCCTCACCGGCCGCCTTGGCCGGGGCGGACAGCCCGATCATGCCGTAGGCTGCAGCAGCAGTGACGCCGAGGCTGGTCGTGCGCGTCAGAAACTCGCGGCGGCTCAGCTTGCCTTCCTGGTATTCCCGGGCGTGCATGTCCGCCGCCCAGTGTACCGGTGCGCCGGTCAATGTCTTGATTTCCATGAAAGTCTCCCTGTGAGATTTGTTTTTTCGTTTCTGGAAACCGTCGCATTCGTACTGAGCCGTTTGCGGCGTTTCCGTGAATTTTTCTGAGCGCAGATCATCCCCATGCGAACATTCGGCACCAGAATCCGATCAAGGTCAATGTTCGAAATCGTCATCAGATGTTCAAAAACGACATTTCAGAGCAAAGACACCGGTTGCCCCGCCACACTCTGCCGGGCAAGTCCAAGAGTGACACCCAAAATCACCCGGGTGATTCTGTTTAGTGCGGGCCAAAGGGTGATAATTCGGCTTAAGGCAATGAAAAGAAATGAAAATAGACTGGTGATAGGGGCCGGCGCCGGGTTGTCTCAGTCGCTCAGGTCGACTTTATGCCAGTCCTTCATGCGCGACCGGCACCAGGTCCGCTGACGTTTAGCGTATTGCCGTGTCGCAATCGTCGCTTTCTCGCGGGCCTGGTCCAGTGTGAGGTCGCCCGTCACGTAGGCCATCAGTTCGGGAACACCGATTGCTTTGCAGGATGGAAGCGACGGGTCGTACCGGTCCCGCATCGCCGCCACCTCGTCTAGGGCGCCGGTGGCCAGCATCTGGTCGAACCGCCGGTTGATCCGATCCAGCAGCCAGGCTTTATCGACATCGACCACGATCGGTACGGCCTGATTCAGCCGAAGCACCGGCGGCGGCGTTTCGGCCTGCCAATCGGCCAGGCTGCGACCGGTGGCGCGTTCGACTTCCCAAGCCCTTTGCACGCGCGCGCGATTGTGGGTGTCGAGGCGTGCGCGCGTGCGCGGGTCCACCTCGGCCAGCAAGTCGGGCAGGGGCATCGCGTCAGCCTGCGTGCGGATCGCGGCAGGGGTCGGCGGAATTTCGGCCATGCCTTCGGTCAGCGTCTTGAAGTACAGCCCCGTTCCGCCGACGATGATCGGACGCAGGTCGCCCGACAACAACGGGGTAACCTCGCGCAGCCATTGCCCGGCCGAATAGGTTTCATCGTAGGGCACATGCCCATAAAGGGCGTGCGGCGCCCGGGCTTCCTCTTCGGCCGACGGGCGGGCCGAGATGACCCGCCAGCAGTCATAGACCTGGCTGGCATCGGCATTGACGATGACCCCTCCGAACCTTTCGGCCACGGCCAGCGCCAGCGCCGATTTCCCCGACGCCGTGGGGCCCGCGATCAGAACCGGTTTACCCTCGGGAACGGGGGGGAGCCGGTCCGCGATCGCGGTCGTTGCGTTTCCTGTCCTGTCCGATTGCGCCATTGTCCGACCATCCGCATTGAACCCGCGGGGGTTTTGCTTCATTTTGCGCCGGAAAACAAACCCGTGCCACCCCGGAGCGCAACATGACCCTTTCTCCCGCCACCACAACCGAAGAAACCCCAAAGACAACCTACAATCGCGTGATGCTGAAGATCTCGGGCGAGGCGTTGATGGGCGACCAGGGCTTTGGCCTGCATCCGCCCACCGTGCAGCGGATCGCGCAAGAGGTGAAGTCGGTTCATGACCTGGGCGTCGAGATCTGCATGGTTATCGGCGGCGGCAACATCTTTCGCGGCCTGTCGGGCTCGGCCCAGGGGATGGAACGGACGACGGCCGATTACATGGGCATGCTGGCCACTGTGATGAACGCGCTGGCGATGCAGTCCGCGCTCGAGGGGCTGGGTGTGTTCACGCGGGTGATCTCGGCCATTCGGATGGACGAGGTGTGCGAACCCTACATCCGACGCCGCGCGGTGCGGCACCTGGAAAAGAAACGGGTCTGCATCTTTGCCGCCGGCACCGGCAACCCGTATTTCACCACCGATACCGCAGCGACGCTGCGCGCCAACGAAATGGCCTGCGAGGCGATCTTCATGGGCAAGAACGGCGTCGACGGCGTCTATGACAAGGACCCCAAGGCGCATCCCGACGCGGTGCGCTATGACTCGGTCACCTATGACGACGTGCTGGCCAAGCGGTTGAAGGTCATGGATGCTTCGGCCATCGCTCTGGCGCGCGACAACAATCTGCCGCTGATCGTATTCGGGTTGGACGAGCCCGGCGGGTTCCGCGGAATTCTGGCAGGCGAGGGGACCTATACCAAGGTTCAAGGCTAGCCAAAGGTCCGACCGAACAGCCCACATTAGTTTGCCTGGCGCCCGACTCGGTTCGGACGTTAGGTAACCCAACGCCTTCCGGTCCGCTGAAAATGCTCGGTGTGACCGGTATGCGTGTCGCTTTTGCCCGCCGGAAAGTCTCTGGCGGCTGACCGAAAAAGCGATCTTTCCCTGATCAAAAGCGCATTACAGTGAGAGGAGAGAGAATGTCCGACAATTCAGATGCCGACTACGAGGTCGGCCAGGACAATATCCAGGTCATGGGGCTGGATATTCACAATCCGGTTTTTGCCGTGTCTGGCCTGACCATCATCGCCTTCGTCTTCTTTTCGTTGGTTTTCCGCGAGCAGGCTGCCGATTTCTTCGGCTGGTTGCGCCCCGCGCTGACCAACCGGTTCGACTGGGTGTTCATGGTTGCGGCCAACATCTTCGTGGTGTTTTCGCTGCTGCTGATCGTTACGCCCTATGGGTCGATCCGACTGGGTGGCCAGGACGCACGGCCCGATTACAGCTATGCCGGCTGGTTTTCGATGCTGTTCGCCGCAGGCATGGGCATCGGGCTGGTGTTCTGGGGCGTGGCCGAGCCGATCTCGCATTACGGGTCGTCGCTGGGCGGTATGGCCGTGGGAGAGGACGGCGCGCGCACCGACTGGGCGCCGCTGGGCGCCGCGTTGAACGACCCTGAGGCATCGCGTGAACTGGCTATGGCCGCCACGATCTTTCACTGGGGGATGCACCCCTGGGCCGTATATGCGATCGTCGCGCTGGCGCTGGCCTTCTTTAGCTTCAACCGCGGGCTGCCCCTGACAATGCGGTCGGTCTTCTACCCGCTGTTCGGCGAGGCGACCTGGGGTCCGCTGGGCCATGTCATCGACGTTCTGGCGGTGTTTGCCACGATTTTCGGGCTAGCGACGTCGCTGGGGTTGGGGGCGACGCAGGCGCTGGCGGGGCTGAACTATCTTTTCGGCGTTCCGGTGAGCGACGGGATGAAGGTGTTTCTGATCGTCTTGATCACCGCCTTTGCGCTGGTTTCCGTCGTCGCGGGTCTGGACAAGGGGGTCAAGCGCCTGTCCGAGGCCAACATGATCCTGGCCGCCCTTCTGCTGTTGCTGGTTTTGGTCGTGGGTCCCACGATGGTCATCCTGACGGGATTCTTCGACAGCATGATTGCCTATGTCGAAGCGCTGCCGGCGCTGTCGAACTGGATCGGGCGTGAGGACACCAATTTCATGCAAGGCTGGACGGCTTTCTATTGGGCCTGGTGGATCTCGTGGTCGCCCTTCGTGGGCATGTTCATCGCACGCATCTCGCGCGGGCGCACCATCCGCGAATTCGTGACCTGCGTGATCCTGATCCCGACCCTTGTCGGTGCGCTGTGGATGAGCGTGTTCGGCGGCGCGGCACTGGATCAGGTGATGTCGGGCAGCGGTCAGGCCCTGACGGATGCGGCGCTGGAGCTGAAGATGTTCAAGATGTTCGAAGCCTTCCCGATGGCCGGCCTTCTGTCTTTCGTCGGTATCGTTCTGGTGGTCGTGTTCTTCGTGACCAGTTCGGATTCCGGCTCGCTGGTGATCGACACGATCACCGCCGGCGGCAAGACCGACGCTCCGACCGCGCAGCGCGTGTTCTGGTGCGTTCTGGAAGGCGCCATCGCAATCGTTCTGCTGCTGGGCGGCGGATTGGGCGCCCTGCAGGCCGCGGCCATCGCAACCGGGTTCCCCTTTGCGATCGTGCTGGTTCTGATGTGCGTGTCGATCTTCATCGGACTGGTGAACGAACGCCGCCGCAAGTGACGCGGTTCATGGTCTGAGCTGATAGGGTCTCGGGCGATCCGGGGCCCTTTTTTAGTGTCGGTCGCGTGTGGCCGCCACGGGGACACACACCTTGACCCGTGTGACTGGCCAAGGCTAACTGTCGCCGTTCGGTGTGCGCATTCGAACTGCCGCGGCCGCCCGTGGCTGGCTGGAAGACCTGCCATGTTGTCGGAGATGTCCGGTGTCATGCGCGGGCAGACCTCTGGAACCATCGTGCATGACAAGGGAAGGACAGTGTGATGGGCACTCTGGATATCGATTTCGTGCGGGCGCAGTTTCCGGCCTTTGCCGAGCCGAGCCTGCAGGGACAGGCTTTTTTCGAGAATGCGGGCGGGTCCTATACCTGCAAGCCGGTGCTGGACCGGCTGACGCGGTTCTACACCCAGCGCAAGGTGCAGCCCTATGCCCCGTATGAGGCCAGCCGTCTGGCGGGCGAGGAGATGGACGAGGCGCGTATGCGCATGGCGGCCCTGTTGGGCGTTGACACTGACGAGCTCAGCTTTGGTCCTTCGACCACGCAAAACACTTATGTGCTGGCGCAGGCGTTTCGGCAATGGATGAAGCCGGGCGAGGCAATCGTGGTCACCAACCAGGATCACGAGGCCAATTCCGGCCCCTGGCGGCGTCTGGCCGAGGACGGGATCGAGATCCGTGAATGGCAGATCGACCCCGAGACCGGCGCGCTGAACCCGGCCGATCTGGAAAACCTGCTGGACGACAAGGTGCGGCTGGTCTGTTTTCCGCATTGCTCGAACGTGGTGGCCGAGATCAACCCGGTGACCGAGATCACCGCCATCGCCCACGCCGCCGGGGCCTTCGTGTGTGTCGACGGCGTTTCCTATGCCCCGCACGGGTTCCCCAACGTGGGCGAGTTGGGGCCGGATATCTATCTGTTCTCGGCCTACAAGACCTATGGACCGCACCAGGGTTGCATGGTGATCCGGCGCGCGCTGGGCGAGCTGCTGCCCAACCAGGCCCACTACTTCAATGGTGACGTTTTGTACAAGCGGTTCACCCCGGCTGGGCCGGATCATGCGCAGGTGGCCGCCAGCGCAGGCATGGCGGATTATGTCGATCTGCTGTGCGACCATCATGGTGGCCCGGCTTCGGGCGCGGGCGAACGCGGCCAGTTCGTGCATGACCTGATGCGTGCGCATGAAATTGCGCTATTGCAACCGGTGCTGGATGCGGTCAAGGACCGAAACGCGGTGCGCCTGATCGGCCCGGACAAGGCGGAACAGCGCGCGCCGACCGTGGCGCTGGCGCTGAACCGCAACGCCGAGGAGGTCGCCGCCGAACTGGCGCAACACGGCATCATGGCGGGCGGCGGAGATTTCTACGCGGTGCGGCCTCTGACCGCGCTGGGGGTCGATCTGGGGCAGGGCGTTCTGCGCGTCAGCTTCACCCACTACACCTCGCGCGACGAGATTGACCAATTGCTTCAAGCGTTTGATCGCGTTTTGTGATCCGCTACGCTCGTTGCAGCGTAGACAAGGAAAAACAGGGCGAGCATGGACAGCAAACAGTCACCTATTCTCATCTGGTTCCGGCAGGATCTGCGCCTGTCGGACCATCCGGCGCTAAGCGCCGCGGTACGGTCTGGGCGGCCGATCATACCGGTGTTCATTCGCGATTCACTGGTGGCGGGCCTAGGGGCGGCGCCCAAATGGCGGCTGGGTCAGGGGCTGGCGGCCTTGGCGCGAAACCTTGAACACAAGGGCAGCAAGCTTGTCCTGCGCAGCGGGGCCCCACTGGACGCGCTGAAGGCTCTCATTGGCGAGACGGGCGCGCGCGAGGTCTATTGGTCTCGGGCCTATGACCCGGACGCGATCGCGCGGGACACGGGTATCAAATCGGCGCTGACGGAATTGGGCCTGACCGCAAAATCCTTTCCGGGGCACCTTCTGTTCGAGCCGTGGACAGTGGCCACCAAGACCGGGAAGCCCTTTCGGGTATTCACACCGATGTGGCGCGGGGTGGCGCAGCGGGACGTCCCCTCGCCGGATCCGGCCCCCGAGCGGCTGGCTGCGCCGTCAGACTGGCCCGCGTCCGAACAGCTGGACGATTGGGGCCTCGGGCACGCCATGCGGCGGGGCGCCGGGATCGTCGGGCAGCATGTACAGGCCGGAGAGACAGCCGCCGAGGCGCGGCTTGACGCCTTCATGGAGCGGCTGGACGCTTATCCGGCGCAGCGCGACGCTTTGGCGGATGACGGAACATCGCACCTGTCCGAATACCTTGCGCTGGGCGAAATCGGCCCCCGAACGGTCTGGCACAGGGTGAAGGGCGCGGCCCTGATCGGCTCGACCGGCGCTGACGCCTTTCTGCGGCAACTGGTCTGGCGCGAGTTCGCCTATCACCTGATGTACCACACGCCGCATCTGCTGACGCGGAACTGGAGACCGGAATGGGACGGCTTTCCCTGGAACGAGGACATCGAGACGCCCGAGGTTCGGGCCTGGATGACTGCGCGCACGGGCATACCGATCGTCGATGCCGGGCTGCGCGAGATGTATGTGACAGGGCGGATGCACAACCGGGCGCGGATGATTGTGGCAAGTTATCTGACCAAGCACCTGATGACGCATTGGAAAATCGGGATGGACTGGTTTGCCGACTGCCTGGTCGATTGGGATGCCGCCTCGAACGCGATGGGCTGGCAATGGGTGGCGGGTTCAGGGCCGGACGCCGCGCCCTTCTTCCGTATTTTCAACCCGCAGTCCCAGGCCGAGAAGTTCGACCCAAAAGGCGCCTATGTGCGGCGTTGGGTGGCCGAGGGTCAGAGCGCCCCGCCGGAGACCGCCCTGTCATATTTCGAAGCCATTCCCCGGTCGTGGAACCTGAGTCCCAACGACGCCTATCCGCGGCCGGTCGTCGATCTGAAGGTCGGCCGCGAACGCGCGTTGGCCGCGTATGAAGGCCAAAAAAACCAGTAAGGAACTGAAAACTTGCCAGAAACGCTTTCGCGACCTAGCCTGACCCGAATACCGCAAAGGGGAGCGCGGATGATCTTGACCACCACCGAGGGGCAGAAAAACCTGCCCAGATATTTTGCCCAAGTCTTCAAGATGCTCGGAAAGATGGAGTCCGGCCGGCTGGATATCAGCTTGCCCGACGGGCGCGTGTTTCGCAGCGAAGGCGCCAAACCCGGACCGGTTGCGCGAGTGGACATTCATGACCCCGACGTGTTCGCGCGCCTGATCCGAGAAGGCGAGCTTGGCTTTTCCGACGCCTACTTGGAAGGCGGGTGGAGCACGCCCGATCTGCGCTCCTTCATGGATCTGGTGCATTTGGGCACCGAGACGGTCTACGACGATTTCACCGGTAAGTTTCTGGTGCAGGCCTATGAGAAGCTGCGGTTCTGGCTGCAGCGCAATCACCGGAAACAGGCCCGCAAGAATATTTCGTACCATTATGATCTGGGCAATGATTTCTATGCCGCTTGGCTGGACGAAACGATGACCTATTCCAGCGCCCTGTTCGAGACCGGGCAGGAAAGCCTAGAAAAGGCGCAGATCGCGAAATATGCCAGCATGGTCGATGAGATGGGTGTAAAGCCAGGGGACCATGTGCTTGAGATCGGATGCGGCTGGGGCGGGTTCGCTGAATACGCCGCAAAGCAGCGCGGCCTGCGCGTGACGGGGTTAACGATCAGTCAGGAGCAGTTAAAGTACGCACGTCAACGGATTGAAAAAGCGGGGTTGTCAGACCGGGTCGAGCTCAAGCTGCAGGACTATCGCGACGAACGTGGGCAATACGACGGCATTGCCTCGATCGAGATGTTCGAGGCCGTCGGGCAGAAATATTGGCCCGTCTATTTTGAAACCGTGCGCGAGCGGCTGAAGCCGGGAGCTCAGGCGACCTTGCAGATCATCACTGTCGCCGACCGGCGCTGGGAGGTTTACAAGAACGGTGTGGATTTCATCCAGAAATATATCTTTCCGGGCGGCATGCTGCCGTCGCCGACGGTTCTGCGCGCGCAGATCGCTCAGGCGGGCCTGCAGGTTGTGCGATCGAAGGAATTCGGGCCGAGCTATGACCTGACGCTGCGCCGTTGGTACGACACGTTCAACGAAAAATGGGACCAGATCGCGGCCATGGGCTTTGATGAGCGTTTCCGCCGCATGTGGAATTATTATTTGACGGCCTGCGGCGCGGCCTTTGACACCGGCAATTGCGATGTGACACAGATCACCATAGCAAAACCGAACTAAAGCACGGAAAAGACACATGCCCACCGCCTCACGCCTGGTTGCCGCGATCTGCCTTGTGGTCGTGGCCTTTCTGGTATCCGGAATGATCATGGACAACGGAGAGGAGGGCAAGGATTATGGCTATTTCACCTATGTCAACGTCATACTCGGGTTTCTGTGCGGCTGGGTGATCATGGGCAAGCGCGCCGGTCACGGGTGGACGGCCGCGATCAACAACGGGCTGACCGGGGTGGTTTCGCTGGTTTTCTGGGGGCTTTTCGTGCAAGGCACCTACGAGATGTTTCGTCTGGCGATGCGCCACCGGTATGACGGCCCGTTCGAAGCGCTGCTTGCGATTTTCCAGCTGGGTGTCGAGTTCGGGCAAGAGCTGATCTATCCGGAAATCATTGCAACCCTGGCCTTCGGGGCCATCCTGTCGGGGCTGTTCACCGAAGAAGCGTCGCGTCGGTGGAACTGAGCTCTGGTTGAAGGTCCTGACAACATGACAGATCTGTTTTTCTACGGCACGCTGCGCCACTTGCCGCTGCTCGAACGTGTGCTGGGCCGGTCCGGGGATGCGCTGGCGGTTCGGCCGGCCCGCCTGAGCGACCACGCCGTGCGTTGCGCAGAAGGGCAGCCCTTTCCGATGATCGTGCCCGAAGCTGGACAAGCGTCCGAGGGGCTGCTTGTGCAAGGTCTGCAGGCGTTGGACTTGGACCGGCTGGCCTTCTACGAGGGCGGGTTTGAGTTCGATCTGCGCGATTGCAAGGTGCAGTGCGACGATGGCACGCTGGTGCCGGCCCAGGTGTTCTTTCCTGACGCCGGCCGGTGGACACCGGGTGCGCCATGGTCGCTGGACCAGTGGATTGCCCGATGGGGACCCATGACCCTGCTGGCCGCTGACGAGGTCATGAGCTGGTACGGCCGGATCGATGCCGTCGACATCGCCGAAAGCTTTCCGGCCATCCGAACCCGGGCCTGGGCCCGGCTTGCGGCCCGAAAACGCCGTACCGGAGATCCGCGCGACATTCGCAAGGACGTGATCGTTCACCGGCACCACCGGGCCTACGTCAACTATTTCGGTGTCGACGAGATCGACCTTCAGCATCGCCGCCATGACGGCACGATGGGGCCGGTTCTGAACCGCAGCGCCTTGATGCAGGGCGGTGCCGTGGTCGTCCTGCCATATGATCCGGTCCGCGACTGCGTTCTGCTGGTCGAACAGTTCCGCCCGCCCGTCTATCTGATCGACGACCCCGAGCCATGGGTCTGGGAACCGGTGGCCGGCATGATCGACCCCGGTGAGACGCCTGAACAGACGGCGCTGCGGGAAACGGTGGAGGAGGCGGGGGTGTC
The DNA here is from genome assembly GCF_059613325.1 of Ruegeria sp. BHSA191. Classification (NCBI taxonomy): domain Bacteria; kingdom Pseudomonadati; phylum Pseudomonadota; class Alphaproteobacteria; order Rhodobacterales; family Roseobacteraceae; genus Ruegeria; species Ruegeria sp. BHSA191. The sequence goes on from NZ_JBXWSH010000003.1 coordinate 125,482, forward strand.
GCCGTATCGGCTGGAATACGCCGGCGGGGCCTATTCCTCGACCGGGTCGTCGACCGAATTCGTCCATCTGTATGTCGGCCTGTGCGATCTGACCGATCCGGCGGCCAATGGCGGTGTGACGGCCGAGGGCGAGGACATCCGCAGCCGGATCCTGCCATATGACGCGTTCATCGGCCAGGTCGACCGCCACGGCTTCAAGGACATGCCGTTGTTGGTGGTGGCGCATTGGCTGGCGCGCCATCGGGATCGGTTGCGCGACTGAGTATCGCCGCTTGTCGTCGGAGCCGGGCACCTGTATGCCTGCAATGATGCCAAATGACATGAGGGCGACATGCGCATAGCACGAGATCTTGCCGACGCAGTTGGAAAAACCCCGTTGATCCGCCTCCGCCGGGTCAGCGAGGAAACCGGATGTGAAATTCTGGGCAAGGCCGAGTTCATGAATCCCGGTCAGTCGGTCAAGGACCGGGCCGCGCTGTACATCATTCGCGATGCCATCGCCCGTGGCGAGCTGAAACCGGGGGGAACCATCGTCGAAGGCACGGCCGGAAACACCGGGATCGGGCTGGCGTTGGTGGGGGCGTCGATGGGGTTCAAGACGGTGATCGTGATCCCCGAAACACAGTCGGAAGAAAAAAAGGACATGTTGCGCCTTGCCGGCGCGCAACTGGTTCAGGTGCCGGCTGCTCCGTACCGGAACCCCAACAACTTTGTCCACTATTCGCGCCGCCTGGCAGAGAAACTGGCCAAGACCGAACCCAATGGCGCGATCTGGGCCAACCAGTTCGACAACGTAGCCAACCGTCAGGCCCATGTGGAAACCACCGGCCCCGAGATCTGGGAGCAGACCGAAGGCAAGGTCGACGGGTTCATCTGTGCTGTGGGCTCGGGCGGAACGCTGGCCGGCGTGGCCGAGGCGCTGCAGCCCAAGGGCGTGACCATCGGGTTGGCCGATCCGCTGGGCGCGGGGCTGTATTCCTATTACACGACCGGCGAAATCGCGATGGAGGGCAGTTCGATCGCGGAAGGGATCGGGCAGGTGCGCATCACCAAGAATCTGGAAGGGTTCAAGCCGGACCATGCCTACCAGATCAGCGATACCGAGGCGCTGCCCTATGTGTTCAACCTGCTTCGCGAAGAGGGGTTGGTGATGGGCGGCTCGACTGCGATCAACATCGCCGGCGCGGTCCGGCTGGCCCGCGAAATGGGGCCTGGGCACACGATCGTCACGGTCTTGTGCGACTATGGCACGCGCTATCAGTCCAAACTGTTCAACCCCGAATTCCTGCGGGAAAAAGAGCTGCCCGTCCCCGAGTGGATGACCGAGGCGCCCCGCAGCATCCCCGGCGTGTTCGAAGACGTCTGATGGTCAGGCACCTGCAACATCTGCTGGCACTTGCCTTTGTGCTTGTGCTGAGTCTGGTCGGCGGTGCATCTGCCCAGCTGAGTGACACGCAGAGCGAGTATTACAAGAAATGGCTTAGCACAGCCGAGCGCGCTGAAAACGTCATTGAGGCGCGCCGTGCTTCGAATGCCGCATTCGAAAATTTGAGAGCAGAAATAAATGCTTACAGGGAGGACTTCAATAAGGCACGGACGGCAAACACCGATCGTTTGAAAACACTCGAAGCACAGCTTAATGCGCTTGGGCCGGCGCCCGAGGATGGCTCGGAGGAACCAGAGCAGATAGCACAGCTGCGGTCCCACTTGGAAAGTCAGATCAACAAGCTGAAGATCCCGCGGATCATCAGCGAGGAAGCTTTCAGTCGCGCCAATGGATTGATCAGCGAAATTGACGCGATCATTCGAGAGCGGCAGCGTACGCAGCTTTTGACGCGTGGGCCGTCGCCGCTCAATCCCGCGTACTGGGTACCTGCCTGGGAGGCGGTCAGCGAGGCCGGGCACAGCCTGGTCAACGAAACCAAGGCGAACCTTCGGTCAGCAGTCGTTCGTGAAAGAATGCGCAATGATGCTCCGGCCATCCTGACGCTGGTCATTTTGGCGCTGGTACTGCTGCTGTTTGGGCGTCGCTGGTCAGAGAGGGCCGGCGATTATCTGCGGCGCTTTGGCGGTGCGGGGCGTGGCGTGTGGACCTTCATCGTTTCGCTGTTTCGGATCATCTTCCCGTGGATGGGGGTCGTTTTTCTCATTCAGGCCGTGTCGATGACCGGCGTTCCGGGGTTTCGCGGCGCTTTGCTGATCCAGGAAGTTCCCTATTGGGCCGCGATCATTCTGTTCTACGACTGGATCGGACGTCAGATACTTTCGATGAGCGAGGCCGATGGTGCCTTGGCCCTGCCGGAAGGCAAGGTTGCTAAACTGCGGCTTTACATCGACCTGTTAGCCGTGATGCTGATTTTGCACGAACTGGCGCAGTTGTTCGGTAGGATCGAAAACATCTCCGACGCGACCCGCGCGGTGGTTAACTTTCCCATCATTCTGATTACCGGTCTGCTATTATTGCGAGCTCGGCATATCCGTGGTGGCGGTGATGGTCGAGATTCCGAAGAACAGACTTCGGAGCGGGGCCGGGGATTTGCGCAGATCGTCGAGCTTCTTCGGCGTCTCATGTTTTTGTTGGGGGCCACCGGACCATTGCTTGCTGCGCTGGGTTATACCAACGCGGCCGTTGCGGTTGTCTTCCCGGCGGTCAAGACGCTTATTCTGATTGCGGCCCTGGTGATCTTCCAGCGTTTCGTGACATCGCTATATGGCTGGCTGACCGGCCAGCAGGACGGGGCGAGCGACTCGCTGTTCTCGGTTCTAGTCGGGTTCGTTCTTGCTGTTCTGGCGCTGCCAGTCCTTGCGCTGTACTGGGGCGCGCGGGAGACCGACCTGATCGAGGTCTGGTCGCGGATCATGCTGGGCTTCGACATTGGTGGCGTGACAATCTCGCCGTCCAATTTCCTGACTTTCGTGGCCGTCTTCGTGATCGGCTACATGCTGACCCGCCTCTTGCAAGGCACGTTGCGCGGATCGCTTCTGCCGAAGACCGGGCTCGACGCTGGAGGGCAGGCCGCTGTCGTGGCCGGAACGGGCTATGTCGGTATCTTCGTGGCGGCGTTGGTCGCCATTGTGGTCGCAGGCTTTGACATGTCTTCGTTGGCGATCGTGGCCGGGGCGTTGTCGGTCGGTATCGGTTTCGGCCTGCAGACCATCGTGTCGAACTTCGTTTCCGGGATCATTCTGTTGATCGAGCGCCCGATCTCGCAGGGCGACTGGATCGACGTGAACGGCATGACCGGATACGTCCGCGATATTTCGGTCCGCTCGACCCGGATCGAGACCTTTGATCGGACCGATGTCATCATCCCCAACTCGGACCTGATCAGCGGGGTGGTCACGAACTATACCCGCGGCAACACCATCGGGCGGGTCATCGTTCCGGTCGGAGTGGCCTATGGCACGGATACCGCCAAGGTGGAGAAGATCCTGCGCGAGGTGGCAAACCAGCATCCGATGGTCCTGTCGCACCCGACGCCCAACATCTACTTTGTTGGGTTCGGGGCAGACTCGCTTGATTTCGAGATCCGCGCGATCATCCGCGATGTGAATTGGGTGGTGGCGGTCAAGTCCGAAATGAACCACGAAATCAATCGCAGATTCGCCGAGGAGGGGATCGAAATTCCCTTTGCCCAACGGGATGTCTGGTTGCGCAATCCCGAGACATTGGTCGGAGCGCCTGGGGCTGGTGTCAATGCGCCCGAAGTCGAGTGCGAGCCGAGTCAAGGAAAGGCTTCGCCGGATGGATTGTCAGACGGTGCCCACAAGTCCGAGGGAGACGTCAAAACCTGAAGGCTCGGTGTCCGGGCCCAAAGAATGGGTTGGGTTGTTCATCAACAACGTCGGAAATTTACGTCCGGCTGAGATGCATGTGATTTGCGTTCAATCGGGCCTTGCAAATCCTGATTCATTGGTCCAAATATCCTCGGCACGGAGAGGTGGCCGAGTGGTCGAAGGCGCACGCCTGGAAAGTGTGTAGGCGGGAAACCGTCTCCAGGGTTCGAATCCCTGTCTCTCCGCCACTATTTCTCTTCATCCATCTGATATTATTGTGATATTGGCGGGCTAATTTCTATTCGTCCCCCAATTCCCCCACCCCCGAAAGCAGGCCATGCCAAGTTGTGTAAAGACAAAGCTTGGCTGCCAATACATTCCCTTGCCGGACAGTACGACTCTAGATTTTCCGGCCCTGAGCCGACCCCCGAAGTGGGGTCTCGATGCTGCGACAAGACCCGCCTAACTAATAGTCTGCGGACAAAGCAACATTTGGCAAACTCGGTCAATAGCGTTGATACCCAAGGGGGCGTTGGCACGGAATGCCTGTTCTGAGCCGAACCTAGAGGTTTTTGCGTGACGCTTGAATGTCAGATTGCGTCGCAGGCCGCTGTTGTAAATTTGAGAAATCCATTTTGCTACCGTTTCACGGGCCGGGGAGAAGAAGGCATCGCTCTATGCGATAGCGAAGTATCGTCAGCTGGAGGTCTTCGCAGAATCGGCTTCTCAGCACAGATTTTCTCATGTTCCCGGAGTGCAGCGCGTCGTTTTTGCTCGTGCGACTTTACGATCGACGCCAATGGTGTGTTCGAATCGAATGGGAATATTCCCCTGCACTGCGGATATAAACTGCACCCCCAGAAGAGTTGTTCTTTTTTGTTCTTCCGTAGAGCCATCTTCCTACCACACTTTTTGCAGTCAGGATGCGCGGAAATGAAATCTGAGCAAAACTTCTTGTCTTTTTCCGAACCATTGGGAAGACATTTGGTCAGGCCTCCTCCCCGCTCCAAATCGTTGTGTGCGAGTTGGCGAACGTATTCCTTTTGCATCTCTGTTGGAATATTGCTGGAGTTGCCTCTGTGAGAACATAGAACTGAGGCTTATGCCGAATGCCGTAGCCGGTCATCAAGCATGTTCCAAAGTGGTGTATCCACGAAGTCGGGAATTTGCCCTCCACAATATTTGCAATCTAAACACTTGTAGACATAAACAGATTCAAAGTCTGGTTCGTTTCTCCGCGGACAGGCATTGACGTAGAATTTAGGAGTCAATTTACGCGGAACCATGTCGTTGAGCCGTGAGGCTTCAGCTCTCAATCTCTTCGTGAATTCTTTTTCCCATCTCTCCCGAGTCTCCGTCCGCCCAGTGACCAGCTACTTGCGTGGTGCCAGTAACTTTATTAGCCGTGTTAGTACATTTGGTGAGACGTGGCGATCTGCGTCCGAGAGGTCAATCTCTATGGCGCCAATTCCCATTCTTCGCATTCGTTCCCGTTTCGGTTGATCGACCTCATGCGTGACACGAATTTCAATGAACAACTGGACGCCGTTCAACTCCAGAACCGCATCAGGCCGAAACCCCTGGTGTACCCAGTCTTGTGGCTCGACGCGGACATTGGACTCCGATGCAATACGTTCAGGAAAGGAATGCGTCATTAGTTCGTTCAGTTTCGCGATGGGCCCGTTTGCCAACTCGTTTGGGGCGGGCCAGCCTGCCTTGCGAATGATTTCTTCCGGAATGAGAATTTTCCCCTTCAGGTCTTTTAGGGCTTGTTTTGCGGCTAAATGTAGTGCAGTTGCGCCGGCACTCTCGCAGTTCACGTTTGATGCATGGGCGAAGTGCCATACCCGATGCTTGCCCTGACGCGCGATCAGGGGTGACTTGCAAGCAGGGCATAGACATCCGCAATCCGAGCCGTTCCGAACGTCGCTGACATGAACCAAACGACCATCCGTTTCGCGTATACCCCATCCCGGACGATTTTCGTGAGTTGCGGACAATGGTTAGCCCCTGTTGAGGTGTAGCTGAACTACTTCCATTGTAAGTATGCAAACTCCTGAATTCCAAGCTTTTGCCAAGGTGCTGGGCAGAAAACGGAGCGATATTGCCTTCTGCAAGCAAACCCCTGAACGCTGGACGAGCGGCAGGTATTGACGTTAAGGGCTAGGTCGTACGTCCAGCAGGAAGGGAACCCCAGTGCATACGCCTGACCACTCGGTGGCCGACAGCATCTATTACATCAACCTTGATCGCGTACCGGAACGCCGTGCCTTCATGGAGGCCGAGTTCGCGCGAGCCGGGTTGGCCGGGGCGCACCGTCTCAGCGCGACTGATGCCAGCCAGCCGGGGGCGCTGAATTCCGCGCGCTATGTGCCCGGCAGCGGCAGCCGGTGGGGGCTCAAGCTGAGTGAGATCGGGTGCTTCGAAAGCCACCGAAGGATATGGCAAATCGGAGCCGACAGAGGGCTGCCGGCCGTGGTCGCATTTGAGGATGATGTCCAACTGTCCGATGTGACGGCCGATGTCCTTCAATCTCTGGTCCAGAACGCCGACAAATTCGACTACGTCAAGCTCGACTATTGGCCGCGCGTGCGCCGTTTCGGCCCCAGCAGAGAAATTGGTGGCGTGGCGGTGCGCGAGATATTGGAGATGGTTGCCAGTGCGGCGGCATATGTCGTGTCGCAGCAAGGATGCCGCAAACTGCTGGAATGGTCCGAAGAATACTCGGACCATCTGGATGACTTTCTGACCATTCCGCGCCCGGATTGGGCCATGTATCAATGTTTTCCAGCCGTGTGTGTCCAGGCGGTTCAGTCGCAGTTGGACACTCAGACCGTCATCAAGACTAGCGAACGCGAGCAGGACGTTCGCATCAACAGCGGGCTGGACAAGGGGCCGACCTGGTTCCGGGTGGCGCGCGAGCTGAAGGCTGCGGGCCGCAAGCTGTACTGGCGGGCAGGCGGACAGTCCCGGCTTTTGAAACGGGGCGGCTATGTCGGTCTGGTTCCGTGCGCGGACGATCTTGATGTCTGAACTCTTAAGGCCGGTCCGGGTCGTGCCTCTGAAAATTCGCTTGTTTTGCGTGCGCATAAACGGCTGTGTGCTCAATTTAGTTTGCAAAACTCTCGGAATGAGATTGCACTGCGAGGATGCTCGAGGTGGTATGAGGTCTCGCCGTGGCTCAGACGATTTTTGAAAAATACGGCGTGTTCAAAACGATAAGCTGGATCGTGATGTCGTTTTATGAAATGGCATTGAAGTCCGACGAGATCGGCGACTAGTTCGAAGACATCGACATGCCGCGCCTGATCGACCACCAGACTAAGTTCGTGTTCTCGTTGGTTGGCGGCCCGGCCTCGTTCAGCGATGACCGGATCGAGGTGGTCCACCTCCACCTGGGAATCAGTCATTCGGATTTCGGCGCGATGGCGGCATTGTTCGGGCAGGCCCTGTCGATGCATGGCATGTCGGATGAAGATTTGGATGCTGCCCTTGCCGCCATTGAGAGCAAGCGGGGGGATCATCGTCGCCCGCAATGCGGCATGAGTATCCAGGCCATCAACGAGCATCTGTCGCGGGCCATCGGAGTCGGCGTTGCCGTATTGCGGGGGTCGGATCTGACCCTCATCTTCCACAACGGGGCTTTTGCCGAACGGTTCGGAACGCCGGCCGTCGGCCAGACCTTGCCGGACCTGCTGCCCGATCTGGACAGGCGCGAACTGGATAATGTCAAGCAATCAGGACTGCGCTATTCGGCCGAGCTGAAAATCAAGCGCAACCGCCGGACGCCGGTTTTCGCCGTCTCGGTGTCGCTGGCCAACGGGATGGACGAGCAGATTCTGGTGGTCGAATGCCAGAACATCACCCGCATCCGCGGGCTGGAAAGTATGATCGACAGCTATTCGACTATGGTCGAGCGCAACACGCGCGAGTTGGAGCGCGCAAAGGAGCGGGTCGAGCGGTTGCTGCTGAACCTGATGCCGCGATCCGTCTACGAGGAGTTCAAGACCTTCGGCGTGGTGACACCGCAGCTGTTCGATCAGGTGTCGGTGGTGATGCTGGACTTCGTCGGGTTCACCGATTTTGCGGCCCGGACCGACCCCACGGTCACGTTGAGCGAGCTGAACGACATCTTCACCGCCTTTGACCGGATCGTCGAGCAATTCGGCTGCGAGCGGATCAAGACGATCGGCGATGCCTACCTGGCGGTGTCGGGAATGCCGGACGCAACGCCCGATCACGCAACGGCGGTGGCGCATTGCGCGGTGCGGTTTCTGCGTTTCTTCGACCGACGAAATGAAAGCCATCCGCACAAATGTCAGGCGCGCATAGGCCTGGGCATCGGTCCGCCGGTCGGGTCGGTCGTGGGAGTGCAGAAATACGTCTAAGATGTCTTCGGGCCGGCGGTGAACATCGCATCGCGGCTTCAGGTTTTTGCCAACCCCATGAACATCGTCGCGCCGGAAGAGATGAAATACGCCCTGATCGACGAATTCCAGATCGCCGATCTCGGGGCGGTCGAAATCAAGGGCATGGGGCGGATGGATCTGATCAATGTCAGTTCGCGGCTGAACGTATCCCGGTGCAGCCGGATGCCGTGATCATTCGTCCGGCGGCACCAGCCCTAGACCGCGCAGATAGATGCCAATGCCGCTTTCCAGAAGGTCCTCGGGCGGGAAGGGCGAGGACGCGCCCGTGTTGCGGGCATAGAGTTCGACCACGCCATGGCTCATGGCCCAGATATGCGCGCTGAACATCGAGGCGGGTGGGCGTTTCTCGGGTGGGATGTGTTGTGACAGGTCGGCGGCTGCCTGTTCAAGCACGGATTTCGCACGGTTTGCGGCCATCGACAGCTCGGGCGTGCGGTTCAGGGATATGCCGCTTTCGAACATCGCGATGTAGTGACCGGGATGCTTGCGGGCAAAGGCCAGATAGGCCCGGCCGGTCGCCTCGAACGCGGCAAGCGCCGACGGCTGCCCCTTGTCATAGGCGTGTTGCATCAGGTCGGCGAACATCTCGAAGCCCTGGCGCGCGGCCTCGGCGATCAGGTCTTCGCGCCCGTGATAGTGGCGATAGACAGCGGCCGGCGTCACCCCGGCGGTCTTGGCGGCCTCGGACAGGGTAAAGCCGGTCGGGCCCTTTTCCTCGATCAGGGACAGGGCCGCCTCGATCAGCGCCTGCTTGAGGTTCCCGTGGTGATAGCCGCGCTTGGTCATACCGGCCTCGAATGCCTGTGTTTCTTTTGTCTTTTGCCTAATGGGTATATGGTGTCGATCGGCAGGAATCCACCGCTGCGGCATGGCCGCGCGGGTCGTCATGCATCCCAGATTTCCGGCCCCCCGCAGATCAGGGGGTCTGGGGTGCCGACGGTGTCGAGATCTTTTTCGTCATGGTCCAACCCCGCCAGAACCGTTCGGATCGCGGCCAGCCGGGCGCGCTTTTTGTCGTCCGCGCGGATGATGGTCCAGGGGCAGTGGTTGAAATGCGATCGGGTCAGAGTTTCGTGGATGGATTGGGTGTAGTCCTCCCACTTGCCAAGGCCGGCGATGTCGATGGGGCTGAGCTTCCAGTATTTCAGCGGGTCGTTTTCGCGGTCCAGAAAGCGCCTGAGTTGTTCGGCCCGACCAACGTTCAGCCAGAACTTGAATAGGCGGATGCCGTCGTTGACCAGACCTTCCTCCAACCCCGGAAGCTGTCTAAAGAAGCGCTCTCGATCGTCCGGGGTGCAAAAGCCAAAGACGTTTTCGACCACGCCGCGGTTGTACCAGCTGCGGTCAAAAAAAACGAGCTCTCCGGCCGAGGGCAGGTGCGGAATGTAGCGCTGGAAATACCACTGGCTGCGTTCGGCATCCGACGGTTTGCTGAGCGCCACGACCCTTGCGCCGCGCGGATTGAGATTTTCGCGGAACCGTTTGATGGTTCCTCCTTTGCCCGCGGCGTCGCGCCCTTCGAAGATGATGGCGACACGTTGACCGGTTTCCTTGACCCAGGCCTGCAGCTTGACCAGTTCAATCTGCAGCGCGTCCATCTGCCGGTCATAGTCCTTACGCTTCATCTTCTGTCGGTAGGGGTAGGTTGGAGACAGGATGTCGCCGCGGCCAGCATTCTCGATCGCGTCGCGGACATCTTTGGGTGCGGACTTGCGGTAATAGTCGTTGATTGCCCCTTTTTGGGTTCCGGTCATGAAGCGCCTCGTAACACTGTTCACAGGTCACTATGGCTTGCTGGCCGGGCTAACGCAAACCGGCACGGTGCGCTGCCCGCTCGATGGCTGCGGCCACCTCGGACGCGGCGACGACCTGTGGCATGTGGCCGATGCCCTGCAGTTCGATCAACTCGGCGCCCGGTATCCGATCGCGCAGGCGCCGCGAGTGCCAGTCCAGCCCCACGGTGGTATCGGCAGTGCCGTGGACGATCTCGGTCGGGGCCGAAATTTCAGGATAGCGCGGTTCGAGTCTCGTGACTTCATCCAGCAAGTTGGCGCGCTGTTTGGCATTGGCGTGCATGGATGCGCGGCGCAATGTCAGACCGGGACCGAAATGCTGGGCATAGCCTGCAGGCGTTTTTTGTGGGGCAAACACGGTACCCAGCGCTTTTTCGACATACCACTCCGGCACGAAAGCGGTAATCAAAGGCAGGAGCACTGCGCTGCCCCAGGCCGTCGATGAGACGCCATTGAACGAATCCAGCGGGGTTTCCCATGGCACCGCTGCCGGGGCGATCAGGACCAGAGCCAAAATATCTTCCGGTCGCGTCACCGCCCAGGCAAGGGCGACCGAACCGCCATAGCTTTGCCCCGCGACGATGGGTTTGTCAGCCCCCAACCGGGCCGCGGCCCTTTGCAGGATGTCCGCCTGTTCGACGATGGTTTCGCCGGCAGGATTGAAGCTTTGCGAATATCCAAGGCCGGGTCGGTCGAACACGATGACACGAAAAGACCTGGCCAGTATCGGTGCCAGCGCAAAGGTCATGTCGCGGGTGTTGCCGCTGGAGCCATGTATCAGCACGACGTCAGGCCCCTGACCCATGACCACCGCATGGACGGCGATACCGTCGATGTCCAGGATTTGCCCCTCGGGCGGGAAGTCCGCCAGGGCTCGGGATTCCCGCTGGGCCGCAAGCCAGAGGGTCACGGCCGCCAGCGTTGCCGCGGCCGCGGTGAACAGTATCAGCGCCTTAACGGCCAATTTCGTTCATGTCGAACGGGGTGGTCTGGTAGATCTCGTTGATCCAGTTCCCGTACAGAAGATGCGCGTGGCTGCGCCAGCGGTTCTGCGGAGTCCGGCTGGGATCGTCGTCGGGGTAATAGTTGATCGGAACGTTGATCGGCGTGCCGTTGGCGACGTCGCGGTCATATTCCTGTTTCAGTGTGTCGCTGTCGTATTCGAAATGGTTGAAGATATACAGAGCCCTGTGTGCGGGGTCCTCGACCAGGCAGGGGCCGACCTCGTCACTGCCCAACAGGGTGGTCAGGCCGGGGGCGGCGTCGATCTCGCCCTGTCGCACCTCGGTCCAGCGGCTGACGGGGATCACGCAGTCATCCGAGAAGCCGCGCAGAAACGGCGAGGCAGGCGCAAGGTTGCGATGCCGGAAACAGCCGAAAGCCTTGGCTGGAAGCATATGCTTTCGGACCCCGTGGAAGTGGTAGATCATCGCCATCCCGCCCCAGCAGACGCCAAATGTGGAATGCACGTTGGTCTGGGTCCAGTCGAACACCTCAGTCAGTTCATCCCAATAGGTCACGTCGGAGAAATCCAGATGTTCGATCGGGGCGCCGGTGATGATCAGCCCGTCGAATTTCTGGTCCTTGACCTCCTGGAAAGGGCGATAGAACTCTTCCATGTGCTCGGCGGCGGTGTTCTTGGTCTGATGTTCGGTCATCCGGATCAGCGACAGTTCGATCTGAAGCGGGGTTGCCCCGATCAGCCGCGCGAACTGGTTTTCCGTCTGGATCTTCTTCGGCATCAGGTTCAGCAGCCCGATCTTCAGCGGCCGGATGTCCTGCCGCATGGCCTGATCCTCGGCCATGACCATGACGCCTTCGTTGGTCAGGACGTCAAAGGCGGGCAGGTCAGAGGGGATCTTGATGGGCATGGCTCAAACTTCTGGTTGGTCCGGTGAGAGGCTCTAGTTAGGATGCGGCCCGGCGGGCCTCAAGGGTGCGTTCGATCAACTCGTCGAAATCACCGGCATCGCGTACCTGTCCGATCTGGTCGGCAGTGACGGTCACGCCCCAGTTTTCCGCCATCGCCCGATACCGCGGTTGGCGATGCGCAAGCGCCTGGGCATAGGTCCAGCGGATGAAGTCATCGGGGTTCACGTCAGCCTCGGCGCAGCCGTGCCGATCCAGGTAGTCCCGCCAGACGCGCGTTAGGAATTCGGCCTGGTAGGACATGGGCTTGGGGGCCTTGTCAAAGCGACGGATCAATTCGGCGGTGTGCGCGTCGTCGCCCTTGATCCAGATCATCAGCGTATGGTGCGACAGTTCCGATAGCACGCGATCCGCCGGGTCATCGGGATCGACCCATTCACAGATCGACCCGCCCGTATCGCAGATGAAATGCGGATAACCGTACAACCGCTGCGCGCGGTCGATGAAATATTCGGTGTCCAGCAGGGCGTGGATCTCGGCCAGCCGGAACTGTTCCTGCCGGCGCCGGTATTCGGGCATGGGCAGGCCGCCCAGGTCCGGGTTTCCGGGCTTGCCCAGATAGGCGGACACGGGGGTCAGATTCTCGAACGAGATATTCGAGCCGATATAGATGGAATCGGTCAGCAGCAGATCGCGCAGAAACGGCACCTTCATCGCCTCGGCCTTGGCGTTGTCGGTGATGTATTCTCCCATATAGCGTGTACCGATCCGGTAATCGATCGAGTAATGAAACCAATCGCCGGATTCGCGCAGGATATTCGAGACATAGGTCTTGCCCAGCCCCGACATCCCGAAAAACAGCACCTTCTTTCGTGCAGCCTCGCGCCATTCCCGTGCCGAGCCGTATATCATGTTCCGCCGTCCCTTGTTTTGCCCTAGCTAGAACGCAGGGCGCGCGGCGTCAATCGCGCCGCCCGGATCGACTGAGGATCGTCAAGCCTAAGGCAAGAACGCCGAACCCCAGATAGGCGTTGGGCGGAAGGGCCTCGTTTCGGACCAGGGCGCCAAGCGTGATCGCCACCGGAGGGATGATGAGCGTCACCAGCAACAGATTGCCGCTGCCCGCCGCCGCGAGGATGCGGTAATACAGCAAATAGGCGCCGGCCGTTGCCACTACGGCGAAATAGCCGATGGCCAGCCACGTTTCGGCGGGCAGGAACAGGACGGGCGGGCCGTCAACGACCATCATGACTGGCAGCATGAAAACCGTAGAGGCGGTCAACATACCAGCAGCCGAGACTTGCGGCGGCAACCCGGACAGGTGAAGCCGCGCCCAGACCGCTGCCATCGCATAGGATACCGCGCCGGCCAGAATCGCCAGTTGCCCCATGCTCTGCAGGTCAAAGCGAAGCAGACTGCCGATGCCAATCGTGATGGAGACGCCGGCGAATCCGAGGATCACCCCGATCAGGCGGGTCGCCGAAAGCCTCTCGTCGGGAAAGAACATCGCGGCGGCCAGAACTCCGAAGATGGCCGTGGCGGCGTTCAGAATTGAGGTCAGGCCGGTATCCACATGAAGCTGGCCCCAGGCCATCAGGGTGAAGGGTAGGGCATTATTCAGCAGCCCCATGACCAGGAATGCGCGCCAGACCCGCCAGCTGGTCGGCACGGGCAGCCGCTGGATCAGGACTACGGCCCAAAGAGCCAGCGCCGCCCAGAAAACCCGGTGAAACACGGCGGTGATCACCGGAACCGAATCCAGAGCGATTCGAATCGCAAGGAAGGACCCGCCCCAGATCAGGCCCAGCAGCAAGAGTTCGGCCCCGGAGCTGGGTGAGAGTGTTTTTTGTCGTGTCATACCGGCATTTTCCACACCAGAGCCGGGCAAACGACCCGGATCATGCGAAAAACCCCGCCACTTGGGCGGGGTTCATGTTTTCAACCATTTGGCGGTCTTCAGTTCAGCGCATAGGTGATCTGGAAGCCGACACTCCAGGCGCTGTTGCCTTCGAATGTGGCGCGCGCACCGGGGCCCGCGCCGTCGGCGATCGCATCACCCAGATCCGTATAGCGGACCCCGGCCGATATCTTGGCCTTCTCTATCGAGTAGGTGCCGCCCAAGCCGATGCTCCAGAACCCGTCGGTCGGGCCGAGGTTGGATACAGGCTCGTCAGTGGACGATTCATACCCAAGCGTCACGGCGCCCGAGAACTGCTCGTTGAACTGGTAGCCCAAGCCAAGCGAATAGGTCCAGGTCGGGTCGTCATAGTCGACCAGTGGGTTCGCCGGCGGGTAGTTCGGCGGGTCATACACCGTCTGCGGCCAGTCCGCCCAGCGGACAGAACCAAACAGCAGGGTCTTTGGTGCAACACCGGTCTGGAAGTCCAGGTTGACCGACTGTGGCGAAACCACTTCGCTGGTGCTGTTTAGGCTTGCGACCGTGCCGGGCGGGATCGGCGGAACCGGGATCGGGTTCAACGACTCCGTTTGCGACAGATCATGCGAGATCTTCGAGTTGTAGGTCAGTGCGACACGCGCGGCGATTTCGGGTTTCTCCCACGCCACGCCGACCACGTAACCCAATGCGGTATCGGCATCTGCGTCAACTTCGTATCCGGCTGCGGCCGGAACCGCGACATTGGCACTAAGGCGTTGAATCCGCAGGCCACCGATTGCACTGAATCCGCCGTCGAACTTGTAGCGCAACAGAGCGGTGATCGCATCGGTATCCGCCTTCGCCCGTAGAACGTCGGTCCGGCCACCCGGGATCGGGTTCTGCGACAACGGATAACTAGCGCCATACGAGACATCCGCGGCAAACGGTTCGTCGTAGATCAACGCGAAGTCCAACCTTTCGTTGACCGCACGCTTATATGCAAGATGGGGCGTGAAGAAGTTGTTGGCCACCTCTCCCGAGTCCACCCCGAGCATCGTTCCGGTCACGCTGGGCGACGTGTAACCCAAGCGGAACTGGACCACCGATCCTTCTTCGAAGATGACGTTGATGCCTTGACCACTCCGGTCGATACCGCCTGCATGTACGGCTGTCGCTCCGACGCAAAGCGCGCACGCTTGTAGCAGCGCTTTTTTCATGTGTTCCTCCCTTTTCACTATCCGGTGCCACGTCACTTTTGTGGTGAGTGTTTGTGGCGATAAATTCGATGAACCCTATTCACGCGGAGTTTAAAAAAACGTCAACCTATGACCGAACGTTAGTTGTTTTGTGTACCCTGATGTTGTGTTGCAGAATTGCTACGGCCTTCGGCTCGGACGTTTAGGAAAATACCGCCGAAAATCACGGCAGCTCCCAGCAGTGTCCAATGGTTGAGCGGTTCGCGATACAACAGCATCCCCACGACCGCGATCGTCGGTAGCCGCGCAAAGTCAAACGGGATCACTACGGTGGCGGGTGCGATGGCCAGCGCGTTGGTGATGCAGAAATGCGCCAACAGCCCCGCCAGCCCGACCAGCAGCAGGAAGGGCGCTGTTTGCAGGGTCGGCGCCGCGATCTGCCCGTCGATACCCGATGCAGCAAGCCCCATGACCGCCTGCATGCTGGTCAACCAGAAGACGATGCAGCCAATGCTGGCAAACTGTGTCAGCTTTTTGGTCGAAATCGTTGTCAACGCAAAGAAAACAGCCGAGGCTGTCGCGGCCATCACTCCCGGCGAAATCGAGGTGGCGCCGGGGCGGGTCACGATCAGTACTCCGACAAACCCGATCACCGCCGACAGCGCGCGTGTCGGGGTCAGGCGCTCGCCTAGCAACAGGGGCGACAGCAGAATGACCCAGATCGGCTGCGTGAATTCCAGCGCGAAAACCTGCGCTAGAGGAATGACACTGACCGCGTAGAACCACAGGTTCTGGCCCGCGAAATGCACCGTGTTACGAACAAGATGCAGCCCGAACCGCCGGGTCGAAACTTGATGCCATTTTTGGGTCAGCGTCAGAATGGTGGCGACCACGATCACACCGACGACGCTGCGGTACATCATGATCTCGAACGTATCGTGGACGGCGCTCAGTTCGCGCCCCGCAACGGCCATAGAGGAAAACGACGCGATGGCGCCGGTCATCCACAGTGCCGTTTTGACCATCGTCCTTGCGTTCTCATTCATTCCGAATCCCTGCGCTATCGCCGGAGAAGCGAACCAGACACAGGCGGTTGGAACAACAACAAAAAAGCCGGGTCAGGGCCCGGCTCTTCGTGTCATTCCCATTCGATCGTGCCAGGAGGCTTGGATGTGATGTCATAGGTGCAGCGGTTGATGCCCTTGACCTCGTTGATGATCCGGGTGGCGGTTTCGCTCAGGAATTCGTGGCTGAACGGGTAGTAATCGGCCGTCATTCCATCGACAGATGTCACCGCCCGCAAGGCGCAGGCATAGTCATAGGTGCGCCCGTCGCCCATCACGCCGACCGTGCGCACCGGAAGGATCGCGACGAAGGCCTGCCAGATCTCGTCATACAGGCCATGTTTGCGGATCTGGTCGATATAGATCGCGTCGGCCTCGCGCAGGATTTGCAGCTTTTCGCGGGTGATCTCGCCCGGGCAACGGATGGCCAGGCCCGGTCCGGGGAAGGGGTGGCGGCCGATGAAGCTGGGCGGCAGGCCCAGTTCACGGCCCAGCGCGCGCACCTCGTCCTTGAACAGCTCGCGCAGCGGCTCGACCAGCTTCAGGCCCATCTTTTCGGGCAGGCCGCCGACGTTGTGATGCGATTTGATCGTGACTGACGGGCCACCGGAAAACGACACCGATTCAATGACATCGGGGTAGAGCGTGCCCTGGGCCAGAAACTCGGCGCCCTCGATCGTGTCGGCGTGTTTCTGGAACACGTCGATGAACAGCTTGCCGATGATCTTGCGCTTCGTCTCGGGGTCCGAGACGCCCTCGAGCTCGCCCAGGAACAGCTCGCTTTCATCCGCGTGGATCAGTTGGATGTTGTAGTTGTCGCGGAACATCGAGACGACTTCCTGCGCCTCGTTCTTGCGCAGCAGGCCGTGATCGACGAAAACGCAGGTCAGCTGGTCGCCGATCGCTTCGTGGATCAGAATCGCCGCGACCGAGCTGTCGACACCGCCCGACAGACCGCAGATCACCTTCTTGTCGCCGACCTGTTCGCGGATCTTGCGGATCATCTCGTCGCGATAGGCGCCCATGGTCCAGTCGCCCTTGAAACCGGCCAGTTTCACGAAATTCTCGTACAGTTTTGCGCCCTTGGGGGTGTGGTGCACCTCGGGGTGGAACTGAACGGCATAGAAATGGCGGTTGGTATCGGCGGTGATCGCAAAGGGCGCGTTGGGCGAGGTGCCGAACACCTCGAACCCCGGTGCGATTTGGCTGACATGGTCGCCGTGGCTCATCCAGACCTGTTCTTTGCCATCGGTGAACCAGCTCTCGAGCAGGTCGAGCTTGCCGCGCGGCGTCACGAAGGCCCGCCCGAACTCGGCGGTGCCGTGGCCGCTTTCGACCTTGCCGCCCAGCTGGTGCATCATGACCTGCTGGCCATAGCAGATGCCAAGGATCGGAACGCCATAGTCGAAGATCTCTTGCGGAACACGCGGCGAACCTTCGCGGGTTACGCTGTCCGGTCCGCCCGAAAAGATGATGGCGCGCGGGGCCATGTCCCGCACGAAATCCATCGTGACGTTCTGGTAGGGGTGGATTTCGCAATAGACGTTCAACTCGCGCAGGCGGCGCGCGATCAGCTGCGTCACCTGGCTGCCGAAGTCGATGATCAGAAGGCGGTCATGGGATGTCTCGGTCATACCCGGCCTTTAGGTCGGAAGCCTTGCATGTGCAAGCGCCTTGACGTCATTTGGCGGGAAAGAGTGACGCGGAGCGCACCGAATGACCGAAATCACGCTTAGACCTGCTGTTGTGGGGGACACGGACTCCATTCGCGCATGTATCCGGGCCGCCTATGCGGACCAGGCGGCGCGGATTCCCGATCTGCCAGATGTCGCGGCCGGACTCGAGGACGACATTGCGCGGCATTCGGTCATCTTAGCGGTGGTGCAGGGCGAGATTTTGGGTGTGATCGTCTTCGGGCCCGTGGGGCAGGCGATGATGGTGTTCAACCTGGCGGTTTCGCCGGTTGCACAGGGGCAGGGGGTGGCCCGCAAGTTGCTGGCCCAGGCGGAAGCCCAGGCCATCAGGTCAGGGTGCAACCGTTTGAAGCTGACGACCCACCGCATGATGAAGAATACCTGCGCGATGTACCGGCATCTGGGCTGGAACGAGGTCGCCGCGCAGGGCAACAAGGTCTACTTTGGGAAACCCCTGTGATCCCCGAATGCGCCAGATTTGAGGGGTTGACCTGACGCACCATGTCGCTTTTTCCCCCAATGCGCCGGAAATCACATCTGATGGCGCGCTAGATTCCAGTAACACACATACCAACCTAAACAGTCACACGGGGTCATCTGATGGCAGAGGCAAACACCCGACGCAGAGCGCGCGGTGGCGGCGGCGCCGCCCGCCGGGCCGAACGCACGGCGGTTCGGATCGAAACGGCGAAATACATCGAGCGCAACATTCCGAACTTTGAGGTTCTGAACGACGAGGCGTTGGAGATCATCGAAACCAACGCGGAGACCGTGCTGGAAGAAGTCGGCGTCAATTTCGTCGACAACCCGGCGGCACTGGAACGCTGGCGGGACGCCGGGGCCGATGTGGACGGGGAACGGGTACGCATCCCGCGGGGCCTTGCGCGCGAGTTGATCAAGACCGCGCCCAGCCAGTTCACGCAGCACGCCCGCAACCCCGAGAAATCGGTGGTGATCGGCGGGCGCAACCTGGTGTTGGCTCCGGTCTATGGACCGCCCTTCGTGCGCGATGCCAAAGGCGGGCGCCGCTATGCCACGATGGACGATTTCAACAAGTTCGTGAAACTGGCCTACATGTCCAAGTGGCTGCACCACTCGGGTGGCACCGTCTGCGAACCCACCGACATTCCGGTGAACAAGCGGCATCTCGACATGCTGATGGCGCATATGACGCTGTCCGACAAACCCTTCATGGGTTCGGTGACCGATCCCAGCCGGGCGCAGGATTCGGTTGAGATGTGCGAGATTCTGTTCGGCAAGGAGTTCGTGCAGGAAAACACCGTGATGACCTCGCTCACCAACATCAACTCGCCGATGACCTTCGACGACGTGATGATGGGGTCGCTGGAAGTCTATGCGCGCAACAACCAAGCCTGCATCATCTCGCCCTTCATCGTGGGCGGCGCGATGGCGCCGGTCTCGGTCGCGGGGACGCTGACCCAGGTGCTGGCCGAGGTGCTGGCCGGTGTGGCCTACAGCCAGATCATCCGTCCCGGCGCGCCTGCCATCTTTGGCGCTTTCGTGTCGTCGATCGACATGAACTCGGGCGCGCCAACCTTCGGTACTCCCGAAGCGTCGCTCATCACTTATGGTGCGGGCCAACTGGCGCGTCGTTTGAACCTGCCTTACCGCTCGGCCGGGTCGTTCTGCGGCTCGAAACTGCCGGACGCGCAGGCCGCATACGAAACCGCGAACTCGCTGAATACAGGCTTGCTGTCGGGCGTCAACTTCATGTTGCATGCCTGCGGCTGGCTGGAGGGCGGCCTGGTGGCGGATTTCGAGAAATTCGTGATGGATGCCGACCAGCTTGGCGTTCTGCACGCAATGGCCAAGGGCGTTGCATATGATGAGAACGCGCAGGCCATGGACGCAATCCGCGAGGTGGGGCCGGGCGGTCACTACCTGGGCTGTGCCCATACCCAGGCCAACTTCAAGGACGCGTTCTGGAAGACTGAGCTTCTGGACTACAAGCCCTTTGAAACCTGGGAAGAAGAGGGCGCGCGCGACACGCGCACTCTGGCCTCGGTCCGGGTCGAACATCTGCTGGCCCATTACCAGCAACCGCATCTCGACCCCGAGAAACTGGCCGCGCTGACCGCCTATGTCGAAGAAAAGAAAGCGTCGATGCCCGACGCCTTCTCCTGATTAGTGACAGGCCGGGGCGCGGCTGACCTGATACAGCTGCGCCTCGCCCGCCAGTGCGATCAAGATGTCCAGGTGTCGGACCAGAGAATAGGCCGGATCGTTGATGCGCCGCCGGTCCTCCATCTCCCGTTCCAACTCCATCAGCCGTATCAGCGCCGCCCCCGAACCGGGCAGAGCGTCAAAACCCAGCACACGCTGCAAATGCCTGTTTCGGTCGTAATCCCGTGCCCCCAGTTTGGCCGCCCGAGCCAACAGGCGGGGACGGCGAAGGGATGTGATCATCGAGGTCAGGTCCTGCATCAGGCAATCCTTTGTTCTGTGTTGGATGCCTCACTGTTGCACAACCTAGGCGGGTGTTGCCTTGCTGGGGCTCTCTCCGAACGATGGTTTCACCACTGTTTATGATTCTGAATCAATTCTGGTTCGCGCCGTTGGTGGTTAACGAACGAGTAACGAAACCAACCCTAGTTAGATTTGGTTAACACTTTAACCAACGGCGGATACTGGCAGTTTGGTTTGTCGACGAGGGCGTACAACAATGGACAACATCATGGCTTCCACCGTTCCAACTTGGGTCCCCGAGGGCGCGCAGCGCTATCTGGCCCATACCGAAGCGGGGCGGTCGATCCGGGATCTTGCACGATCGGCCGGATGCCACGCGTCAACCATACTCAGGCAGATCCGACGCATCGAAATGCGGCGCGACGATCCGCTGGTCGATGCAGCATTGCAATCGCTTGCGCAAACCCATTTCGCCGACCAGAGCCGGCGGCAAGAGGCAGACGAAGAGCCCACGCCGTGCGAATTGGCGGCCGAAGACGAAGAGTTCGACCGCGAGGCCCTGCGTGTGCTGCGCCGCCTGTGTGAAACCGGCGCTGTTCTGGCCGTTGCCGAGGACATGGACAAAGCCGTCGTGGTGCGCGACAGCGGAGCGGCCGGCGCGACCCGGACCGCCGTTGTCGATTGCAAGATCGCGCAGGCCCTGGCGTTGAAAGACTGGATCTCGTGCGACAATCCCGGACGGATCAGCCGCTATCGGATCACCCCGACAGGGCGAACGGCGCTGGGTCAGTTGATCGCGGATGCGGAAAACCGAGCTAGGGCAAGGGCGGAATTCGGCATGGCTGAGGCTCCGGCAGCGTTTCAGCATCGCAACGCGGCACGGCCGAGCCACGCCCCGCGCGCTCGTCGGATCCGCTACACTGCCGCCGAAAGCCCTCTGGTCGCTTTGGCGCGTCGGCGGGACCGGGATGGAAAGCCGTTTCTGGATGAAAGTCTGGTGCGCGCCGGCGAACGGCTGCGGGAAGATTTTGAGTTGGCTCAGTTGGGGCCACAGGTCACGCAGAACTGGGACAGGTTCCTGACCGGCGGCGGGCGCGTCGGGTTCGAGGGCGATGCGCCGGTTGCGCGGGGGTCCTCCGAGGCACGCGACCGCGTGGCCCGCGCGTTGTCGGATCTGGGGCCGGGGCTAAGCGATGTGGCCTTGCGCTGCTGCTGCTATCTGGAAGGGTTGGAACTGGCCGAGAAACGCATGGGCTGGTCGGCGCGCTCGGGCAAGATCGTGCTGCGGATCGCGCTCCAGCGGCTTAAGCGGCATTACGAAATGCAGGCGGAGAGCGACCGGCGGATCGGGTGATCTGCCGCGAACTTCATTGGTTTTGCTTGCGATAGCCGTCGTAGGTGATAGTCAGGGGTTATGAATTTCACCCTCAGACAGTTGCAATACTTCCGCGCTGTGGCCGAGCAGCGCAACTTTGGCCGGGCTGCTCAGGTGTGTCACGTTTCTCAACCGGCACTATCGGTGCAGATCCGGGCGTTGGAAGACATCATGGGCGGGCCGCTATTTGAAAGGCGCGCCCGTGATGTTCTGCTGACGCCGTTGGGGCGCGATGCGCTTGAGCACGCACGGCGCATTTTGGGCGCGGCCGAACGGTTGGATCGGTTTGCGCGTGACAACTCCACCGGACATCGCAGTCTGTCGGTCGGTTTGATCCCGACCGTCGCACCGTATCTGTTGCCGGGTGTCCTTGCTGGTCTGCGGTCAGCGGATGTGTCCCTGCGCGTGCAGGTGCGAGAGGCGCGCACCGAGCGGCTGCTGTCGATGCTGAAAGCGGGAGAGATCGACGCCGCCGTGCTGGCCCTGCCGGTGGGTTCGCGCGGCATGGACGAGGTGCCTCTGTTCGAGGATCGCTTTCTGCTGGCTGGCAGCGAGACACGCCTGAACAGCCTGACCGTCAGCCCCGACGATCTGCGCCCGATCGACCTGAATGCAGCCCAGCTGATGCTGCTGGAAGACGGGCACTGCCTTACGGATCAGGCGCTTGAGGTGTGCGGTCAGGACCGGACCAGCGCCCATATCAACATGGGCGCATCGTCATTGGCCACGCTGTCGCGGTTGGTGGCCGAGGGGTTTGGCCTGACCCTGATCCCTGAGTTAGCGGCGCGTTCCGAGACCAAAGCCGTTCCGGGGCTGAAACTGCTGCGGTTCGGCGCCCCGGAGCCCGCTCGGCAGATCGGCCTTGTGCGGCGCGACTCGTCGGATGGGGCGGTGTGGTTCGATCAACTGGCCCAGGTGATCCGGCAGGTAGGCGAAAGCATCGTGTCAGAAACCCGGAACTAAAAAGGGCCCGCACTTGGCGAGCCCTTTGCATGGAGGGTGGTTGACGCCTCAGGCCATTTCGGGCTGCTGGGCTTTTTCCAGGTGCTTCATCAGGTTTTCGGGCGACGAAACGCCATAGGGGTCCTCGGGGCAGTTGTCCATCAGGCCGGGCTCTTCGAACCACGCCTCGACCACGCCATCGTTGATGATGGCGGCATAGCGCCACGACCGCATGCCAAAGCCCAGATTGGCCTTGTCGACCAGCATACCCATCTTGCGAGTGAACTCGCCCGACCCGTCGGGGATGACCTTGACGTTCTTCAGCCCCTGATCCTGTGCCCATTTGTTCATGACAAAGCTGTCATTGACTGACATGCAGTAGATCTCGTCGATGCCCTTGGCCTTGAACGCCTCGTAGTTGTTCTCGAACCCAGGCAGTTGGTAGGTCGAGCAGGTGGGGGTGAACGCACCGGGCAGCGAGAACAGGATGACCCGCTTGCCTGCGAAGTAATCGGCCGTGGTCTTGTCTTCCCAGCGGAACGGGTTGGGCCCTTCGATCGAGTCGTCGCGCACGCGGGTGTGGAACGTCACGTCGGGTAGCTTGGCACCGGTTTTCATGGGCATCTCCTGTGATTCACATTAATTCGGCCCGTGGGTTAAAACGATTCCAAACCGGCTTCAACACGGGATGTGCTGCGTTTGCGAAAATCCTCTTGTATGCTGAAAACATGTCGAAATCAGCGTCGATCTCCTAGAAAATCGCGCTTTCATTCTGCATCTGCAAAACGTTGACGCATGGCAGCTATGCATGGCTGGCGTAATACATCCGACCGGTTTATGTTATGCACCATCCAAATTGACCCAAAGTCAGGAAACCGGCCCGTGCGCGATCTGAAAATCCCTGAACAACGTCACCCGGAAAAGGCGCATAAGCCCGACAATGCGCAGCCGAAAAAGCCCAGCTGGATTCGGGTGAAAGCGCCCGGCGGCAAGGGCTATGCCGACACGCGCCGGATTATGCGCGACAACAACCTGGTCACCGTCTGCGAAGAGGCCGGATGCCCGAACGTGGGCGAATGCTGGAGCCAGGGCCATGCGACCATGATGATCATGGGCGAGATCTGCACCCGTGGCTGCACCTTCTGCAACATCGCCACCGGTCGCCCCGATGCGTTGGACGCGTTCGAACCGGGCCGGGTGGCACATGCGGTGGAAAAGCTGGGCCTGAACCATGTCGTCATCACCTCGGTTGACCGCGACGATCTGGCCGATGGTGGGGCCGAGCATTTCGCTCAGACCATCCGCGCGGTACGTCACCGCTCCCCCAAAACAACGATCGAAATCCTGACACCGGATTTCCTGAAATGCGATCCCTCGGTTCTGGAAACCGTGGTCGCGGCCAAGCCGGACGTGTTCAACCACAACCTTGAAACCGTGCCGGGCCTGTACCCCGAGGTACGCCCAGGCGCGCGCTATTTCCACTCACTGCGGCTGCTGCAGAGAGTCAAGGAATTGGACCCGTCGATCTTCACCAAGTCGGGGATCATGGTTGGTCTGGGCGAGAACGAACAGCAGGTGCGCCAGGTCATGGACGACATGCGCGCCGCCGACATCGATTTCCTGACCATCGGCCAGTATCTGCAGCCCACGCCGAAACACCACCGCGTGGACCGCTTTGTCACGCCCGAAGAGTTCGCGGCCTATGAAAAAGCCGCCTATGGCAAAGGGTTCCTGATGGTTTCGGCCACGCCGCTGACCCGCTCGTCGTACCATGCGGGCGATGATTTCGCGCGCCTGCGAGCAGCGCGACAGAAAAAGCTGGGGCAGGCGTGACGCCGCAAGCGCTGGCGCAACTGACTGCGCTGCGCCACGCGTTGCACCAACGGCCCGAGGTCTCGGGTGAAGAGTCTGAAACGGCCGCCTTCATCGCCGAGCAATTGCGTGGTGTGGGCGGCCGGGTTCTGACCGGGATCGGTGGGCACGGGGTCGCGGCCGTGTTCGACTCGGGCCAGCCGGGGCCCACCGTGGGCATCCGCTGCGAACTGGACGCGCTGCCGATATTGGAGATGCCGGGTAAACCCTGGTGCTCGCAGGTTCCGGGCAAGGGTCATCTGTGCGGGCATGACGGCCATATGGCCATGGTTCTGGGCGTCGCGCAGGACCTGGCGCAAAC
Organism: Ruegeria sp. BHSA191; assembly: GCF_059613325.1. Taxonomy (NCBI): domain Bacteria; kingdom Pseudomonadati; phylum Pseudomonadota; class Alphaproteobacteria; order Rhodobacterales; family Roseobacteraceae; genus Ruegeria; species Ruegeria sp. BHSA191. The sequence continues at coordinate 150,098 of NZ_JBXWSH010000003.1, forward strand.
GCCGGTGTCGCGCGGTCGGGTCGTGCTGATCTTCCAGCCTGCCGAAGAGACCGGTCAGGGCGCACGCGATTTTCGGAACGACCCGCAATACGCTGAAATACAGCCCGATTTCCTGTTTTCCCTGCATAACCTGCCGGGGCTGGACCTGGGCGCGGTCGAACTGTGCTCTGGCCCGGCCAATTGCGCTTCACGCGGGATGCGGGTGCGGCTGACGGGCAAGACCTCGCACGCCGCGGCTCCGCAGGACGGCCTGTCGCCGGCCTCGGCCATGGCCGAGTTGATGCCGGCCTTGGCTGCCTTGGGGCCGGGCGGAGAGCTGACCGAGGATTACACGCTGACCACCGTCACCCACGCCCAACTAGGGGCCCCGACATTCGGCGTGGCGCCCGGCGAGGCCGAGATATGGGTGACGCTGCGCACCGTTTCGGACGCGCGCATGGCGCAACTGGTCGATCACGCCGAGGCACTGGTCCGCAAAGCCGCCGCCGACGAGGGGCTGGGTGTTGAGATCACCTATGACGACGTGTTCGAGGCCTGCGTCAACCACCCGGAGGCCGTGCAGATCCTGGCTCAAGCCTGCGTACAGGCCGGGGTGCAACCGCGTCTGACCACCTTGCCGCAAAGGTTTTCGGAGGATTTCGGGCAGTTCGCCAAAGGGTCGAAAACCGCCATGTTCTGGCTGGGGGCCGGGGTTGACCATCCGCAACTGCACAACCCCGACTATGACTTCCCTGACGCGCTGATACCTGTCGGCGCGGGCATCTTTCTGGCGGCAATCCGTCAGGTGCTGGACGCGCCGGTCACGGGCTGAGCTTGCGCGGCTGGCTGGTTGCCCATTCGGGCCACCAGCCCATGTATTCGATAACCGCAATTAGCAGACACAACACGATTAGACCCAGTACCAGCTTGACCCGCTGGTCCGAGGGCGGATTGCGCGCCCAGCGGGACATTCGCAGAAGGTGGCGCAGGATCATGGGGCCTCGAATCCGCGGCGGGATCAGTCTTGGGTAAAGCGGACCTTGCCGATGAAGGGCAGGTTGCGGTTGCGTTGCGCATAGTCGATGCCATAGCCCACGACGAATTCGTCCGGGATCTCAAAGCCGATCCAATCGGCGCGGAAATCAACCTCGCGGCGGCTGGGTTTGTCCAGCAGGGCAATCGACTTGAGCCGTTTTGGCTGGCGGCTGCGCAACAGGTTGGTGACGTGGTTCAGCGTGTGCCCCGTGTCGACGATATCTTCGACCACCAGCACGTCGCGTCCTTCAATTGCGCCGCGCAAGTCTTTGAGAATGCGCACTTCCCGGCTGCTTTCCATTGAATCGCCATAGGAGGACGCCTCAAGAAAATCGACCTCGATCGGCAGGTCCAGTTCGCGTACCAGGTCGGCGATGAACACGAAGCTGCCGCGTAGCAGGCCTACGACCACCAGCTTGTCGGTATCGCCGAATTCGCGAGTGATTTCGCGGCACAATTCCTCGATCCGTGCCGCGATGGCCTTGGCCGAGATCATCTCATCTATCACATATGCGCGCTGGCTCATGGCTGCCCCCTTGATCTTTGGCGCGCAACATACGACATGACGCGCCATTGTCACGTTTCAAATGCCCAGGTTGCCATGCCCACTCATTCGGAAACTCGCCACCTCCCATACAGCGCGCAGCAGGTGTATGATCTGGTCGCGGATGTGGCGAAATACCCCGAGTTTCTGCCTTGGTGTGCAGCCGCGCGGATCCGGAGGACCTATGCGGCGGGCGAGGCGCAGGTGATGGAGGCCGATCTGGTGATCTCGTTCAAGGTGTTCCGCGAACGGTTCGGCAGCCGGGTGACGCTATACCCCGACCAAAGGAAAATCGACACCGAATACCTGGACGGCCCGTTCAAATACATGAAATCCGACTGGCATTTCGAGGACGCTCCCAAGGGCGGCTGCAACGTGTCCTTTCACGTGGATTTCGAGTTCAAGAACGCCGTGTTGCAAGGCATCATCGGCGTGGTCTTCAACGAGGCAATGCACCGGATCGTGCGTGCCTTCGAACAACGCGCGGCCAGCCTCTACGGCTGAGGGTTTACCCGGCGCGGGCGTACGTTAGACTGCGCCGCATGACTGATTTCACAAGCGCTCTTTCCGAATTCGCCGCGGGTCCCGTGTCCACGACTGCGCAGGCTCGGATCGTCACGTCTTTGTCCGCGCTCGATTGGTTGGCGGTCGGGCGCGCAGGCGTCAACGAATCGGTCTCGCGCATCCTGCGAGGGATGGTGCTGGACGAAGGCGGGTCCGGACAGGCCACCCTGTTCGGCGGCGGGGCCGCGCCGGTGCGCGCGGCGGCTTTGGTCAATGGCACGGTTTCGCACGCGCTGGACTATGACGACACGCATTTCGCCCACATCGGCCACCCCTCGGTGGCGGTGTTTCCCGCCGCACTGGCCGTGGCCGAATGGCAGGACCAACCCATCGTCGATCTGCTGGAATCGGCCTTGGTGGGGATGGAGCTGTCCATCCGTGTCGGCCTTTGGCTGGGGCGCGGGCATTATCAGGTCGGGTTCCACCAGACCGCGACGGCGGGGGTGTTCGGAGCGGCCGTGGCAGCTGCCCGCCTGCTGGGATGCGATCCGGCGGCCATGCGCCGGATTCTGGGGCTGACCGCGACCCGGGCGGCGGGCCTCAAGGCGCAGTTTGGCACCATGGGCAAGCCTTACAATGCGGGGCAGGCGGCTTCGGTCGGGGTCGAGGCCGCGCTGCTGGTGCAGCGGGGGTTCGTTCCCAATCCCGACGCCCTGACCGGCCCGTTCGGGTTTGGCGCGACCCATCACGGTGCCGATGACACCGCTGCAGCTCTGTCGGGACTTGGGGATGAGTGGCTGATCGAAAGTGTCAGCCACAAGTTCCACGCCTGCTGCCACGGGCTGCACGCCGCGCTCGAGGCGGCGCGCGATCTAGACATCGCCGAACCCGAGGTGGCCGAGATCAAGATCTGCACCCATCCCCGTTGGATGAGCGTCTGCAATCAGACCGCGCCGACGACCGGGCTGGGCGCCAAATTCTCCTATCGGACGGTGATCGCGATGCAGGCGCTGGGATACGATACGGCCCTGCCTGAAAGTTACACGGAAAAAGTCTGCGCCGATCCGCGCCTGCAATCCCTGCGCGACCGGATCACGGTCGAAGCGGATGAAACGCTGTCCGAGACCGAGGCCCGCTTGGCGCTGTTGCGGCGGGACGGGGTGCGGCGCGAGGCGACCCACGATCTGGCTGCGCCGATGGCCTTGTCCGACCGCGAGGATCGCGTGCGCGGCAAAGCCGCCAAACTGATCGGCGCGGGCGAAGCGGATGCGATCTGGTCGCTGCTGCGCACCGGAGGGCGCGCAGCGGATCTGGCAAAGCGACTGGTCGTTTAGACCACGCGCCAGTGCAGCGGGAAGCCGGGGTCGAACACGGTGACCGGGCCATCGCGCGTTTCGATCTTGTTGGGGTAGGTGACCGGTTCGCCCTTCTGCAGGGTGATGGTCTGATCGTTGACGGGCAGCCGGTAGAACCTGGGCCCGTTGACCGAGGTAAACCCTTCCAGCTTGTCCAGAGCACCCGCGCGGTCAAAGACCTCGGCCACCAGCGACATGGTGTTCGTGGCGGTGAAACATCCCGCGCAGCCGCAGGACGTCTCTTTGTTGGCGTCCGTATGCGGGGCGCTGTCAGTCCCCAGAAAGAACCGTTCGTCGCCCGAGGTCGCGGCATCGACCAGCGCTTTGCGGTGCTCTTCGCGCTTGGCGACGGGCAGGCAGTAGTAGTGCGGCTTGATCCCGCCCACAAGAATGTGGTTGCGGTTGATGATCAGGTGATGCGCGGTGATCGTTGCGCCAAGGTCGGTTTCGTTCGCGCGCACATACTCCACTCCGTCGCGGGTGGTGATATGCTCCATCACCACGCGCAGGCCCGGCGTGGCCTTGCGGATCGGGTCCAGAACGCGGTCGATGAACACCGCCTCGCGGTCGAAGATGTCGATCTCGGCATCGGTGACCTCGCCATGCACGCAGAGCGGCAGGCCGATCTCGGCCATCCGTTCCAGCACGGGGCGCACCTTGTCGAAATCCCGCACGCCCGAGGCCGAGTTGGTCGTGGCCCCTGCCGGGTACAGCTTGACCGCCTTGACCAGACCGCTTGCATGGGCCGCGGCCATGTCGTCGGGGTCGGTATCCTCGGTCAGGTACAGGGTCATCAACGGCTCAAAGCTCATGCCTTCGGGCAGGGCAGCCAGGATACGGTCGCGATACGACGCGGCCTGAGCGCCGGTCACCACAGGGGGCACAAGATTGGGCATGATGATGGCCCGCGCGAAATGGCGGGCGGTTTCGGGCAGGACGGCCTGCAGCATGGCGCCATCGCGCAGATGCAGGTGCCAGTCATCGGGGCGGCGGAGCGTCAGAGTATCGGTCATGGCGCCGGGCTAGCACAGGTAGGCCGCACGGGAAAGTGACAACAAACCTTGCCAGACGACCAGATTGCCGCAAGTCCCGGAAAGATCACGGTCTTGACGCGCAGCGGCAGCCATGACCTGTTGTGCCAAGGGAGATAGAGACACATGAGCCAGCCAGATACCATCGACGCCGTTCAGAAGATGCTGGGCGAACAGGGCTATGTCTGTGGCCGCGCCCTGGCCACCGTGGTGTTCCTGTCGCTGAAACTGGGCCGGCCGCTGTTTCTTGAGGGCGAGGCTGGTGTCGGCAAGACCGAAATCGCCAAGGCCCTCGCCTCTGGACTTGGCCGCCGCCTGATCCGGCTGCAATGCTATGAAGGGCTGGATGCGTCATCGGCCGTCTATGAATGGAACTTTCCCGCGCAGATGGTGGCCATCCGCACCGCCGAGGCGGTCGGAGGGTCCGACCGGAAGGGTCTGCAGGAGGAACTTTTCAGCGGCGACTATCTGATCCGCCGACCGCTGCTCGAGGCGATGGAGCCCGATCCGGCTGGCCCGCCGGTGCTGCTGATCGACGAGCTGGATCGCACGGACGAACCGTTCGAGGCCTTTCTGCTGGAGGCGCTGAGCGATTTCCAGGTGACCATCCCAGAGATCGGCACGATCAAGGCGCCCGAACCGCCCATCGTCATCGTCACCTCGAACCGCACGCGCGAGGTGCATGATGCGCTCAAGCGCCGCTGCCTGTATCACTGGGTCGATTACCCCGATTTCGACCGCGAATTGGAGATCCTGCACGCCCGCGCGCCCGAGGCCGCCGAGGCGCTGAGCCGCGAAGTGGTGGCCTTTGTGCAGCAGCTGCGCACCGAGGACTTGTTCAAGAAACCTGGTGTGGCCGAGACCATCGACTGGGCGAAATGCCTGCTGGCGCTGGACGTGATCAACCTCAGCCCCGAGGTGATCGGCGACACGCTGGGCGCGATCCTGAAATACCAGGACGACATCCAGAAATTGCAGGGCTCCGAGGCCAAGCGGATTCTGGATCAGGCCAAATCCACGCTCGAACCGGTCTGATGTCGTCGTTGCGCCAAAACACTCCGGGGGCCTAGCGATGGCCGAACAGCTTCCACTGGATATTCCGGCCGATCCGAAACTGGCGCAGAACATCACCCATTTCGCGCGCGCTTTGCGCAAGGCCGGGCTGCCGATCGGCCCCGGCCGCGTCGTTGACGCCATCCGCGCGGTGCAGGCGGCGGGCTTCACCCGCAAGCAGGATTTCTACTGGACCCTGCACGCCTGTTTCGTGAACCGACCCGAGCATCGCACGGTATTCGCCCAGATCTTCCGCCTGTACTGGCGCGACCCGCGATACCTGGAGCACATGATGTCGATGATGCTGCCGGCCATTCGTGGCGTTCAGGAGGAACGCATGGCCGAGGCCGGCGAAAAACGCGCGGCCGAGGCCCTGCTGGACGGTGTCGAACGGGACGATTCCAAGGACGTCGAGCAAGAAGGCGAAAGCGAAATCGAGATTGACGCCACTCAGACCGCCTCGTCCGAGGAACGGCTGCGGTCGCTGGATTTCGAACAGATGAGCACCGCGGAAACCGCGCAGGCCAAGCGCATTCTGGCACGGTTGCAATTGCCTGTGGACCCGATCGCCTCGCGCCGTGGTCAAGCCAGCCATCTGGGTCGGCGGATCGACCGGGCGCGCACCTTGCGCGCGGCCATGCGCCAGGGCGGCGAACTGCGAGAGATCGCGCTGGTCCAACCGAAACCGCGCTGGCCCAACCTGATCGCGCTGTGTGACATCTCGGGGTCGATGAGCCAGTACAGCCGGATCATCCTGCACTTCCTGCACACGGTCTCGAACGCCAAGGGGGCCGGCTGGGCCAAGGTGCATGCGTTCACCTTCGGCACGCGGCTGACGAACATCACACGGCACCTGCATCAGCGCGACGTCGATGCGGCGCTGGCCGCCGCCGGGGCCGAGGCGCAGGATTGGGAGGGCGGCACGCGCATCGGCGAATGCCTGCACCAGTTCAACCGAGACTGGTCGCGCCGAGTTATGGGGCAGGGGGCCGTCGTGCTGCTCATCACAGACGGGCTGGAACGGGGTGACCCCGATCTGCTGGAAAAAGAGATCGAACGCCTGCACCTGTCGGCCCGTCGACTGATCTGGCTTAACCCGCTGCTGCGCTGGGACGGGTTCGCGCCCAAGGCGCAGGGCGTCGCCGCCATGCTGCCGCATGTGGACAGCTTCCGCGCCGGTCACTCTATTGCATCGCTCGAGGATCTGGCCGCCGTGATCTCAAGACCCGACGACCAGGGAGAAAAAGCGCGCCTGATGGCGGCTTTGTCATAGTAGTTACTGCATCAGTTTCTCATTGCATTCGCGTGCCATTTCCATGGCCTTGTAGGTGCCGGTCAGATCGACGGTGAAGCCAAAAGACTTCTCGGGGAAGACGATCATCACCTTCTGGCGCGCCAGATCATCGGCGAATTGCGGATCGTCCGACAGGACATAGCCGCCCGAATAGCCCTTGGTGATGTTGCCCTTCATGCCGGTTGCCTCGCCGACATAGAGGTTGTCGCCCAAAAGGATCGCTACCCCTTCCTTCTCGCCACGCTTTATGTCGGTTTCGGCCTTGGTAAAAACCCCGACATATCCCACGCCGCGATCTTCGGTCAGGCCCATCTGAACCACGTTTTCCACGTCGTCCACGGCCTCGATCAGGCAGGATTTCTTGTCGTTGTCGATGAAGACCTTCCAGCCCTCGACCTCTCCGTATTTTTCGAATGTGTCTGCCCAGGCGGGGGCTGCCGCGACAAGCGCCGCCAAGAAAGATGCGGAAATGTGTTTCAACATGTTCGTCTCCAAATCTCGAAAATCAGGGATACCGCAGACCGGCGCCGCGAGCGTAGAGCGGCGGCTCGCGTTAATCAACCGGAGGCTCCCGGGCCATTTGATCCAAATCATGCAGGAAACGGAATGCTTAAAATATAAGGGAAATGGAATGTGAGAATCTTCAGGAGGAAATGCCATGCCAATGACTTGGAAAGCGGGTGGAGTTCTGCTCGGCCTTGTGTTCTTTTTGGCGATCTTGCTGGTCAAGCCGATCGGCGTGTCCACGCAGTTCGTCATTCTGGACGGCATCATCGCCGATGCCGTCAACCCGGATTTCGTGACCGCAACCGATGAGGGCTATACCTCGACCAACGCCTATCTGGCGAAATCCGGGGGCAAATACGCGAAATCGGTTGCGAACCCGCTGAACTATTCCTTTGTCTTCGTCCTTGCGATGATGTTAGGCGGGTTCCTGTCGGCTAGGGCCCGGGGCGGTATCGAGGGCCAGGACCGCAAGGTTCCCGCATTGTGGCGGGCGAATTACGGCGACGACCCGTTGAAACGCTATCTGGTCGCCTTTCTGGGAGGTTTCATCGTTTTGTACGGGGCACGGCTGGCCGGGGGCTGCACGTCCGGGCACATGATGTCGGGCATGATGCAGACGGCCGTCAGCGGGTACATTTTCGCCGCCGGAGCTTTTGCCGCCGCGATCACCGTTTCGATCCTGATGTTCAAGAAGGAGGCCTGAGCCATGATGTCGATCATACTTGCAATTGTCATCGGGGTCGCATTTGGCGCGGTCCTTGATCGGGTCGGCGCGTCGAACCCTTCGACCATCAACAAGATGCTGAACCTGACGGATCTGCGGTTGGCCAAGGCGATCATGCTGGCCATCGGACTTGGTTCGGTTCTGATGTTCGGCGGTCAGATGATCGGGCTGGTCGATGTGGGCCACATGTCGATCAAGGCGGCCTATGCCGGCGTCTTCCTGGGCGGGCTGCTGCTGGGGGCCGGCTGGGCGATGGCCGGCTTTTGCCCCGGAACGGGCTTGGTGGCCGCGGCCTCGGGGCGCAAGGACGCGCTGTTCTTCGTGGCGGGCGGATTGCTGGGCGCTGCGGCCTACATGATGACCTATCCGATGTGGAAGGCCAGCGGCCTGCTCGACCCGATCTGGGGCGGAAAGGTAACACTCGGTATCGTACCGGGGTCGGGCTATGATGCTGTAACAGGCCTGCCTGGCGACATTCTGGGCATTGTTCTGGGCCTGGCGTTCATCGCCATTGCCTTTGCGCTGCCCGAACGGCTGTTGGGCCAACCCTCAGAGCAAGCGCATCCGGCCGAGTGACGGCCCGCTGCGCATATCCTTGAAAGCCCGGCGCGCGGTGACGTGCCGGGTTGCTTTTCATCCCGCAAAACCTGCTTATGTTGAAGCGGATCAGGCGGGAGGCTCCGATGGACAGATTTGACAACAGCCCGGAAACGGCTCTGGCGTGGTTCCGCAAAGGGCGTGGAGCCGCGTTGGCCACCGTCGTCGAAACCTGGGGCAGCGCGCCCCGGCGGGTGGGTGCCCAGCTGGTCATCGGCGGCGACGGCCGGATCGAAGGCTCGGTCTCGGGCGGATGTGTCGAAGGCGCGGTGATCGTCGAGGCGCTCGAGGCCATGCAGGAGGGCGAGGCGCGCCTGTTGGAATTCGGTGTCAGCGACGAGGATGCCTTTGCCGTCGGGCTGGCCTGCGGAGGCACGATCCGGGTTCTGGTCGAGCCGGTGGGCTCGGTCCTGCCAGAACCGATGCTGGCCGAACTGGTGGCGGCGCGGGCGCGGCGCGAGCCCATGGCCTATGAGGTCAATGTCGAGACCGGCCACCGCGCGCTGCGGCGCAACGCCTATGCGGACCGGCTGCGCATGGATCGCTCGGGGTTCGAAGAAGATGGTCAGACCTTCGTGGCCGTGCACAACCCGCCCTTGCGGCTGATCGTGGTGGGCGCGGTCCATATCGCGCAGGCACTGGTGCCGATGGTGCGGATCGCGGGTTATGACCCGATCATCATCGACCCGCGCGAGGCGTTTGCGTCCAAATCCCGTTTTCCCGGTGAAAAGCTGCTGACCGACTGGCCGGACGAGGCCGTGGCCAGCATCGGTCTGGATGCGCGCACGGCGATGGTTCTGCTGACCCACGACCCCAAGCTGGATGATCCGGCTCTGCAGGCTGCGCTGAACTCGGACGTGTTCTATATCGGCGCGCTGGGGTCGTCGCGCACCCATGCCAAACGGGTGCAGCGGATGACCGAAGCGGGATTCTCGGCAACGCAGTTGCAGCGCATTCATGGGCCGATCGGTCTGGATATCGGTGCTGCAGGACCGGCTGAGATTGCTGTTGCGATCATCGCGCAGATGACGGCCGTGCTGCGGGGCAAGGCATGAAATTCGGCCCTTTACCGGTTGCGGACGCGAAGGGTGCGATCCTTGCGCATTCGGTCATGGCTGGCACGAAAAAGCTGCGCAAGGGAATGATGCTAGGCGACGCGCATGTTGCCTTGTTGACCGAGGCGGGCGTGTCCGAGGTGGTCGTAGCGCGGCTGGAACCCGGCGACTGTCACGAGGACGAGGCCGCGCGCCAATTGGCCGCGGCGCTGACCCCGGATCCGAAGGGTGCCAACTTGCGCGTGACCGATCCGTTTACGGGCCGCGTCAACCTGATTGCGGATCAAGCTGGGGTTGCCGTTCTGGACGTTGAGGCTCTGCTTGCGTTCAATCAGGTCAACCCGATGATCACGGTGGCCACCGTTCCTCAGCATCAGCAGATGGGTGCGGGCGGCATGGTCGCCACGATCAAGGTCATTTCCTACGCGGTGCCGCTGGCGGACGTTCAGCGTGCGGCGAAGCTGGCCAAGGGAGCCATTCGCCTTGCCACGCCGAAGTTTGGCAGCGCCGGGCTGGTGGTGACCGACATCCCCGGCGGGCCGCCCAACGACAAGGGTATCGCCGCGATGCGCGGCCGGGTCGAGGCCCTGGGTCTGAGCCTGGACGACGTGCAGATCGTTCCGCACGCGATCGACGCTCTGGCGCAGGCATTGTCCCGGATGAACACCGATATCGTGATGATCCTGACCGGCTCGGCCACATCCGATGTCGAGGACGTCGCGCCGCAGGCTGTTCGGCGCGCGGGCGGACAGGTGGAGCGCTTCGGCATGCCGGTTGATCCGGGCAACCTGTTGTTTCTCGGGGCTTTGGGCAAGCGGCCGGTCATCGGTTTGCCGGGATGCGCACGCTCGCCCGCGTTGAACGGGGCCGACTGGGTGCTCTCGCGGGTGGCCTGCGGGATCCCGACGACGGGTGCCGATATCGCGGCGATGGGCGTCGGCGGTCTGCTCAAGGAAATCCCGACCCGTCCGCAACCCCGCGCGAAACGCAAAGTGACGTAACGGCAGTTTCGCTCCGCTGGCGACCTGCAATACATGTTGGCAATTGCCCCCCAACGGACGGGTTCGAAACGGCCAAGATTTTTGTTCTCAAACGACTTTTCCCGTGTTTAACTCGGGCCAAGGATAAATACGAAAATGGGAGGAACTTATGACACAGGTCTCAATGACCGTGAACGGAAAGACCGTGAGCGGTGATGTCGAGGGCCGGACGCTGCTGTCCAGCTTTCTGCGCGATCACCTGTCGCTGACCGGTACCCATGTGGGCTGTGACACGGCCCAATGCGGCGCCTGCGTGGTTCATGTGAACGGCGCGGCGGTGAAGTCCTGCAACATGCTGGCGCTCGAGGCGGACGGGGCCGAGGTCGGCACCATCGAGGGGCAGGCCAACCCGGACGGATCGCTGAACGTGATCCAGCAGGCGTTTCAGGATCATCACGGCCTGCAATGCGGTTTCTGCACGCCCGGCATGGTAATGTCGGCCGCGGCCCTGCTGAAGGAAAACCCACGCCCGACCGAGGCCGAAATCCGCAAATACCTGGAAGGCAACCTGTGCCGCTGCACCGGGTACCACAACATCGTCAAGGCGATCATGGCCGCGTCCGGCCAGGACGTCAGCCACATCGCTGCCGAGTGATGCCGCTGCGGGCGCAGGAGGAGGCGCCCGTGGGATGACAGGGATGCGCACAAGCATCCGTTTATGGGAGGAGAACAAGCTATGCCCAAAGACAGTGGCATCGGAGCCAGTTCCAAGCGCCGCGAGGACGTGCGCTTTTTGACCGGAGCGGGCAATTACACCGACGACATCAACATCCGCGGTCAGGCCTATGTGTATTTTCTGCGATCTGACATCGCACATGGCCGGATCAAAAGCATCGACACGTCCGCCGCCGAGGCCATGCCCGGCGTGGTTCGGGTGTTTACCGGCAAAGATTTCGAAGGCGTGGGCGGCATGCCCTGCGGCTGGGAGGTGACCGACAAGCATGGCGCGCCCATGCAGGAACCGCCGCACCCGATCCTGGCGCAAGGCAAGGTGCGCCATGTGGGCGACCCGATCGCGGCCGTCGTGGCCGACAGCCTGGAACAGGCCCGTGACGCGGCCGAAGCAATCGACGTGGATATCGAGGAATTGCCCGCCGTTCTGGACATGAAAGCCGCCGCTGAAGAGGGCGCGCCGCTGGTCCATGACGATCTGAAAAACAATATCTGTTATGACTGGCAGTTGGGCGAGGCCGACGATGACAAGGTGAACGAGGTGTTCGCCAATGCGGCGCATGTCACCACCTTGGAACTGGTGAACAACCGTCTGGTCGCCAACCCGATGGAGCCGCGCGTGGCCGTGGCGGAATACAGCCGGGGCACGGATGAATACACGCTCTATACCACCTCGCAGAACCCGCATGTGATCCGGTTGCTGATGTGTGCCTTCGTGCTGGGCCTGCCCGAGCACAAGGTCCGCGTCGTGGCGCCGGACGTGGGTGGCGGTTTCGGCACCAAGATCTTCCACTACGCAGAAGAGGCGTTCTGCACCTTCGCGGCCAAGGCGTGCAACCGCCCGGTCAAGTGGACGGCCAGCCGGTCCGAGGCGTTCATGTCGGATGCGCAGGGCCGCGACCATGTCAGCAAGATCGAGCTGGCGCTGGATGCCGACAACAATTTCGTCGGGCTGCGGACCCATACCTATGCCAATCTGGGGGCGTATCTGTCGACGTTTTCCAGTTCGGTGCCGACCTGGCTGCACGGGACGCTGATGGCGGGCAACTACAAGACGCCGGTCATTCAGGTGAACGTGCGGGCGATGTTCACCAACACCGTGCCGGTGGATGCCTATCGCGGCGCAGGCCGCCCCGAGGCGACCTATCAGCTGGAGCGCGTGATCGACAAGGCTGCGCGCGAGTTGGGCGTTGATCCGGTGGCGCTGCGCCGGCAGAACTTCATCACGCAGTTCCCCTATGACACGCCGGTGGCGCTGACCTATGATACCGGCGACTACAACGGCACCATGGACAAGCTGGAGCAAGCCGCCGATTTCGCGGGCTTCCCGGCGCGACGCGCCGAAAGCGAGGCGCGGGGCAAGCTGCGCGGCCTGGGCGTGAACTGCTATATCGAGGCCTGCGGCATCGCGCCCTCGAACATCGTGGGGATGCTGGGGGCGCGTGCGGGCCTGTATGACGCGGCAACCGTGCGGGTGAACGCCACCGGCTCGATCAGCGTCATGGTCGGGGCCCACAGCCACGGGCAGGGGCACGAGACGGCCTTTCCGCAGGTCGTGGCCGACATGATCGGCATCGACGAGTCGATGGTCGAGATCGTGCACGGCGATACCTCGAAGATCCCGTTCGGTATGGGCACCTATGGCTCGCGCTCGCTGGCGGTTTGTGGATCGGCCATGGTCAAGGCGACCGAGAAGGTGATCGAAAAGGCCAAGAAGATCGCGGCGCATCTGCTGGAAGCCTCCGAGGCCGATATCGAGCTGAAAGACGGTCAGTTCACCGTGGCCGGCACCGATAAGTCGGTGGCCTGGGGCGATGTGACCCTGACGGCCTATGTTCCGCACAACTTTCCGCTGGAGGTCGAGCCGGGGCTGGAGGAGACCGCGTTCTATGATCCGGCCAACTTTACCTTCCCGGCCGGCGCCTATGCCTGCGAGGTCGAGGTTGACCCCGAGACCGGGCAGGTGACCATCGAACGGTTCACCGCAGCAGATGATTTCGGCAACATCATCAACCCGATGATCGTTGATGGCCAGGTGCATGGCGGTATCGGACAGGGGATCGGTCAGGCCTTGCTCGAGAACTGCGTCTATGACGAGAACGGTCAGCTGCTGAGCGCGTCCTTCATGGACTATGCCATGCCGCGGGCCGACGACGTGCCGTTCTATACCGTGGATCATTCGAGCCAGACGCCGTGCACGCACAACCCGTTGGGTGTGAAGGGCTGCGGCGAGGCCGGGGCGATTGGATCGCCGCCTGCGGTGGTCAATGCCGTGATCGATGCGCTGAACTCGGGTGGCAAGGCGGTGGACCACATCGACATGCCGGTCAGCCCGTCGCGTGTTTGGGCGGCGATGAACAGCTGAGTGGAGAGGTTGGTGTGCGAGGGGGCAGCCCCTCGCGCTCCCCGGGATATTTACAGCCAGATGAAGGGCGGTTCCTCGCCTTTCGGAAAGGAAGAGCGAAATGTACAATTTCGAGTTCAAGAGTCCCTCGACCATTGCCGACGCGGTTGCGGCATTGGCAGGGGAGGATGCACAGGCGTTGGGGGGCGGGCAGACCCTGATCCCGACGATGAAACAGCGCCTTGCTGCGCCCACGACACTGGTGAGCCTGGGCGGCATTCCCGAATTGAAGGGGGTGTGTGTCGAGGATGACGGATCGATTGCCATCGGTGCAGCGACGACCCATGCGACCGTGGCGCGAGAGGTTGCCGACAAGTATCCGGCGCTGGCCGATCTTGCCGGACATATCGGAGACCCGGCCGTGCGCAATCGGGGAACGATCGGCGGTTCGCTGGCCAACAACGACCCCGCGGCCTGTTACCCGGCGGCGGTGTTGGGATCGGGTGCCGTGGTCGTGACCAATTCCCGTCAGATCGCTGCCGATGACTTCTTTCAGGGCATGTTCACCACTGCACTGGACGAGGGGGAGATCATCACCTCGGTTCGGTTCCCGGTGCCGCAGGTTGCGAGCTATCAAAAATTCCTGCAGCCGGCCTCGCGCTTTGCATTGGTTGGCGTGTTCCTCGCGCGCTTTGCCGATGGGGTGAGGGTGGCCGTAACCGGGGCCAGCGAGGATGGTGTGTTCCGCTGGACCGAGGCCGAGCAGGCGCTGAACAAGGAGTTCCGGCCCGATGCCCTGATGGACCTGCGAGTCAACCCGATGAACATGATCGGAGATCTGCACGGCAGCAAGGAGTACCGCGCCCACCTGGTGGGGGTGATGACACGACGGGCCGTGCAGGCCTGCATCTGACATCACGACTGCGAAAAGCCCCGGCGAGGGGCTTTTTATTTGGAGCGCAGGCGCGGCAGTTTGGCGGGTTGCCAATATGCGCCTGCGTCTTCGCGGGCTTGCTGGTATCGGCGGACCCGTTCTGCGGCGGCGTCACCGCTCTGCGCGAAAAGGTGACCCAGCAGAACTTCGATTGCGGCCATGGACCCGGAAAAGCTTGAAAACAGATGTCTCGACCGTGTGCTGACCGTCAGGGTCACGTCCGCGTCAATGCCCGGCGCGATCACGTCGCTGTCGGCCAGCAGGATCAGCCGAAGCCCCCGGCTACGGGCAAATCGCATGGCTTGGATCGTATCGGCGGAATAGGGGTGCACCGTCATGGCAAACAGGCAGTCACCATGATCGGCCTCGAGAAGATCGTCGATGGCTGATCCCATGTGGCGCGGGATAAGGTGCAGGCCGGGATGCGCCATTCGGCCCGCATAGTGGAAATAATAGGCCAGCGCGTAGCTGGCGCGCGTGGCGGTCACGAAGCACCTGCGCGCCGAAGTCATGAGTGTCACCGCGCGCTCCACCTTGGCCGGATCCAGCAGGCGCAAAGAGCGCGCCACCACGTTTAACTCGTTCCGGGCGAATCCCGCCTGGGCGGCGCCGAACTCTCCGCCTTCGGCCATGCGCGACAGCCAGCCTTGATTAAGCCGGTCTTCCCGGTCGGTTGTCAGGTCGTGGCGGAACGGTCTTCGAAAGTCCTCGAAACGCTCATAGCCCATGTACCGTGCAAGACGGATGACCGCGTTCGTGCTGACGCCGATCTTGTCTGCCGTGGTGCGGATCGAATCCAACGCGAAATCGGCTGGGTGGTCGATGACATACTTAGCGGCGGCCTGAAGCTGGGCCGGCATACGGTCGATCTCGTGGCGCAGCTGGTCGATCAGTTGAGGGGTCGAGTTTTGCATGAGAGAAGAAAAACATATGTTATGAAAATTTCAATCACAAAACAGCGGGCTGAGGTATACATCTCGGGCAGAATGAACGGATGAAACCATGAGCGAAACTCAACGGCCAAAGACGCTTCCCTATGTGCTGGTCGCTCCGAATGGGGCGCGCCGTCAGTATTTGGACCACCCGGCGATCCCATTGACGATCGGCGAGATCGTGGCGGCGGCACGGGCCTGCCATGCGGCCGGTGCCGATGGTCTGCACCTGCATGTGCGTGAAGGTGACGGGACGCACTCGCTGGATGCGGGGAAATACCGCGAGACACTGGCCGAGTTGCGCCGCACCGTTCCCGCGCTGGACATCCAGATCACCACCGAGGCGGCAGGCATTTTTGATGTTGCAGCGCAGTACGACTGCCTGCGTCTGGTTCAGCCCACATGGGCGTCGATCGCGGTGCGAGAGATGGCCCGCGCGCCCCAGCTGGCAGAGCGAGTTTATGCGCTGTGCGCCGAACAGGGCACGCGGGTTCAGCATATCCTGTATGATGCGGCCGATGCGGAGCTGTTGCGGGACTGGCAGGCGCGCGGTGTCGTGCGGGCCGGGCAGGAAGAACGCCTGCTTGTTTTAGGGCGCTATGCGACGGGCCAGGAATCCCTGCCCGCCGATTTGGACGCCTTTCCCGAAACCCACGCGCCATGGATGGTGTGTGCGTTCGGCCGGCGCGAACATGACTGTTTGCTTGCGGCTGCGTGTCGTGGCGCTGATGTGCGGGTTGGGTTCGAGAACAGCCTGACGGACGCCGATGGAAATATCTGGCCGGACAACGCAGCCTCGGTCGCGGCGCTTGTGGCCCGTTTGAAAGGACTTTGACATGAGCCATGTTTTTCCCCGCCACACCAAGGCCCAGTTGCCAACAGCCGCCAAGGGCGACGGGTGTTATCTGATCGATACTCTGGGCAAACGGTACCTGGATTGCGGCGACGCGGCGGTATCGTGCCTGGGGCATTCCGACCCTGAGGTGATCCGCGCGGTGCAGGAACAGGTTGAAAAGGTCGCTTTTGCCCATACCGGGTTCATGACGTCGGAACCGGCCGAGGCGCTGGCGGATCTGCTGATCGCACAGGCGCCGGGCGAGCTGGAGCGGGTCTATTTCGTCTCGGGCGGGTCCGAGGCGACCGAAGCGGCGATCAAGCTGGCGCGTCAGTATTTCCTGGAAGTCGGGCAGCCCGAGCGCTCGCGGGTCATCGCGCGCCGCCAGAGCTATCACGGCAACACGCTGGGGGCGCTGTCGGCCGGTGGCAATGCGTGGCGCCGGGCGCAGTTCGCGCCGATGTTGATCGATATGAGCCATATCGCGCCCTGCTATGAATATGCCGAGAAGCGGGACGGCGAGACCAGCTTTGACTATGGCCAGCGCGTCGCGGATGAGCTTGAGGCCGAAATCCTGCGGCTGGGGCCGGAAACCGTGATGGCCTTCATCGCCGAGCCGGTGGTCGGGGCCACGCTGGGGGCGGTGCCGGCTGTCGAGGGCTATTTCAAGCGGATCCGCGAAATCTGTGACCGCTACGGCGTTCTGTTGATCTTGGACGAGGTCATGTGCGGCATGGGCCGCACCGGCCACCTGTTTGCGTGCGACCACGATGGGGTCGCGCCGGATATCCTGTGCATCGCCAAAGGGTTGGGGGCCGGGTACCAGCCCATCGGTGCGACCCTGTGTACTGGGGCAATCTACGAGGCGATCCGCGACGGGTCGGGGTTCTTCCAGCACGGGCATACCTATGTCGGTCATCCGGTCGCGACCGCGGCGGCGCTGGCCGTGGTGCAGAAGCTGACCGATCGCCGCCTGCCCGAGCGGGCGCGGGCGATGGGAGATGCGCTGCACGAAAGGCTGCAGGCCGCTTTCGGCCAGCACCCCAATGTCGGCGACCTGCGTGGGCGCGGCCTGTTCCGCGGGATCGAGCTGGTGGCCGATCGTGACACGCGCGCGCCGTTCGATCCGGGCCTGGGCGTGGCAGCGAAGATCAAGAAGGCAGCGTTTGACGAAGGGCTGATCTGCTATCCCATGTCCGGCACCCGCGATGGCCGGAACGGCGACCATATCCTGCTGGCGCCGCCATTCATCATCGAAGAAGTGCAGCTGGACGAACTGGTCGAAAAGCTGGGCCGCGCGATGTCGCGGGTGATCTGAGCCGGCCAACGAAAAAGGCTCCCTCGATCCGAGGGAGCCTTGATGCCCTGAACAGGTGCTGGGTTACTTCTGTGGCAGCGGCCCGATCATCATGATCATCTGGCGGCCTTCCATCTTCGGCATGTTCTCGATCTTGCCGATTTCCTTGACGTCCTCGGCCACGCGCTCAAGCAGTTCGCGCCCCAGATTCTGGTGCGCCATCTCGCGGCCGCGGAAGCGCAGGGTCACCTTGACCTTGTCGCCCTTCTCAAGAAACTTGACCACGTTCCGCATCTTCACGTCATAGTCATGCGTGTCGGTGTTGGGCCGGAACTTGACCTCTTTCACCTCGATGATTTTCTGTTTCTTGCGGGCTTCGGCTTCGCGCTTCTGCGTTTCGTACTTGTACTTGCCGAAGTCCATGATCTTGCAGACCGGCGGATTCGCGTTTGGCGAAATCTCGACCAGGTCCAGGCCGGCGTCGGCGGCGAGTTGCATGGCTTTGGCGGGATGAACCACCCCGATATTTTCACCATCGGCGCCGATCAGGCGGATTTCGGGGGCACGGATCTTGTCATTGACGCGCGGGCCGGTGTCGCGTTGCGGCGGCGCGTTGTGAGGTCTGCGAGCTATGGGTT
Organism: Ruegeria sp. BHSA191; assembly: GCF_059613325.1. Lineage (NCBI taxonomy): Bacteria > Pseudomonadati > Pseudomonadota > Alphaproteobacteria > Rhodobacterales > Roseobacteraceae > Ruegeria > Ruegeria sp. BHSA191. The sequence goes on from NZ_JBXWSH010000003.1 coordinate 168,468, forward strand.
CATTCCTTTGATAATTGCAGAATTTCGAGCCGGGAATTTAAACTGAGACCCCGCGTCTTTCAAGCGGGATAAAGCAGGCGGCGCGCGAAATTCTTTGCCCCGACCGCGCCCGGGGCGGCGGCCGGCGCCTGGGGCACCGGCCATTTCCTACTTCAGCCGACAAAGGCCTTTTCGATCACGAACTCTTTCGGGTCGGAATTGGCGCCTTCGCGCAGGCCGAACTCTTCGAGAATGGCCTTGATGTCATGGTTGAAGGCCAGGCTGCCGCAGACCATGGCGCGGTCTGTCTCGGGTTTGATGCCAGCCTCGATGCCCAGATCCTTGAACACGGTGCCGTCCTTCAGCAGGTCGGTGATCCGGCCCATCTTGGGGCTCTGTTCGCGGGTGGTCGTCGGGTAATAGCGGATCTTGTCGGCAAAGCCTTCGCCGATCAGCTCGGCCAGCAACTCGTCCTGCTTGATCTTCTCGATCAGTTGGCGGCCGTATTCCAGATCGGCCACCTCGCGGCAGGTGTGGGTGATGATGACCTCGTCGTAGTCCTCGTAGGTCTGCGGCTCGCGCAGCAGCGATGCAAAGGGCGCAAACCCGGTGCCGGTTGCAAAGAACCAGATCCGTTTGCCCGGCAGCAGCGCGTCATGCACCAGCGTCCCCACCGGCTTGGGGCGCAGGATGATCTGGTCGCCCGGCTTGATGTGCTGCAGTTTCGAGGTCAGCGGCCCGTCCGGCACCTTGATCGAGTAGAATTCCAGCTCGTCATCCCAGGCTGGCGAAGCGATGGAATAGGCGCGCAGCAGCGGTTTGCCGTTGTCGCCCAGAAGGCCGATCATCACGAACTCGCCCGAGCGGAACCGCAGCGATTGCGGGCGCGTCACCTTGAACGAGAACAGACTGTCGGTCCAATGCTTCACTTCGGTGACGGTCTGAGCGTCAGGCAGGGTAGGGGCCTTCACGGCGGTTGCTTCGGTCACGGATTTCATCTCGGTCATCGTTTCACCTGCCGGTCTGCTAAACCGGCATCTCCGTTTAATCTTTGATCCATGTCAGGAAAAGGGGGCAGATTGCCCCGTTTGTCGCGTCAGCCGCGCAGGCGGGCCTGATAGTCGTGGCCCTGCCAGTTGGCGCGGGCCAGCCATTGGTCCTCGGGCTGGCGGGCGGCAAGCTCGGCGTCGATCTCGACCTCGTCGAAGCCGCTGCGCCGTGCCATTGCGTATTGGTCGGCCAGAACGTGCCCCTTGGCGCGCAGGCGGCCGGTATAGCCCTTTAGGCGCAGGACGCGCGCGATGGTGAAACCGCGCCCGTCGGCGAAAGAGGGGAAATCCACCCGCACCATCTGTGCATTGCCCAGCCGCTCGAACAGCGCGTCGGGGTCGGTGTCCGACGTCACGTCCAACGCGATCACGTCGTTTGCGGCATCGTCCAGCGAGACGAAGCCGTCGGTCCAGTCATCGGGGGCAAAGCCCCCATCGGTCACGATAACAGTCATGTTTTCTCTCCGCTGCGCACCATCTTGCCGTTCACGAAATGGATGCCGCATTCTTCCTTGTTCTGATCGCGCCAGCGCCCGGCGCGGGGGTCTTCGCCTTCCTTCACCGGCGAGGTGCAGGGCGCACAGCCGATCGAAGGGTATCCCTTGGCCACCAGCGGGTGCCGCGGCAGCCGGTTTTCTTCCATATAGGCGCGCACGTCCTCGGGCGCCCAGTGGGCCAGCGGGTTGACCTTGATCCGGCCGGTGCCGTCCTCGACCTCAAAGAATTCGAGTGCGGCGCGGGTGCCCGACTGGAACCGCTTGCGCCCGGTGATCCAGCCGTCATAACCCGCCAGCGCCCGCTGCAGCGGGATCGTCTTGCGTAGGGTGCAGCAGGCATCCGGGTCCTTCAGCCGTAGCGCGCCATAGGGGTCGTCCCGCTGCAGGTCATCTTCGTCGGCGCGGATGACCCGCACGTTCTTCAGCCCAAGGCGCTCGCTCACCTCCTGCTGATAGATCAGCGTCTCGGCGAACAGCATCTGGGTGTCCACGAACAGCACCGGGGTGTTCTTGTCGATCACCGCAGCCATGTGCAGCAACACCACAGACTCGGCACCAAAGCTGGAAACCAGAGCGGTCTTGCCGGCATTTTCCAGCGCCCCATGCATCACGTCATGGGCGCTGTGATGCCGGTAGCGGGCGTTGAGCGCCTCGACCTTCTCGGTCAGCGCCTGGCGCTCCTTGCCCAGCTCGGTCTGGATTTCGTCAAGCGGCATTGGCCCGGGCCTCGGGGTAGAGGGCCGCCTTGAACGGGGCCATTCCAATCCGGCGATAGGTCTCCAGAAAGGTCTCCTCGGGGCTTTCGCGCTGGTCCAGATAGGTCTCGATGATCCGCTCGATGGCCGGAACGATCTCGTCATAGGCAAAGCCCGGACCGGTGCGGTCGCCGATGGCGGCCGTTTCGGTGGCGTCTCCGCCCAGCGTGATCTGGTAGTTCTCCACTCCGGCGCGATCCAGGCCCAGGATGCCGATATGGCCCACATGGTGGTGCCCGCAGGCGTTGATGCAGCCCGAAATCTTGATCTTCAGGTGGCCGATGTCGTGCTCCAGCTTCAGCTCGTCGAACCGGGTCGCGATCTGCTGCGCGACAGGGATCGAGCGGGCCGTCGCCAGCGCGCAATAGTCCATGCCGGGGCAGGCGATGATGTCGCTGATCAGGCCGATATTCGCGGTGGCCAGACCGTGCTCTTTCAGCTTGGCGTGGATCGCGGGCAGGTCCGATTTGTGGACATGCGGCAGGATCACGTTCTGCTCGTGGCTGATGCGCAGCTCGTCATAGGCGTATTGCTCGGCCAGATCGGCCATCACGCGCATCTGCTCGGCGGTCGCATCACCCGGCGTTGCCCCGTGCTTCTTGAGCGAGATCGTGACGATCGCGTGATCCGCCTGCTTGTGCGGTGCAATGTTGGTGTCGATCCACGACCGGAACACCGGGTCGTTCGAATAGGCGCTCTCGAACGCTGCGACCGAGCCTTCGCGGAAGGCGGGCGGCGCGAAATGCGCCTTGATCTGATCCAGCAGCGCCATGTCGGCGCCCTTAAACCGTGGGCGCACCTGCAGGAAGCGCTCGTTCACCTTGGCCCGGATGGCGTCGATGCCGTGTTCATGCACGGTGATCTTGATGCGGGCCTTGTACTTGTTGTCGCGCCGGCCGATCTGGTTCCAGACGGAAACGGTGGCCTCCAAGTATGCCAGAAGGTCGTCGAAGGCGACGAAATCAGACAACTCCTTGCCGATCATCGGCGTGCGGCCCAAGCCGCCACCCACCAAAACGCGGGCACCCAGAACACCGTCGCGCTCGACAAGTTGGAGGCCGATGTCATGGGCCTTGATCACGGCACGGTCGTGCTCGGACCCGGTGATGGCGATCTTGAACTTGCGCGGCATGAACTGGAATTCCGGGTGGTCTGTGGACCACTGGCGCAGCAGCTCGGCATAGGGGCGCGGGTCGGCGATCTCATCCGCGGCCGCTCCGGCGAAATGGTCGGCGGTCACGTTGCGGATGGTGTTGCCGCTGGTCTGGATCGCGTGCAGGCCGACCTCGGCCAGCGCGTCCAGCATGTCGGGCACGTCACGCAGCTTGGGCCAGTTGTACTGGATGTTCTGGCGCGTGGTGAAATGGCCGTAACCCTTGTCCCACTTCTCGGCCAGCAGGGCCAGTTGCCGCATCTGGGCGCTGTTGAGCGTGCCATAGGGGATCGCCACCCGCAGCATGTAGGCGTGTAGTTGCAGATACAGGCCGTTCATCAGGCGCAGGGGCTTGAACTCGTCCTCGGTCAGCGAACCGTCGATGCGGCGCTCGACCTGGGCGCGGAACTGCTTGTTGCGTTCGGTCAGAAAGGCTTTGTCAAACTCGGAGTAGCGATACATGGTCTGGCTGTCCTTTTTGCAGCCCCGGAGCCCGGGGCCTTTTTACGGGGAGAGAGGGGCCTAAGGTCAGGCCCGGGGCTGCGGGGAAGTTTCCTGTTTGCCGTGGGCATAGTTGGACGGGCCAGTCCGACGGAAGTCTTCCCGGAAATGGGTGGGTTCGGGGCCGTTTTCCCCGGCGACGGCATCGGCCAGATAGGCGCCGACGATCTTGTCCACCTGCCGCTGCGCGTCCAGCAGGCGCAGCTGCGCGTGCGCTTCGTCGGTGATCAACTCGGCCTCGCGCAGATCGCGCGACCAGCGGTCATCGGCGGTCAGATAGATCACGTCGCCTTCCAGCAGATCGTTGGCGGTAACGACTTTCGGTGTAAAAGCGCGGGCCATCAGGCGTGCTCCTTCTTCAATTCGGTTGCGGTCCGGACCGCGGCGCGCGGGGCAAGGCCGTAGAACATCAGCGCAGGGCCGGTCATGTCGGCTTGCGACAGGTCGGACGCCAACCGGTCTAGGGTGGTTTCCAAAATCCGCTGGTCGGGGCGCGAGGCGTTTTCGATCAGGGTAACGGGCGTGGCCCGGTCGGCGCCGTGCATGAGCAGGCGACCCTGGATGAAACGGGCGGATTTCTTGCCCATGTAGATCGCGGCCACCGACCCCGGACGCGCCAGCCCGGCCCAGTCGTGATCGGCAAAGCCTTGCATGTCGTGCCCGGTCAGGAACCGGACCGACGAATTGCGGCCTCGGCGCGTCAGGCTTTGCCCGATGCTGGCGGCCGCGGCCGAGGCGGCGGTGATTCCGGGAATGATGGCCCAGGAAATGCCCGCCGCATCCAGCGCTTCGATTTCTTCGTCTAGGCGGCCAAAGACGGTGGCGTCTCCGGATTTCAGGCGCACCACGCGCTGCCCTTCCAAGGCTAACCGTACCAGCAGTGCGTCGATGTCCTCTTGCCGCCACGAGGGGCCGAAACCGGCCTTGCCCACGTCGATTAGCCGGGCCGACCGGCCGGCGATCTGCAGGATGGCGTCGCTGATCAACCGGTCGTGCAGCACCACGTCGGCCCTGTCGAACGCGGTCAGAGCCTTGACCGTCAGCAGGTCCGGATCACCGGGACCCGCGCCGACGAAATCGACATGGTAGGTCTTTTGGGCTGTGTGCGTTTGTTGCATCTGGGCGGTCCGCCGGTTGTTTGACTTGATCTGCAATATAGGAAATATTCCCCATTATGCGCCAGATTGCGCGACAAATAAGAACGAAAGTTCCAATGGATCCACCATTCAGGACGTGAGTTTCTAAACGAAAGGAAAATTGGAATGTCGGTGCGCATTGACGACATGGATCGGAAAATTCTGGCCGAGCTGCAGCGCGACGCCAGCCAGTCGCTGGACGAAATCGCGGCCCGCGTCGGCAGTTCGAAGACGCCGGTCTGGAATCGCATCCGCAAGATGAAGGGAGCCGGGATCATCGGGCAGCAGACCGTTCTGCTGGATGCCGAGGCGCTGGGGTTCGAGGCCACGTTCTTCGTACTGATCCGTACCTCGGAACACGAGGCCGACTGGCAGCGTAAGTTCCTCAAGGCCCTGCGTGATCGTCCCGAAGTGCAGGAGGCGCACCGGCTGGCGGGCGATATCGATTACATCCTCAAGGTGCGCGTCAGGAACGCGCGGGCTTATGATGCCTTCTATCAGGCGCTGATTTCCGAGGTGCGGGTCTACAACGTGACCGCCCTGCTGTCGATGGAAGAGATCAAGTCGACCACCATGCTGCCCCTTAACGCGCTGGCCGAGGCCTGATCAGACCCGCACCATCAGCCGTCGCAACCCGTGGAAGTGGTAGCTGTTGGAGTAGACCGGCGGCTCGGCAATGTGCAGGCCTGGGCAGCGGTCGAACAGGATGGGCAGGGCGATGCGCATTTCCAGCCGCGCCAGCGGCGCGCCGACGCAGAAATGCAGGCCGCCGCCAAAGCTGGTGTTGGTCTGGATCTCGCGCGTCGGGTCGAACCGGTCGGGGTCGGCCCATACCGAAGGGTCGCGATTGGCCGCCCCCAGCAGCAGCGCCACCTGGTCGCCGCGGGCAAAGCTGTGACCGAATACCTCGGCCTCCTCGTAGGCGTACCGGGTGAACATGTGCAGTGGTGGGTCATAGCGCAGGATCTCCTCGACCGTGGCGTCGATGCGGTCGGCTGTCAGCGCCTCGGCCCCGGTTCCCGTCTCTAGCAGGGTTTTCACGCCGTTGCCGAGGGAATGCACCGTCGCCTCGTGACCGGCATTCAGCAGCAGGATGCAGGTGGCGATCAGTTCATCGCGCGAAAGTTTCTCGCCGTCCTCCTCGGCGGCGATCAGCCGGGTGATCAGGTCGTCGCGCGGGTCCGAGCGGCGTTGATCGACGTAGTCGTTCAGAAACGCGGTGAACGCGGCGGATGCACGGGCGGCATCGTCCTCGGTCTGGCGCGTGCGGCTGGCCTGATACATGGCCACCATCGCGTGCGACCAGTCCAGCAGTTGCGGCGCCATGGATTCGGGCACACCCAGCAGGCGGCAGATCGTGATTACCGGAACCTGGGTGCAATAGGCATCCAGCAGGTCGAAGCGCTCGTCCGGGAAGGCGTCGATCAGGTCATGGCACAAGCGTTCGATATCGGGCGCCAGCGCGGTGATCGCCCGCGAGGTGAAGGCGCGCAGCACCAGTGACCGCAAGCGGGTATGGCGGGGCGGTTCGGTCTCAAGCAGCGAATGCGCCTCGACAGTAAGCCAGGGCGCCAGGTGGTCTGGGCCCGCGGTCGCCTGCTCGGGCGGCACCTCGCGCCCGAACCGCCGGTCGCGCAGCAGGGCCTGCACGGCGGCAAGAGACACTGCGGCGGGCATGTCATATTCGGGCCAGTACACCAGATCGCTATGCTGTCGCGCGGTGTGATAGAACGCATAGGGGTTCTGCACGAAGGTTTGGTCGGTGGGGGCTTGCGACAGAATGATCATGGCCGACAGACTTGCCATGAGCCTTCGTGAATGCAAGACCCTGTAACATGCAAAGGCTTCTTGTTCCGGTCGGTTTTCTGTTGGCGGTCGCGCTGTTGGCGGCCGGGGTGTGGTCTTACGGCTATCGTCAGGCCCTGTTTCAGCTGAGCGAAAAGGCACAGGCCGATCTGGAACTGGCTTCGGACCGGCTGAGCTCGCAGTTGCAGGTGTATCAGGAACTGGCGGTTCTGATGTCCGAGCATCCGGCGCTGCGCGATCTGGAGACCGAGGCCGACCGGGCCGCCGCGCGGGCGCTGCTGCTGGAGGTCGCCGACAAGTCCTCGGCGGTGGATGTGATTTTTGCGGATACTTCGGGTCGCGTGCTGGCCGCGGCGCTGGACGTGGTGGGCGGCAATGTGGCCGGCCTCTCGGCGTTTCGGCGCGCGATGCAGGGCGCCCTGGGCAGCGCGCATGGCGTGCTGGGGGAAACTGGGAACCGGATCTATTCCTACGCCGCGCCGTCCTTTGCGCCCGACGGACGGGTCAGAGGCGTGTTGATGGTGATTGCCGATGTCGAAGATGTCGAACGCACCTGGCGCGGCAGCACCGAGGCGGTGTTCTTCGTCGACCGGTCGGGGCAGGTCTTCATCACCAACCGGTCCGAGCTGCTGTTCTGGTCCCGACCACCCGGCGTGGTGGGCCTGCGGCCACCCGGTCAGCCGGCGGGGGACTTCCGGTCCACCCGGATCGGTCCGCATGAAGTGTGGACCATCGGCTGGGGCCCGTATCTGCCCCGGCGGGCCTTGCACCTGACCCGGGATCTGCCTGTGATCGGCATGACCGGAGAAGTGCTGATGGATGTCGCGCCCGCCCGCCGGCTTGCCGCCTTGCAGGCGGCGGCGGTCGCGGCGATCTGCCTGGCCTTCGGGGCCTTGCTATTTCTGGCCACCGAACGTCGGCGCACCCTGGCGCAGGCCAACGCGGTCCTGGAAAGCCGCGTGCTCCAGCGCACCCGTGCGCTGACGGCCGCGAACGCCGCCCTGCGCCGCGAGGTGGCCGAACGGCAGGAGGCCGAAGCCGCGCTGAAACGCGCGCAGGCCGATCTGGTCCAAGCGGGCAAGCTCAGCGCGCTTGGCAAGATGTCGGCCGGCATCAGCCACGAATTGAACCAGCCGCTGATGGCAATCCGCCAATTCGCCGACAACGGCGCCGCCTTTCTGGCTCGGGACAACACCGAAAAGGCGCGCGAAAACCTGGGTCGTATCTCGGACATGGCCGCGCGGATGGCGCGTATCATCAAGAACTTGCGGGCCTTTGCGCGCAATGAGAGCGAGCCGATGGGCAAGGTCGATCTGGTTCAAGTGCTGAACACCGCCGTCGAACTGACCGAAAGCCGCCTGAAATCCGATGGCATCGCCGTGGACTGGCAACCGCCCAATACACCCGTTCCGGCGTGGGGCGGCGAGGTGCGGCTGGTGCAGGTTTTCGTGAATCTCATCAACAATGCCGCAGACGCCATGGAGGGCCGCGACCGGCGGCAGCTGACCATCACCCTTGACCGGGCCGAGCGCATCCGGGTCGGCATCCGCGACACCGGTCCCGGCATCGCCGACCCCGACCGCGTGTTCGAGCCGTTCTATACCACCAAGACGGTCGGCTCGTCCGAGGGCATGGGGTTGGGCCTGTCCATCTCGTACGGTCTGGTGCAAAGCTTCGGCGGCGAAATACGCGGCGCCAACACGGAGGATGGTGCCGTATTCACCGTCGAACTGGAACCGTTCGAAAAGGAAGTCGCCGCATGATCCGCTCGGTCCTGTTGGTAGATGATGACGCCGCCGTGCGCGAGGCCCTGGCCCAGACGCTGGAACTGGCCGAACTGACGGTCATTCCGGCGGGGTCGTTCGTGGCCGCCAAGGATCATATCCACGCCGGCTTTCCCGGCGTGATCCTGTCAGACATCCGCATGCCGGGGCGCGACGGGTTTCATCTGCTGTCGTATGCCCGGTCGGCCGATCCCGACCTGCCGGTAGTCCTGCTGACGGGCGAGGGCGACATACCCATGGCGGTGCAGGCCATGGGGCAGGGAGCTTTCGACTTTCTTGAAAAACCCTGCGCGGCCGCGGATCTGTTGGCAGTGCTCGATCGGGCCTTCGCCAACCGGGCCGAGGTGCTGGCCGAACGCCGGGCAAAACGCGAGTTGGAAAAGGGCGACCCGGCCGCGCGGCTGCTGTTCGGACACTCCCCCCAGGCCGAGGACCTGCGCGCCCGCGTGCGCAGCGTGGCCCCGACCCAAGCCGAGGTTCTGGTGACCGGTCCGCCGGGCAGCGGCATCTCGAAGGTCGCCGAGGTGGTCCACCTGATGTCGCCGCGGGCGCAGGGACCGTTCGTCAAGCGCCCGGCGGCCGGGCTGACGGCGCAGGATCTGCGTCAGGTGGCTGGGGATGCGGCTGGTGGCTCTCTGTTTCTGGACGAGGTGTCGGCGATGCCCGAGGCCACACAGTACGCCACGCTCGACCTGATCGAGGCGGGCGCAGGGGTGCGCATCATCGCCGGCACGACCGCGGATCTTGCCGCGCTGGTGGCCGAGGGTCAGTTCAACGCCGATCTGTTCTATCGGCTGGACGTGATGCGGGTTCGGGTGCCGTCCTTGGCGGAACGCCCCGAAGACATCCCCGTGATCTTTCGCCACTATGTGGCTCAGGCGGCAGAACAGGCCGGGATCGCCGCGCCCGAGGTCACGCCCGAACACCTGGCCAGCCTGATGGCGCGCGACTGGCCGGGCAACGCCCGGTCGCTGATGTCGGCGGCCATGCGCTTTGTCCTGGGTATGCCGGAGGAGGTGGCGACGGCGGCCGATCTGGGACTGGCCGAGCAGATGGCCCGGGTCGAGCGGTCGCTCTTGATCGCAGCGCTGGGGCGGCACAACGGCAAGGCCTCGGAGGCTGCTCGGTCGCTGAAGCTGCCGCGCAAAACCTTCTATGACAAGCTGGCGCGCTATGGCATCCGCCCGGAGGACTATCGCCGCTAGGCTGTTGGCGATTCGCAGGCGATTCGACAGGTGTGCGGTTTTTCGCACGGGTGGCCACCTTGGTGTGCGGATTTTCGCACATCGCGCCCCCGGCGATCAGACAAGCATGTTGAATACGCTTTTTAACAATCAGATAATAAACAGAAAAAATCAAAATTCGCGCAAAATCTCCGAAACGTTGATTGGCTACCTCCGATTCGCTTCACTTCTTCGCATCTGGCGCCTTGGTAGGCGCCAACGGAGGTTTCAAAACGTCTGGGAGGACACCAACATGAAATTCCTTGCAACAGCTGCGACCGCTCTGGCCCTGTCCGTGACCGCTACGGCCGGCTTCGCCCAGTGCGATGAGGGCGAGATCGTCGTCAAATTCGCGCATGTGACCAACACCGACAAGCACCCCAAGGGCATCGCCGCCTCTCTGCTGGAAAAGCGCGTGAACGAGGAAATGAACGGCAAGATGTGCATGGAGGTCTATCCGAACTCTACGCTCTACAACGACGACAAGGTGCTGGAGGCGATGCTGCAGGGTGACGTGCAACTAGCCGCGCCCTCGCTGTCGAAATTCGAAAAGTTCACCAAGCAGTTCCGCCTGTTCGATCTGCCGTTCATGTTTAAGAACATCGACGCGGTGGATGCCTTCCAGGCCTCCGAGGCCGGTCAGGCGATGAAGGACAGCATGCAGCGCCGCGGCCTGCAGGGCCTTGCCTTCTGGCATAACGGCATGAAGCAGATGTCGGCCAATAAGCCGCTGACGCTGCCCAGTGACGCAAACGGACTGAAATTCCGCGTGCAGTCGTCTGACGTGCTGGTGGCACAGATGGAAGCCATCGGCGGCAGCCCGCAGAAAATGGCCTTCTCGGAAGTCTATGGCGCTCTGCAGCAGGGCGTTGTCGACGGGCAGGAGAACACCTGGTCGAACATCTACGGCAAGAAGTTCTTCGAGGTGCAGGACGGCATCACCGAAACCAACCACGGCATCATCGACTATCTGGTCGTGACCTCGGTGGACTGGCTTGACAGCCTGGAACCGGACGTGCGTGAGCAGTTCCTGACGATCCTTGCCGAGGTGACCGAGCAGCGAAACAAAGAGTCGTTCGCGGTCAACGAACAGGCCAAGCAGGCGATCATCGACGCCGGCGGCACCATCCGCCAGCTGACGCCAGAACAGCGTCAGGCCTGGGTCGACGCGATGAAGCCGGTCTGGGAGAAGTTCGCCGGCGACGTTGGTCAGGACAAGATCGACGCGGCGCAGGCCATCAACGCCGGGTTCTGATCCGGCCGCGCCCGACCCCTTGGCAACCTGCGCGTTGCCGAGGGACGGGCAGGGCGGGCCCGACGGCCCGCTACTAATTCTCTCAATGAAAAAAACGTGGGGACAGAAAGATGTCTGGTGCGAAATCCGGCCCGACCGGGCTGGTCGACCATATCGAAGAAACCCTTATCGCGGCGTTGCTTGGTTTGATGACCGTGGTGACCTTCGCCAACGTAATCGCGCGCTTCGTCTTCAATTCCAACATCCTGTGGGCGCTGGAACTGACCGTGTTCGCCTTTGGATGGCTGGTTCTGCTGGGAGCGTCGTACGCGGTCAAGAAGCACGCCCATCTGGGTGTGGATGCGATCCTGAACATGCTGGCGCCTGGGCCGCGCCGGATCATGGCGCTGGTATCCGTTGGCTTCTGTTTGATCTTCTCGCTGCTGATGCTGAAAGGGGCCTACGACTATTGGGCGGTGTTCGCCGACCTGCCGCCGACCTCGGGGCGCTGGTTCCCCACAGGCTTCGACTTTTCGGCCCGCAGCCAGAGTTTCTATGAGGTCGACGACATCCCCATGGTCGCGCCGCTGCGCTTCCTGGAAGACCTCATAAACTATGGCGAACATTACGAAAAACTTCCCAAAGTCGTGCCTTATCTGGTGCTGCCGGTTTCCATGCTGCTGTTGGTGATCCGCTTCGCCCAGGTGGGCGTGCAGATCTGGCGCGGTGAAACCGACCGTCTTGTAGCCAGTCACGAAGTCGAGGACGAAATCGAAGAAGTCCGGGCCCAGCAGGGAGAGCATGACTGATGGACGTTGTCTTTCTTTTCTCGATGGTCGTGGGGCTGCTGCTGATCGGCGTTCCGATCGCGGTGGCGCTCGGCCTCAGCTCGACCCTGTTCCTGCTGATCTATTCCGACAGCTCGCTGGCCTCGGTCGCCGCAACGCTGTTCGAAGCCTTCGAGGGGCATTTCACCCTGCTGGCGATCCCGTTCTTTATCCTGGCCTCGTCCTTCATGACGACGGGCGGGGTGGCGCGGCGGATCATCCGTTTTTCCATCGCCTGCGTCGGACACCTGCCGGGCGGTCTGGCGATTGCTGGCGTGTTCGCCTGTATGCTGTTCGCGGCCCTGTCGGGCTCCAGCCCGGCGACGGTGGTCGCCATCGGCTCGATCGTCATCGCCGGGATGCGGCAGGTGGGCTATTCGAAAGAATTCGCCGCGGGGGTCATCTGCAACGCGGGTACGCTGGGCATCCTGATCCCGCCGTCGATCGTGATGGTCGTCTATGCCGCCGCCGTCGAAGTGTCGGTGGGCCGGATGTTCCTGGCCGGCGTGATCCCGGGTTTGATGGCAGGACTGATGCTGATGGTGACGATCTATGTCATGGCCAAGGTCAAGAACCTGCCCAAGGGCGATTGGCTGGGCTGGGGCGAGATCTTTGAATCGGCGCGCGAGGCGGCCTGGGGGCTGTTCCTGATCGTCATTATCCTGGGCGGTATCTACGGCGGGATTTTTACCCCGACCGAAGCCGCGGCGGTGGCGGCTGTTTACGCCTTCTTCATCGCCAGCTTCGTCTACAAGGACATGGGACCGCTGCGCACGGCCGATGGCGAACAGAATATGTCGCTGCTGAAAAAGCCCCATGCCTTGATCACCGCGTTCTTCCATGCGGACACCAAGCACACGTTGTTCGAGGCCGGCAAGCTGACGGTGACGCTGCTGTTCGTGATCGCCAACGCACTGATCCTCAAGCATGTTCTGACCGACGAGCAGGTGCCGCAGCATATCGCCAACGCGATGTTGTCAGCGGGGCTGGGGCCGGTGACCTTCCTGATCGTGGTGAACGTGATCCTGCTGATCGGCGGTCAGTTTATGGAGCCCTCGGGGCTGCTGGTCATCGTGGCGCCGCTGGTGTTCCCGATCGCCATCGAACTGGGCATCGACCCGATTCACCTAGGGATCATCATGGTGGTCAACATGGAGATCGGGATGATTACGCCGCCCGTCGGTCTGAACCTGTTCGTCACCTCGGGCGTCGCAGGCATGCCGATGATGAGCGTGGTCCGCGCCGCGCTGCCCTTCTTGGCGGTGCTGTTCGTGTTCCTGATCATGGTCACCTACATCCCGTGGATCTCGACGGTGTTACCGAACACCTTCATGGGCCCCGAGATCATAACGAACTAGCGGGAAAGATCCGATCCGAACCGGTGCGCCGGTTCGGGTCCCTCAGGCCGGGTCGCCGTATTTCGCCAGATAGTCCGCGACCCACCGGATGCCCCCGTAGCCCCGCCGCCGCCGTGCGCCCCAAGATCCGATGTCATCGTTGACAAGTTCATCGGGATTGGGTCGGCCATTGAAGATCACGATCTTGGGGCGCTGCGGCAGGTTTCTGTAGGGTTTGTAGACCAGGCCGAACGGCCAGTAGGGCACCAGATGAATCAGTCCGATGCACCAGTTCTTGGGGAAACACCGACGCTTGTAGGCTAGGGCCGAGATATAGTTCTGGTCGTTTTCGTATTTCGGCAGATGGGTGTCGCCGTCAAAGTCGTCGAACAGGTGATATTGCTGGGACGGGACATAGCCCACCACGGATGAATTGCCACGGGTGACCTTGTTCATCAGCCACGGCACAAGATCCCAGACACTAGCCGGAATCATCCGCCAGACGAAGCCGCGGAATTTGGGCATCAGATACAGCCCGCCCTTGTCCAGCGTGATCTGAAACAGCGGATCGAGATCGCCGGTGATCAGCAGGTCGAGGTCCAGAAACAGCGCCGCATCGTACTGGCCGACGATCCGGCGGTCGAACATCTGCAGCTTGGGCCATTTTCCATGCGTCCACAGCGGGCGGTCCAACTGGGGAAAGGCAAAGGGCTGCCGTTTGATGCCGGGCTCGAGCCCCGTGAAATCATCGGAAATGCAGATGAAGTCATGCTCGATCGACAGGTTGTCCTGAACCGACCGGTACAACAGGTTGACGTATTCGGGGCCATAGACATCGCCCCATTTCATGCAGATGACACAGACTTTCATGGTTCCGGTCCCGGGTTTCAGGTGATCGCACGGCCAGGCCGGCATCCATGTGGCATTGGACGGGTCAGGCCTGTTCGAGCGCCGAGATGATGCCCGAGAAATCGCGGGCCTTCAGGCTGGCCCCGCCGACCAGCGCGCCATCCACGTTCGACACGCCGAAGATCTCGGCCGCATTGGCCGGTTTTACCGAGCCGCCGTACAGCAACCGCACCGACCGCCCCACGCCCTCGCCGAACCGCCGTTCAAGCCGGGCGCGGATAAAGTCATGAACCTCGCCGATCTCGTCAATCGTCGGGACCTTGCCGGTGCCGATGGCCCAGATCGGCTCGTAGGCGATCATCAGGTTTTCGCCGGTCGACTGGTCGGGCACCGACCCCGACAGTTGCCCGCCGATGATGTCCAGCGTATTGGCTGCCTCGCGCTGCTCGAGGCTTTCGCCGACGCAGATGATGGCGATCAGTCCGGCATCCATGGCCGCGCGGGCCTTGGCGCGCACGTCCTCGTCCTGCTCGCCATGGTCCTCGCGCCGCTCGGAATGCCCCAGTATTACATGGGTCGCACCCGCGTCCTTCAGCATCTCGGCGCTGATGTCGCCCGTATGCGCGCCAGAGCGTTCGGCATGGCAGTCCTGACCGCCGATGGCGATGCCACCCCCGACCGTCTGCGCCGCGCGGTGGATCAGGGTGGCCGGTGGGCAGATCAGGATGTCGACCGTGGGCGCGGGGTGGCTTTGCTTCAGCGTTTGCAACTCGGACAGCGCGGCCCCGGTTCCGTTCATCTTCCAGTTGCCTGCCGCCAGCTTGCGTCGCATGTCGGGTCCTCCGCGGTCGTTGATGCAAATATGGTCGCATCCCAGTTAGCACCGCTGGAGGGGCGTGACAATTCCGGTTGCAGAGCACCGGGTTCGCCGCCACTCTGAAGAGGTCAATTCGAACGGTAACATGATGATCGACGACCTGGATCTTGCGAAACTGGACCACCGCGCGCCCGAGGACCTGACGCGCCTTGCCGATGCTGCGCAGCGGGTCGGGTTTCTGACCGTCTCTAATACCGGATTGACCGCAGATCGCGTGCGTTCTGTCATCGAGACCTACCGCGTGTTCTTTCACCTGCCGCGCGCCGACAAGCGGGCCGTCGACATGGCGCGGACGGGCGCGAACCGCGGCTGGGGCGCGCCCGGGTCCGAGCAGGTCGACCCGGATGCCAACCCCGATTACAAGGAAGTGTTCGATTGCGGGTTCGAATTGCCGCCGGGAAACACGTATCAGGGCCGGGGGCTGAGCGTCTATGCGCCGAACTTGTGGCCCGTGCAGCCGCCCGAGTTTCGCGCCGTCATCCAGGCCTATTACGCGGACGCCTGTGCCGTGGCGATGCGGATCCTTCGGGCCATTGCCTGTGCCCTGGGGCGGGATGCAAACAGCTTCGACCGAGCATTCGATACGCCGATGGCCTTGCTGCGCGGCAACTACTATCCCCGGCGCCCGGACTGGGCGGGTGACAAGGATTTCGGAATCGCCGCGCATACCGACTATGGCTGTCTGACCCTTCTGGCCACCGACGGCCAGCCCGGGCTCGAGGTTCAGATGCCCGGGGGCGAATGGCAACCGGTGCAGGCTGACCCCGGCACCTTCATCATCAATTTCGGGGAAATGCTGGAATTCTGGACCGCCGGGCGCGTCAAGGCCACCATGCACCGTGTCAGGGGCGGCCGGGACGAGCGGATCTCGGTTCCGCTGTTCTTCAACCCGTCCTACGACACCAATGTCGCACCGCCCGGTTCAGGCCGGACGATCAGCGCCGGGGAACATCTGACCCGGCGCTTTCAGGAAACCTATCTGCACCTGAAACAGAAACCTTAGCCCTGCTGGGCCAGCGACTCGTCGAACTTGATCGATTCGCCGCAGCCGCAGGCATCGACCACGTTAGGATTCTTGAATTTAAACCCCGATTCCAGCAGCGAGGTTTCATAGTCGATTTCCGTGCCGAACAGGAACATCTGGGCCATGGGGGCAATCATTACCCGGGCGCCGTCCTGTTCGACGACCTCGTCATTCGGGTCGGCCTGATCGACATATTCCATTGTGTATTCCATGCCGGCGCATCCGCCCTTTTTGACGCCGATGCGCAGGCCGGCATGGCCGCCCGACTTCATCAGCCGAACGATCTGCTCGGCCGCTTTCGGGGTCATCGTCACGGCTTGCTTGCCGGGAATGCCAAACATCATGCTCTCCGTATTCGCGCGTTGTTCATAATCTAGGGTGGCCGAGGGCAAGGCTCAAGCCGTCCCAGTGGTTTCGTGTCTTTTTCTGCCGGGCGCGCCTCGCCCATGACCGAGATTGCCCGTGGCGAGCATCCCTATGTGCTGAAGGTGGTCCGGTGTGATCGCGCCACCGCTTCTGGACAGGAGGCCTGGGAATGATACGATCCTCATTCAAACCGATCCTGTGCGGCGTCGTCGCTGCCCTGTCCGCCTCGCCGGCCATGGGTGATCCGGCCAAGCATCCGGTCGATTGCACCAGCGCCGAGGGCGATCTGATAGCCATTGCCGCCGAACGGAAACATGCCCGGGTGCAGCAGGCCTAAAGCATTCTGGCCATCACGCCGGCCGGCGCGTTGCACGGGTTGGTCGCGGGGGCCGAGCAGAAAAGGCTGAAGATGTTGTCGGGCGAAGATGTCGATAAATTGGACGCCCGTGCCGCCGAGATCAAGGCAACCTGTGACCTGAAATGAGCGCAGGCAAAGAGCGATCGCGATGCCGGGTGCCGGGACGACCCCGGACTTGCGGCGTTACATGAAGCCCAATTCCAGGCGGGCCTCGTCCGACATCATTTCCATGCCCCAGGGCGGCTCCCAGGTCAGTTCGACGTCCACCTCCTTGACCCCGGCCACCGGCTCGATTGCCTCGACTACCCAGCCCGGCATGTCGCCCGCCACGGGGCACCCCGGAGCGGTCAGTGTCATGATGACCTTGACCGCGTTGTCATCGCTGATCTCGATCGTGTAGATCAGACCCAGATCATAGATGTTCACGGGAATTTCAGGGTCATAGACGGTCCGGCAGGCCTCGACCACGGACTCGTACAGAGGGTGCTCGACCGTAGAAGGCGCGATCAAAGGGGTGCCTTCCAACTGTTCGCTTGGGTGGGTCATGGATGCCTCGGGTTGTTACCTGAGCGATTATATAGGGAAAGCCGCCGCCAGCGTCCAGAGGCGGAAGGCGCCCGGGAAACGGGCGCCATCGTGGTCATTCGTTGATATCCTTTTCAAAGGTCTTCACTTGTCCGTGCGGCAGAGCGAACATGCGCCGCAGGATCAGCCACGCGATCAGCGACAGCACCGCAAAGATCAGCAGCAGCACGGCCAGGTCCGGCGCAATGCCGGGGATCGCCAGAAGCAGTCCCGTGATGGCGGCGCCGATCGCGAAACCCAGGAAGATGAAACCGGGCAGGGCGACTTCGAGGATGCCCAGAACCAGCGCCGCCGCCAGCCAGAGCCACCAGGTCAGCCAGAACGGGTCAGCCATCATTTCCCCCCTTTCAACATGTTGAAGGCATTGCCGAAGGCCTCGAGCGCATTGGCAGGCACCACGATCGTCTGGCTGCCACTGCCTTTGCCCAGGGCGTTCAGGGCTTCGACCTGTTTCAGGGCAACCTGGTACTGGGCCGCTTCCAGACCGTTGGCCTGAATCGCTTTGGCGACCACCTCGGTGGCAAAGGCCTCGGCTTCGGCCTGCACACGGCGCGCCTTGGCGGCCTGCTCGGCGGCATAAAGCTCGGCGTCGGCCTGCAGCTCAACGGCGCGTTTCTGGCCCTCGGCCTCGGTCACCTGGGCGCGACGGGCGCGCTCGGCGTTCAACTGCTGCAGCATGGCGTCGCGGGTGGCCTGATCAAGGTTCACGTCCAGAATTTCGGCCCGGGTCACCTCTATGCCCCAGTCATCAACGGCGGTTTCCACGCTTTCCTGGATACGTTCGATCAGCTGCGCGCGGTTCGACTGAACCTCGTCCAGATCCATCTTGCCGATCTCGGCGCGCACGATGCCCGCCACAGTGGTGGCGATGGCGCCATCGACATCACGGATGCGGTACACGGTCTTTTCGGGTTCCAGAATGCGGTAGAAGACAGATGTGTCAATCTGCACCAGAACGTTGTCCTTGGTGATGGCGTCCTGCGTGGCGTTGGGAAGCTGGCGTTCCAGAATCGAGATCTTGTGGCGCGCTACGTCCAGGAATGGCACGATGAAATTGATGCCGGGGCCCAGCACCGAATGCAGGCGCCCGAACCGTTCGACCACATATTTTTCGGATTGCGGAACGATCTTGATGCCCTTCAGGATGACGACGACGACCAGAACGGCCGCCAGAAGGTAAATGATGTTGGATGAAAGCAGTCCGATAATCTGGTCTTCGGTCATATCTGTCCTCATTTATTGTGTACAATTGTATACATTTGGGGATTGAGTCCCATGATTTCAACTCTGGTATGGCGGGAACGGCAGTGGAATCCCATGCCGGATATTCGCCGGGCAATGCCGAAATTCCGGTCTGTGACTGCTTTGCATCCGCAACTGATTGCGCTATCGGGGCGGGATGAAACTGATCATCGACACCGACCCGGGCATCGACGACGCGATGGCCATCGCCTATGCCGCCGCTGCGCCGGAATTCGACCTGGTGGGGTTGACCACGGTATTCGGCAACACGCATGTGGAACAATCCAGCCGCAACGCCCGCTATCTTGCGCACCGGCTGAGGTTGGACGTTCCGGTTGCCTTGGGGGCCGGCGTCGCGCGTGGCGCCGACGGTCATGTGCCATCGCGGCACGTTCACGGCAACGAGGGGTTTGGTGACCTGACCCAGATACCCGAGATCGGGCAAAACCACGATCTGCCGGCTGCCGAATTCTTGGTGGAGATGGCGCGCCGGCACGGCAAGGACCTGACGGTCTGCGCGGTGGGGCCGTTGACCAACATTGCCGACGCGATGCGGCTAGACCCGGAATTTGCGGGCAATATCGGGCAGTTGGTCATCATGGGCGGGGCAGTGTTCTGCCCCGGCAACATCAATGCCCATGCCGAGGCCAACATCTTTCACGATCCGGTGGCGGCGGACGAGGTGTTCTCGACCCCGGCGCCGACGGTTCTGGTGGGGTTAGATGTCACGCTGAAAACGCTGTACCGCGCCGATGATTTCGAGACGCTGGCCCAAAGCGCCCCGGAAACAGGTGGGTTCCTGCGTGACATTTCCCGGTTCTACCTGAACTTCTACCGCGAGGTGGCGGGGTTGGACGGTTGCGGTCTGCATGACTCGACCGCCGTCATTGCCTGTTCGCACCGGTCGATGTTCAGCCTGCACGAAACCGGTTTGCGGGTCGCGCTGGATGGCGAGGCGCGGGGCGCGACCCGGCCCGAACCGTCGCGGCCGCCGGTACTGGTGTGCACCGACGTGAACGGCGATCAGGTCGTCGATCTGTTCACGCAAAGGGTTGCGGCATTGCCCTGACGGGTTGCATTGCGCGCGTCGATCGGGCAAAGCCTGCCCGGTTCAGCGACCCGAGGCGATGACATGACCGAGCGTTTTTCATTCGAACTGAAGGCCACCGACGGCAAGGCCCGCACCGGCGTGATCCACACGCCGCGGGGCGAGGTGCGCACGCCGGCCTTCATGCCCGTGGGCACGGCCGCGACGGTCAAGGCTATGATGCCCGAAAGCGTGCGGGCGACCGGCGCCGACATCCTGCTGGGCAACACCTATCACCTGATGCTGCGGCCCACGGCCGAACGGATCGACCGTTTGGGCGGCCTGCACAAGTTCATGAACTGGCACCGGCCGATTCTGACCGATTCGGGCGGGTTTCAGGTCATGTCGCTGGCCGGCCTGCGCAAGCTCACCGAAAAGGGCGTGACCTTCAAATCGCATATCGACGGATCGAAGCACGAGCTGACACCTGAGCGGTCGATGGAGATCCAGCGCCTGCTGGGGTCGGACATCGTCATGTGCTTTGACGAATGCCCCGCCTTGCCTGCCGACCGCGACCGGATCGCCGAGTCGATGCGCCTGTCGATGCGATGGGCCGAACGGTCCCGCGAGGCGTTCGGCGATCGGCCCGGCCACGCGCTGTTCGGCATCATGCAGGGCGGGTTGGAGCGGGACCTGCGCGAGGAAAGCGCCGAGGCCCTGAAGGCCATCGGGTTCGACGGCTATGCCGTTGGCGGCCTGGCCGTGGGCGAAGGGCAGGAGGCCATGTTCGGCTGTCTGGATTATGCGCCCGATTTCCTGCCCACCGACAAACCACGCTATCTGATGGGCGTGGGCAAGCCCGATGACATCGTGGGCGCCGTGGCGCGCGGGATCGACATGATGGATTGCGTGCTGCCGTCGCGCTCGGGGCGGACGGGCCAGGTGTTCACCCGCCGCGGCGTGGTAAACATCAAGAATGCCCGCCACGCCGACGATCCGCGCCCGCTGGATGAACAGTGCACTTGCCCGGCCTGCTCGAATTATTCGCGTGCCTATCTGCACCATGTGTTCCGCGCCAACGAGATGATTTCGGGCATGCTGCTGACCTGGCACAACCTGCACTATTTCCAGGAAATCATGCAGGGTATGCGGGACGCGATCGCTGAAGGCTCATTCGAAGTGTGGCAGGCAGAGTTCCACGCGCAACGGGCGCAGGGCGACATCGAGCCGCTCTGATACGATCTGATGCACGTGCGACCAAAACTGCATCGGGCCTCAGCTGATGCCTTGCAGTCGCGTCAGCGTCAGGTCATTGTGTTCGGACAGGTACGGCGAAAAGGTTGAAACCGGGCGATCCGCGCCCCACCTTTATCGTCGAATGAAGGAGATGGCCAAGGGCTGCCTGCGACAGGGGTCAGTGCCGTCTTGCCAATGATAAGGATAGAGCATGCAAGAGCCTCTTAATTCCTCATACCCCGTCCTGCCGCTGCGCGACATCGTTGTGTTTCCGCACATGATCGTGCCGCTGTTCGTGGGCCGTGAAAAATCGGTGCGCGCGCTGGAAGAGGTGATGCAGGACGACAAGCAGATTTTGCTGTCCAGCCAGATCGACCCAGCGGTCGATGATCCGGATACGGATGGAATCTATCGCACCGGTGTGCTGGCCAATGTGCTGCAGCTGTTGAAGCTGCCCGACGGAACCGTAAAGGTTCTGGTCGAAGGTCAGGCGCGCGTGCGGATCACCGAATTCGTGGACAACGTCGAGTTCTTCGAAGCCCGCGCCGAATACCTGAATGAAATTCCTGGCGACGTGACCACGACCCAGGCACTGGTGCGCACCGTGTCGGATGAATTTGAGCGTTACGCCAAAGTCCGCAAGAACATCCCCGAAGAAGCCTTGACCGCGGTCAGCGACACCACCGACCCAGCCAAGCTGGCCGATCTGGTTTCGGGCCATCTGGGCATCGAGGTCGAACAGAAACAGGACCTGCTGGAAACGCTCAGCATCAGCGAGCGGCTCGAGAAGGTCTATGGCCTGATGCAGGGCGAGATGTCGGTTCTTCAAGTCGAGAAGAAGATCAAGACCCGCGTCAAGTCGCAGATGGAGAAGACCCAGCGCGAGTATTACCTGAATGAGCAGATGAAGGCCATTCAGAAAGAGTTGGGAGATGGCGAGGACGGCGCGAACGAGATCGCCGAACTGGAAGCCAAGATCGCCGAGACCAAGCTGTCGAAGGAAGCCCGCGAAAAGGCTGAGGCCGAGCTTAAGAAGCTGCGCAACATGAGCCCGATGTCGGCCGAAGCGACGGTGGTTCGGAACTATCTCGACTGGTTGCTGTCGCTGCCGTGGGGCACCAAGTCGCGGGTCAAGAAAGACCTCAGCCGCGCGCAAGAGATCTTGGACGCCGATCATTATGGCCTCGAAAAGGTCAAGGAGCGGATCGTCGAATATCTCGCGGTGCAACAACGTTCGAAGAAGCTGAAAGGCCCGATCATGTGCCTTGTCGGCCCTCCGGGCGTAGGCAAGACCTCGCTGGGCAAATCGGTCGCCAAGGCTACGGGGCGCGAGTTCATCCGCATCTCATTGGGTGGCGTGCGCGACGAATCCGAGATCCGCGGCCACCGTCGGACCTATATCGGCTCGATGCCCGGCAAGATCATCCAGGCGCTGAAAAAGGCGAAAACCACGAACCCGCTCATCCTGCTCGATGAAATCGACAAGATGGGGCAGGACTTCCGTGGTGATCCGGCCTCGGCCATGCTCGAGGTGCTGGACCCGGAACAGAACAGCACGTTCATGGACCACTACCTTGAGGTCGAATATGACCTGTCGAACGTTATGTTTCTGACTACGTCCAACAGCTACAACATGCCCGGGCCGCTGCTGGACCGGATGGAGATCATTCCGCTGGCCGGCTATACCGAGGACGAAAAGCGCGAGATCGCCAAGCGCCACCTGATCCCAAAGCAGGTCAAGAACCATGGCCTGAAGACCAAGGAATTCGAACTGACGGACGAGGCGCTGACTGCGATCATCCGGTTCTATACCCGCGAGGCGGGCGTGCGGAACCTGGAACGCGAAATCGCCAAGGTGGCGCGCAAAGCGCTGACCCGGATCATCAAGAAGGAATCCGAGTCCGTGACCGTGACCGCCGAAAACCTGCACGAATTTCTGGGCGTGCCCAAGTACCGCTATGGTCTGGCTGAACAGGACGATCAGGTGGGCGTGGTGACCGGTCTGGCCTGGACCTCGGTCGGCGGCGATCTGCTGCATATCGAGGCGCTGAAGCTGCCAGGCAAGGGCCGCATGAAGACCACGGGTAAGCTGGGCGAAGTGATGAAGGAATCTATCGACGCCGCTTCGTCCTATGTGCGCTCGATCGCGCCCGAGATCGGTGTGAAGCCGCCGCAGTTCGACAAGATCGACATCCACGTGCACGTGCCTGACGGCGCGACGCCAAAGGATGGCCCCAGCGCCGGCCTGGCGATGGTGACCTCGATCGTGTCGGTCCTGACCGGCATTCCGGTCCGCAAGGATATCGCCATGACCGGCGAGGTTTCGCTGCGCGGCAACGCTATGCCGATCGGCGGGTTGAAGGAGAAACTGCTCGCGGCTCTGAGAGGTGGCATCAAGACGGTGCTGATTCCCGAAGAGAACGAGAAGGATCTGGCCGACATCCCGAACAACGTGAAGGACGGGCTGGAGATCATCCCGGTCAAGCACGTGTCCGAGGTTCTGGAACGTGCGCTGGTGCGCAAACCCGAGCCGATCGAATGGGACGAGGCCGACGAGGAGGCCGCGGCAGCCGCAGCCAAGGCCGTTGATGGCGGCACCCCGGTCGCCACGGCGCACTGACCGGACTGCGTACGAAATCTTGAAAGGGCGGGTTTCATTCCGCCCTTTTTTTCATGCCGCTCACCGACGGCAGTGTCGAACCATTGCGGCGCATGCCTGCTAGCAGGGTTCAGGCAGATGGTCGCACAAAAAGAGAGAGAATGGTGGGTGATAAGAGATTCGAACTCCTGACATCTTCGATGTGAACGAAGCGCTCTACCACTGAGCTAATCACCCGTCGGATCGCTCTCTACAGTGTCTGCGAACCGGCTTCAAGCCGGTTCGAGGAAAAATTTTCTGGTCTTCCCGAGCGGGGATAAAAGGTAAGAAGAGTCGGGCCCTCAAGCGACCGACCCTCTGTCACCGGTGGCCGCGGGCAGGTCTTTAGGGCGTCACATCCACTGATTTTCCCGCAGGGCAAAGGGCGGCAAGACTGGCCCTCTGCCGTGCGGCGTGCGATCACAAAATAAAGTCGCCTGCGGTCAGATTGTGCAAGCCCGTCAGTTCGATCACCATTTCAGGCGCCCGGTCGCCATCGGTGTCAAGATAGACATAGGTGCGATCATTTGTGCTGCCGGGCGCGTTGACTTTCTCGAAATAGACCTCGCCTTGGTTAGACAGGCCGAACGGCTTTTGCCCCCGAAAGACAAACACATCATCGCCGTCGAAAACTGTGCTGGCATCGATTGCGCTCAGGTCGATCTTGTCCTGCCCGGGGCGGAAATCCTTGATCTTGTCCGTGCGACGGGTCGATGCGGTACTTTCCCGCGCGGTCAGGAATACGAAGGTATCGGCTCCGGCGCCGCCGGTCATGATGTCCAAACCGGCGCCACCGAAGATCGCGTCGGCACCGTTCCCGCCATTCAACGTGTCGCGTCCTCCGCCGCCGATCAGCGTGTCGTTGTGGTTTCCGCCGTTCAGCCGATCATTGCCGCCGAGCCCGGACAGAGAGTCGTTTCCGCTGCCACCATTCAGCACGTTGGCGTCGGCCGACCCGGTGAAGTCATCGGCGGCCCCGGTGCCACTTGCGTTCTCAACATCTACGACCGTATCCATGCCATAGCCGGTATCCTGCCGCGTCGAATTCGACAGATTGACGGTTGCGCCAACGGATCCGACAAATCGGATCCAGTCCGAGTTGTTGCCGCCGTTGATCACGTCATCGCCGTCGCCCACCTTCGCCACGAAATTGTCGTTTCCGTTCCCACCGATCATGCGGTCCGATCCATTGTCTCCCGACAGCGTGTCGTTCCCGTGCGAACCGAACAGAACGTCGCTGCCGCCCCGTCCATAGAGAATGTCATTACCCGCTCGGCCTTCCAGGCGGTTGGCGGCTTCGTTGCCCAGAATTCGGTCGGATCTGTTGCCGCCGATCGCGTTTTCGATCACGACCGTGTTTGCAATGGTATACCCGCCGCGAATTCCGCCGGCATAAGACGGAACACCTCCGGCATCCGAGCCAGAAAGATCCGCATCATTCAGGTTGATGACGGTGTTCCGATTCAGACCGGCAGCCGAGATCGTGTCGACGCCGCCGGTATCCCAGATGCACGACCAATAGGTGCCGGCGCCGTTCACGTCGCGCAGGTCGTACACGTTGTTGCCGTTTTTGTGCGCGGTGGTGCCATAGATCGTCTGCAGTGCAGCGATGTCCAAAGCCATCGGCGTAGCGGTGCTGCCGTAAGCATAGCTTTTCAACGGCAGCTTTTCCGCATACCCCGAATTGTAGGACATAATCGTATAAATGCCCTGATTTTGGCCGTGGTTGCCATAGTCATCGAACGCTGCGGTAACGCCGGGAAAAGTCGACGATCCTCCGCCGCTGTCATGCGGATGCGCAAGGCCAAGCCCGTGCAGGATCTCGTGCAGAATGGTCGCGAATCCTTCGCCTCCCTTCTTCAAGCCAGGTGCCGTGAAGATCGGCGAATCGAACCCGAAGGCACCGATCAGTGTGTTCAGCCCATAATTGGCAAGATACGGTGTCTCACCAGGTACTTCGTGAAAGCCGACGGCGCCGCCCAAGGTATCCACGCTGGTCAGGGCATAAATGACATTCACCTCGGCCACTTGCCCGACGGGGGTCAGGAACGGCCGTTCCAGAAAGGTGACGGGGATGATCTTCTCGATCGTATTGAAGGCCATGCGCACGGCGCTTTTCATGGCGCTGGTAAAGCCCCGGTCGCCGACAGTTCCATTGTCGAAGGAAAAGGTAATCGTGCTTCCGCCCCAGGATGAGCCCCAGATCAGGCTGTCGAGAAATGGATTCCCGGTCGGGTTCGTTCCGGGCGTGGTTGGTCTTGCAATTGCCATTGGTTTTAGTGCTGCTTTCTGTTCCTAACAGTTTTGGTCTTTGGACGAATAATCAAGGACGCTCGGGGTTGAGACGAATATGGCAGCTCTGATCGCCCAGACCGGCTTGCCGACTGACTACAAATCATGAACGGTCAGATTAGTCGGAGCAAGGCAAAATCATGATTTTTTCAAGTGGGGCATCATTTTAGCCGCGTTTTCTAGAGCGTTCATTTCTTGCATTCATAACGATAATTTTGACCGCGAAATATGAACGTGATGTCGTAAACAACCCTCGCGAGCGCCAATTAGATACGTGTAGTTGGAGCGTATTGCGCGCGCTTGGCCCGTTCGATGCGGTGGATCGAACAAAATCGTTCGTTCTCGAAAAAAACTTCAAAACCCCGCTTGACGACGCCGGGGCGGGGCCATAATACACCCCAACGTTCAGCAATGAACGGGCAGCGGGCGGTTGTAGCTCAGTTGGTTAGAGTACCGGCCTGTCACGCCGGGGGTCGCGGGTTCGAGCCCCGTCAACCGCGCCATCGCTGCTAGCCTTTGATCCGGGCAAACGGATCGACATAGACCCTAATGCGCGGTTGTAGCTCAGTTGGTTAGAGTACCGGCCTGTCACGCCGGGGGTCGCGGGTTCGAGCCCCGTCAACCGCGCCATTTCTTCAAGTGAAATCGCAGGTATATCCCCTGAAGCACAAACGGTTTTGCGTTTTGTCTTGCTGGCATGAATGCGGATATCGGAGAAAAGTCGCGCGTTCACACTTTGTTCTGATTTTTTGGTTGGAGACTCGGCATCGCTCGCCTATCTCTAGGGCACTTGTGTGTTGGGGGCCTGAATGGCTGAGCTGAAGAATATCGAGGTGCGCGGCGCGCGCGAGCACAACCTGAAAAACATCGACGTGGACATTCCGCGCGATCAGCTGGTTGTCATCACGGGTCTGTCTGGGTCGGGCAAGTCGTCTCTGGCGTTCGATACGATCTATGCCGAGGGCCAGCGCCGCTATGTCGAAAGCCTGTCGGCTTATGCGCGCCAGTTTCTGGACATGATGGAAAAGCCTGATGTGGATCACATCAGCGGCCTGTCCCCAGCGATCTCGATCGAGCAGAAGACCACGTCCAAAAACCCGCGATCGACCGTGGGAACCGTCACCGAAATCTATGATTATCTGCGCCTGCTGTTCGCGCGCGCAGGAACGCCCTACAGCCCCGCTACCGGTTTGCCGATCGAAGCCCAGCAGGTGCAGGACATGGTCGACCGGATCATGGCGATGGAGGAGGGCACCCGCGGCTATCTGCTGGCGCCCATTGTTCGCGACCGCAAGGGCGAGTACAAGAAAGAGTTTCTGGAACTGCGCAAGCAGGGGTTCCAGCGCGTCAAGGTCGATGGCCAGTTCTACGAGCTGGACGAGCCGCCGACGCTGGACAAGAAGTTCCGCCATGACATCGACGTGGTCGTTGACCGCATCGTCGTGCGCGAGGGGATGGAGACCCGCCTGGCCGATAGCCTGCGCACCGCGTTGGATCTGGCCGATGGCATCGCGATTCTGGAGACCGCCCCGCGCGAGGGAGAGCCCGAGCGTATTACGTTTTCCGAAAACTTTGCCTGCCCGGTCAGTGGGTTCACCATCCCCGAGATCGAACCGCGCCTGTTTTCGTTCAACGCGCCCTTTGGTGCCTGCCCGGATTGCGACGGGCTGGGGGTCGAGCTGTTTTTTGACGAACGGCTTGTTGTGCCCGATCAGACGCTGAAACTGTATGACGGCGCGCTTGCCCCGTGGCGCAAGGGCAAATCGCCGTATTTCCTGCAGACGATCGAGGCGATCGCGCGCCACTATGAGTTCGACAAGAACACACCGTGGAAGGACCTTCCGGCGCATGTGCGGCAAGTGTTTCTGTATGGCTCGGGCGATGATGAAATCCAGTTTCGCTATGACGAGGGCGGACGGGTCTATCAGGTGACCCGCAGCTTTGAAGGCGTGATCCCGAACATGGAGCGCCGCTATCGCGAAACCGACAGCGCGTGGATCCGCGAGGAATTCGAACGGTATCAGAACAACCGGCCGTGCCACACATGCGAGGGCTACCGCTTGCGCCCCGAGGCGTTGGCCGTCAAGATCGCTGGGCTGCATGTCGGCCAGGTGGTCGAAATGTCGATCAAAGAAGCTCTGGCCTGGGTCGAGGACGCGCCGAACCATCTGAGCGCCCAGAAAAACGAGATTGCGCGCGCCATTTTGAAAGAAATCCGCGAACGGTTGGGATTCCTGAATAACGTTGGTTTGGAATACCTTACGCTGTCTCGTTCAAGTGGCACCCTGTCAGGGGGCGAAAGCCAGCGGATCCGGCTGGCTAGCCAGATTGGCTCGGGCTTGACCGGTGTGCTTTACGTGCTGGACGAACCCTCGATCGGGCTGCATCAGCGCGACAATGACCGCCTTTTGGGCACGCTGAAGAACCTGCGCGATCAGGGCAATACCGTGATCGTTGTCGAACATGACGAGGAAGCCATCCGCGAGGCTGACTATGTGTTCGACATCGGCCCCGGTGCCGGCGTGCATGGCGGACAGGTAGTCAGCCACGGCACACCGGAGCAGATCGCGGCCGATGCGGCCTCGATCACGGGTCAGTATCTGTCGGGTGTGCGGGAAATTCCGGTGCCCGCCGAGCGGCGCAAGGGGAACAAGAAAAAGGTAACGGTTGTAAAGGCTTCGGGTAACAACCTCAAAGACGTGACGGCCGAGTTTCCGCTGGGCAAGTTCGTCTGCGTGACCGGGGTGTCGGGCGGCGGCAAGTCGACCCTGACAATCGAGACGCTGTTCAAGACTGCCTCGATGCGTCTGAACGGCGCGCGTCAAACGCCTGCGCCCTGCGAAACGATCAAGGGGCTGGAACATCTGGACAAGGTGATCGACATCGACCAACGGCCTATCGGACGCACGCCACGGTCGAACCCGGCCACCTATACCGGCGCCTTCACCCCGATCCGCGACTGGTTCGCCGGGATGCCCGAGGCGAAGGCGCGGGGCTACAAGCCCGGGCGGTTCAGCTTTAACGTCAAGGGCGGGCGCTGCGAGGCCTGTCAGGGCGACGGGGTCATCAAGATCGAGATGCATTTCCTGCCCGACGTCTATGTCACCTGTGAGACCTGCAAGGGCGCGCGCTACAACCGCGAGACGCTCGAGATCAAGTTCAAGGGCAAGTCCATCGCCGACGTGCTGGACATGACGGTCGAAGATGCTCAGGAGTTCTTCAAGGCCGTACCGGCGATCCGCGACAAGATGGATGCTCTGGCGCGGGTCGGGCTGGGCTACATCAAGGTCGGCCAGCAGGCCACGACCCTGTCGGGCGGCGAGGCGCAGCGAGTCAAGCTGTCGAAGGAATTGTCCAAGCGATCCACCGGGCGCACGCTGTATATTCTGGACGAGCCCACCACCGGCCTGCATTTCGAAGACGTGCGCAAGCTGTTGGAAGTGCTGCATGAATTGGTCGACCAAGGCAACACGGTCGTGGTGATCGAACACAATCTGGACGTTGTGAAAACAGCCGACTGGATCATCGACATCGGCCCCGAGGGTGGCGATGGCGGCGGCGAGATCGTGGCCGTCGGCACCCCGGAAGAGGTCGCCGAATGCGAGCGCAGCCACACCGGGCGATACCTCAAACCGATGCTGAACCCCGAACGCGTGGCGGCCGAATAGGCTGCCTGCGCGTCAGTACAGAATATCCGCCACCGCGCCTATCAGGTTCAGCACTTTGCGCGTATCGGGGTCGATGCTGTAGACGTAGTCGCCCGCGCGAACGTAGTTGCCGCCGCGTTTCAGACCATAGCGGTATGGATCGTCGATCCAGACATAATCGCGGTCGATCCGATCGCCGACCTTGTACCGATTCTTGACCTGTCCGGGCGGGACGCAGGGCACGGCCTTCTTGGCGAGCCCGGGTGGACAATCGGTAACGGATTTTGCGCCCTTCTGCGGGGTCACGCGCTCGACCGAGAGCGTGTCCTTGTTCTTTCCCTTGCCTTTGCCGTTGTCAGCCAGCGTCGCGACCGGGGTCAGTGACAGGCCGGCAAGCAGTGCAATATGCAACAGTGTCTTCATGGGCGGTTCCTCTCGGTTCGTCGCGCCGTCATGCCGCGTTTCCCAGTATTTTGGAATGCCCGCCCGAAGTGCAAGCCTCGGGCGGCGAAATGCCGCCCAAGCTCAGCTGCGGCCGCGCTTTTCGAACCGAGGCAGCATGGCCGAGAAATCCATGCCCTTGCCGTCTTCGGATTCGACGAACTGTTCGTACAGTGCAGTGGCGATCTGGCCCATCGGCGTGTCCGCATCGGCGCTTTCGGCGGCCTGCTGGCTGAGCCGCAGGTCCTTGAGCATCAGCTCGGCAGCGAAACCAGGCTTGTAGCCGTTGTCGGCGGGGCTTTGCGGCCCGACACCGGGGGCGGGGCAATAGGCGTTCATTGTCCAGCTGTAGCCCGACGAGGTGCTGACCACGTCGAACATCTTCTGCCGGTCCAGGCCCAGCTTGTCGGCCAAGGCAAAGGCCTCGCAAGTGGCGATCATGGTGACGCCCAGGATCATGTTGTTGCAGATCTTGGCGGCCTGACCGGCGCCCGCCGCGCCGCAATGCACCGCCTTCTGGCCCATGATGTCGAACAGCGGGGCCGCCTTGGCAAAGGCCGCGTTCGAGCCGCCGGCCATGAAGGTCAGCGTGCCCGCGGCCGCGCCACCGATTCCGCCCGAAACCGGCGCGTCCACGGCCAGAAGCCCGGCCTGTTCGGCCTGATCCGCCACGGCGCGGGCGCTGTCCACATCGACGGTCGAGCAGTCGATGAAAACCGTCCCTTTTTCCATATGCGGAATGATCTGATCGGCCACCGCGCGCAGGATGTCGCCATTGGGCAGCATGGTGATGACCGCCTCGGCGCCGCGGACCGCATCAGTGGCCGTTTCGGCCTTGGTCACGCCCTCGACCGACACGCCCGCGGTGTCGAACCCGGTCACGTCGTGACCGGCCTTGGCCAGATTGGCCGCCATCGGCGCACCCATGTTGCCCAGGCCAATGAATCCGATCTTCATGTTTCACTCCTCCTCGAATGTCAGCGTGTCCGCGCCCAGCGGCATCAGCATCCGTGATACCGCCGTGGCCGGCACGTTCATGTCCGCAAACCGCCATTTCGGGTTGCGGTCCTTGTCGATGATCTGCGCCCGGATGCCTTCGAGAAAGTCGCCATGCTCCATCGACCGGAAGGTAAAGCGGTATTCCAGCTCCAGCGCCTTGCGCATGGTCAGGGCAGGACCGCGCAGGCGGTGCAGCATCTCGATCGCACACGCCATCGACAGCGGCGAATTGCGGCCCATCGCCTCGAGCGCGCCGCGGGTGAATTCGGTGTCGCCATTGCGCAGGTCGGTCAGAACGTCGCCCAGGGTTTCACCGCCGAAGAAACGGTCGATCTCGTCCTGCGGCAAGGTGCGATCAGGGGCAGGGGCGGCGTGTTCGGCCAACAGGTCGGCCTGGCCCGAGGCCTCGAGCATCTCGATCATGTCGGGCCATTGCTCCTGCGGGATGAAGTGGTCGGCGAACCCGGCATAGATCGCGTCGCCCGGACCCAAGCGCGCGCCGGTGACGCCCAGATATTCGCCCAACCGCCCCGGCGCCAGCGCCAGCAGCAGCGACCCGCCCACATCCGGCACCAGCCCGATCGAGCATTCGGGCATCGCGATCTTCGAGCTTTCGCCGACGATCCGGTGCGTCCCGTGACAGCCGATGCCCACGCCGCCGCCCATGGTAAAGCCCTGAAGGAAGCTGACCACCGGCTTGGGATATTCGAAGATCATCGCGTTCAGGCGGTATTCATCGCGCCAGAACTTCTGCCCATAGGCATAGTCGCCCTTTGTGCCCGTTGCGTACAACTCGGCAATGTCTCCGCCCGCGCAAAAGGCCTTTTCGCCCTCGGCATCAAGGATGACCAAATCGACCTCGTCATCCTCGCGCCAATTGCGCAGGGCGGTGTCGATGGCCATGCACATCTCGTAGCTCAGCGCATTCAGGGCCTTGGGCCGGGTCAGGGTGATCCGGCCGGCACGGCCCGTGGTGCGGATGTCGATATCGGACATGGAAACCTCAGCGATGGGCGAGCAGTTGGCGGGCAACGATCACGCGCATGATCTCGTTCGTGCCTTCCAGAATTTGATGCACCCGCAGATCGCGCACAAGCTTTTCGATGCCGTAGTCGGCCAGATAGCCGTAGCCGCCATGCAATTGCAGGCACTGATCGACCACTTTCGATCCGGTCTCGGTCACGAACTTCTTGGCCATCGCGCAGAATTTGGTGGCGTCGGGCGCGCCCTGATCCAGCTTCCATGCCGCCTGACGCAGGAAGGTTCGAGCGGCCTGCAGCTCGATCTCCATGTCGGCCAGCCGGAATTGCAGGGCCTGAAACTGGTCGATGGTCTGGCCGAAGGCCTTGCGTTCGGACATGTACTGCAGCGTCATGTCCAGCCCCGCCTGCGCCGCACCCAGCGAGCATGAGGCGATGTTCAGGCGCCCGCCGTCCAAGCCCATCATCGCGTATTTGAACCCGTCGCCCTCGGTCCCGACAAGGTTTTCGGCCGGGATCTTGCAGTCGTCGAACTGGACCTGCGCGGTGGGCTGGCTTTTCCAGCCCATCTTCTGTTCCAGCGCCCCAAAGCTGAGGCCTGGTGTGCCGTCCTCGACATAGACGGTCGAGATCCCCTTGGGCCCGTCGCCGCCGGTGCGGACCATGCAGACATAGGCATCGGAATAGCCGCCGCCCGAGATGAAGGCCTTGGTGCCGTTCAGCGTATAGCCCTCGTTTGTGCGCTCGGCCCGCGTCTTGAGCGCCGCCGCGTCCGAGCCCGAGCCCGGTTCGGTTAGACAATAGCTGAGAACCGTGTTCAGGCTTAGAACGTCGGGCATGATGCGCGATTTCAATTCGTCGCTGGCAAAGCTGTCCAGCATCTTGGCGCACATGTTGTGGATCGACAAAAAGGCCGCGACCGAGGGGCAGGCCATCGACAGCGCCTCGAACACCAACGTGGCGTCCAGTCGGGTCAGTCCAGAGCCGCCGCTTTCCTCGGACACATACAGCCCGCCAAAGCCCAGTTCGCCGACCTTGGGCCAAAGATCCTTGGGGATGGTGCCCTCGGCCTCCCACTGGCGGGCGAAAGGTGCGATCTGTTCTTGCCCGAACGCATAGGCCATATCGAAAATGGCCGTCTGTTCCTCGGTCAGCGCGAAATCCATGGCCGGTCTCCCCCTTGTGGCGACGTGAATTGAACAACTGTTTATTTATTGCTCAATCCTTACAGAATTTTTTCACGCGGGGCAAACCCCATGACCCGCTTGGACCTTTATTTGGGTCATGCGCCGAAGGCTGATATGATGGGGTCTTTCATTCAGGAATTAATACGGAGCGTATTATGCCGAACTACAAGATGGCCGTTGTCGTCATTCACGGCATGGGCAGCCAGTACCGCAAGCCGCATCCGCCGTCCTCGGTGCCGACCTTTTCGAAGGACCTGCACCGCCGGGTGGCGCGTCGGGTCGGCGCGGACATGAACAAGGTCGCCTGGCACGAGGTGGTCTGGGCGCAGATCCTGCAGGAGCGTCAAAAAGACTATCTGCGCAAGATCAAGCGCAGCACCGGCTATGATCAACTCCGCGAGTTCGTGGTGTGCAACCTGTCGGACGCGGCCTCGTACCGGCAGACGCCGGATGCCAGCGACAAGACCTATGACGAGATCCACAAGAAGGTGGAACTGGTGATGCAGGTTCTGCGCCACCAGATCAGCGACCGGGCACCGGTTCTGATTCTGGCGCATTCGCTGGGCGGTCACATCATGTCGAACTACATCTATGACGCGCAGCGATACCTGCGCAACGGCGGCCCGCCCAAACATGCGACCCCGATCGAAAACATGGAAACCGTGGCCGGGTTGATCACCTTCGGCTGCAACATACCGATCTTTCTGTTCGCCTATCCCGAGGCAGGCATTTTTCCGATCCAGCCGCCCAATCGGGCCCTGCCTGCTGCGCTGCGGTTCCGTACCTGGTGGCACAATTATTTCGACAAGCACGATGTTCTTGGGTTTCCGCTGGGCAAGATCGCGCCCAGCTATGCCCAGCTGGTGCAATCCAAGGCCATACGCGACCTGCCGATCAACGCGGGCAAGATCTTCACCTCGTGGAACCCGCTGTCGCACAACGGCTACTGGAAAGACCGCGACCTTTACGAGCCGGTCGCCGTCCGCATCCAGAAGGTTCTGGCGGCGGTCTGACGGTCAGAGATCGGCGTGGAATTCCTCGATCAGGTGGCGCACGACCGCCTGGCCGGGGTCATCGCCCCTGGCCTGGGCTTCGGCGTGTACGCGCCGTTGACGTGTGGCCGACGTGCCCGTTTCGGCAATCTGGCGCAACTGCGCCAACTCCGCCATCGTGCCAAGGGCCTCGGCGTCTTCGGCCAGCATGCCCATCAGCTCACCCATCAGCTCGGGCATCGGCTTGATCGACCGGTCGCCGAAATCAATCAGACCTTCGCCCACGCCGTAGCGCTGCGCACGCCATCGGTTCTCGCCGATCAGGAACCTGTCATAGACCCGCCAGCGCAGGTTGCGGTCCTTCAGTCGGCACAGCATCCGGGTCAGCGCCTGCACCAGCGCCGCCAGTGACAGGGCGTGTTCCAACCGCGGCTGCACGTCCATAATCCGCGTTTCCAAAGTCGGATAGCTGTGCGAGGGGCGCAGGTCCCACCAGATCTTCGAGGTGTCCTCGATCACCCCCAGCTCGACCAGCACCCCAGTAGTGCGTTCATATTCTGCCCAACTGCCGAACACGGGCGGCAGGCCGGTGCGGGGCAGGTTGTCGAACACCGTCAACCGGTACGAGGACAGCCCGGTGTCGCGCCCGCTCCAATACGGGGACGAGGCGGACAGGGCCAGCAAGTGCGGCAGGAAATAGCTGAGCTGCGGCATCAGGTCGGCCCGCTGCGCCTTGTCCTCGACGCCCACATGAACATGCATGCCGCAGATCAGCATCCGCCGCGCCACGCCGCCCAGGGCGTGCTGCAGGTTGTCATAGCGTTCCTTGCGCGTGTGGTGCTGATCCTTCCAATCCGCGAACGGGTGGCAGGACACGGCGATCGGCGCCATGTTGTGTTCGGCGGCGCGCCGGGCCACGCAGGACCGCAGGCGTTTCAGATCCTCGCGCGCCGATTTGATCGTGACATGGGGGCGGGTGCCGACCTCGATCTGGCATTGCAGGAATTCCGGGCTGACCTGGCCTTCGAAATCGGCCTGACATGCCTCCATCAGCGCGGCAGGCGCCTCGATCAGTTGCAGGCTGTCGCGGTCGACCAGCAGGTATTCCTCTTCGATGCCGACGGTGAAATCCTGCTGCATGCGGGGCCTCCCTGTTCCCATTCGGGATCAGTGAATACGCAATTTCTTAATTTGCCAAGGGTTTGTGGTGATCCGCCTTGCGCTGACACCGCTTGCGGCGGTAAGCAGCCCGCAGCCAAATGCCAAGCCGGAGCCGCCACCGTGAAACCCAGGAAATTTCCCAAGCTGAACGCCGTTCTGGACCGGTTCGGTGTCAAGCTGATCGACAAGGCGCCGGAACGAGATGAGCGCGCGCGGCTCGAGTCCTTCGAGCGGGCCGGCGGGCTGGAGCGTCCGGCCTATGCCCTGTCTCCGGGGATGCAGGATTTCGACATCAGAACCTTGGTTGCCGAATACGCCACGCACAAGGATGCGCTTGCGGCCCTGAAGGACCCGGCCCGCAACCAGACCGGATACCGCATCGGCAACGGTTATTATGACAGCCCGGACGCGGATGCGCTGTATCTGATGATCCGGCGGTTTCGCCCCGAGCGCGTGATCGAGGTCGGCTGCGGCAACTCGACCCGCGTGACCCGGCAGGCGATCATCGACGGTGGGCTGGCCACGACACTCACGGCCATCGACCCCTATCCCCGCGCCGACATCGCCCATGTGGTGGACCGGTTCGAGCAGAAGCGGCTGGAGGACGTCGACCCGTCGCTGTTCGCCGAACTGGAGGCGGGCGACGTCTTGTTCATCGATTCCAGCCATGTCGTGCGGATGAGCAACGACGTGGCGCACCTGTTCTGCCGGATCATACCCACCCTCAAGCCGGGGGTGGTGATCCATGTGCACGATGTTTTTCTGCCCTACGAATACCCCAAGCGGTTCTTCTATGATTGCCCCGGATGGGGCGAGCAGTACATGCTGCACGCGCTGCTGCAATCGGGTGCGTTTTCAATGCTTTGGCCCGGGTATTTCCTGCAACGCGCCCGCCCCGACGCGGTCGAGGCGCTTCCGTTTCTTAAGGAAGGCAGGGCGCAGAGCATCTGGGTGCAACGGGCCGGGGCCTGAAATTTTTCGTGATCCGGATTCACGGAAGCGCCGTACCCCTTTCCATAACACGCTGGAGAGGAGACATCAGCCATGTTCCGTCGCACTTTCATGGGCGCAGCCGCCGCCATCGCCTTGGCTCTGCCGATCAATGCCAAGGCCGCAGACATCGTGGATACCGCGGTTGCCGCCGGCTCGTTCAACACGCTGGTCGCAGCCGTACAGGCCGCCGGTCTGGTTGACACTCTGAAGGGCAAGGGCCCGTTCACCGTGTTCGCGCCTACGGACGAAGCATTTGCCGCTCTGCCCGAGGGCACTGTCGAGAGCCTGCTGCAACCCGAGAACAAGGATCAGCTGGTTGCGATCCTGACCTATCACGTCGTCCCGGCCAAGGTAATGTCCGGGGACATCGCCGGCAAGCGCGCGAAGGTGCTGACCGTTCAGGGCGACCGCCTGAGCGTGAACGCAAAGAACGGCGTCAAGGTTGACGGCGCAAATGTCGTGCAGGCCGACATCGAGGCCAGCAATGGCGTGATCCACGTGGTCGACAAGGTTCTGCTGCCTGAATAAAGCTACCACTCACCTAGGCAGACAAGCCCCGGTGCCTGCGCGGCCCGGGGCTTTTTCAATTCACAAAAGCCGCACCTGAGTGCCGATCTGGACCATCGGATACAGCTCCTCGACATGCTGGTTGTACAAGCCAATGCAGCCCGACGAGCTTTGACGCCCGATCTTGCGCGTATCATGTGTGCCGTGAACTAGATAGGCGGGCCATGACAGATACATGGCACGGGTGCCCAGCGGGTTGCCTGGGTCGCCGCCCTCGACGCGCTGCGGCAGGGTCGGGTCGCGCTCGCGCATGGACGAGGTCGGGGTCCAGCTGGGATTTTCCGCCTTGCGCACCACCTCGGTATAGCCGCGCTTGGTCAGTTCCTCGCTCATCGGAACCGAGCTGGGATAGAGCTTGTAGGTCCCGTCCGGCCCCCAGTAGTGCACCGCGCGGCTGGTGATGTCGGCCAGCAGGCAGCCGACGCCGATTTCGTCAAAATGGTCCTGCCAGTTTTGCTGCGAAAAGGACGAGATGTTCCGGCGCACGGGCGGCTGCACGCTGATCGCTTCCTCGGACTGCG
Organism: Ruegeria sp. BHSA191; assembly: GCF_059613325.1. Classification (NCBI taxonomy): domain Bacteria; kingdom Pseudomonadati; phylum Pseudomonadota; class Alphaproteobacteria; order Rhodobacterales; family Roseobacteraceae; genus Ruegeria; species Ruegeria sp. BHSA191. The sequence continues at coordinate 205,731 of NZ_JBXWSH010000003.1, forward strand.
GGAACGCATCCTGGCTTTGAGCGCGCAACACCGCCGGAGCGGCCAGGGCAGACACGACGCCCAAAAGGACCGAGCGGCGGGTGATCTTGCTGGTCAACGGAGCCTCCTGACGAATGACTGCTCTTTTGTTTCGGCCGGCAATCTATGACGTTGGCGGACGCTGGGCCAGAGGGCTTGGCTGAATTTTTCGTGAGAGTGGACCGTGCCGGCGCATCGTCGCCGAACGGAGGTTTCAGAAAAAGAAAAGGCCGCCAACGATTGGGCGGCCTTTTAATTTGTTTTTGGATAGTTAGTCCATTGCCTTGAAGTTGAACTCGCCACCTTCTTTGATGCCCGACGGCCAGCGCGACGTCACGGTCTTGGTGCGGGTGTAGAACTTGAAGCTGTCGGGGCCGTGCTGGTTCAGGTCGCCGAACATGGATTTCTTCCACCCGCCGAATGTGTGATAGGCCAGCGGGACCGGGATCGGGACGTTGATGCCGACCATGCCGATGTTGACCCGGTGGGCGAAATCACGGGCGGTGTCGCCGTCGCGGGTGAAGATCGCGGTGCCGTTGCCGTATTCATGGTCCATCGCCAGCTTCAACGCCTCTTCGTAGGATCCGGCGCGGACGGTGGACAGGACGGGGCCGAAGATCTCCTGCTTGTAGATGTCCATGTCGGGGGTGACATGGTCGAACAGATGCGGGCCGACAAAGAAACCGTCTTCATAGCCTTGCAGCTTAAAGTCGCGGTTGTCGACCACCAGCTTCGCGCCTTGTTCAACGCCCGAGTTGATCAGGCCCAAGATGCGTTCTTTGGCGGCGGCGGTCACGACCGGCCCCATATCGACGTCATCGCCTGCGGTATAGGGTCCGACCTTCAGTTTTTCGATGCGCGGCACTAGCTTTTCAATCAGCGCGTCGGCGGTTTCCTCGCCCACCGGAACGGCCACCGAAACGGCCATGCAGCGTTCGCCGGCAGCGCCGAAACCGGCGCCCACCAGCGCGTCGGCGGCCTGGTCCAGGTCGGCGTCAGGCATAACGATCATGTGGTTCTTGGCCCCACCAAAGCACTGGGCGCGTTTGCCGTTCGCTGTGGCGCGGGCATAGATGTACTGCGCGATCGGGGTCGATCCGACGAAGGAAACACCCTGAATGATCTCGCTGTCCAGCAGGGTATCCACGGCTTCCTTGTCGCCGTTGACAACCTGGAACACGCCTTTGGGCAGACCGGCCTCGACGAAAAGTTCGGCCAGCATCAGCGGCACCGATGGATCACGTTCCGAGGGTTTCAGCACCGCAGCGTTGCCGCAGGCCAGCGCCGGGCCGACATGCCACAGGGGCATCATGGCCGGGAAGTTGAACGGCATGATGGCGGCGACAACACCCAGCGGCTGGCGCATGGAATACATGTCGATGCCGGGGCCTGCGCTGTCGGTAAACTCACCCTTCAGCATCTGCGGGGCGCCGATGCAGTATTCGATCACCTCGAGCCCGCGCTGCAGATCGCCCTTGGCATCGGGCAGGGTCTTGCCGTGCTCGCGGCTCAGTGCTTCGGCCAGTTTGTCCATGTCGCGGTTCATCAGCTGAACCATCTGCATCATGACGCGGGCGCGCTTTTGCGGGTTGGTTGCACCCCAGGCAGGCTGGGCTGCGGCGGCGTGTTCGATGGCGGCCGTGGTCTCGGCGGCACTGGCCATCGGGCATCTGTACTGAACTTCGCCGGTGGCGGGGTTGTAGACATCATCGAACCGGCCCGAGGTGCCGGGGGTGTATTCGCCGTTGATGAAATGGGTCAGGTCTTGCATTGCAAACTCCTCCGCAGAATTTGGGCGCAGCATAGGCTTGCATAAATCACCTGAACAGGGGCAATGTCTCAAAAGAGTTTTGCAAAAATGCAAAGGTGAGGGATGACCCCCAATTGGGACGACATGCGCGTGTTTCTGGCCGTCGCGCGCGAGGAAAGCCTATCGTCGGCAGGGCGGCGGCTGAAGATCGATCCGGCCACGGTGGGGCGCCGGATCGCGCGGCTGGAGACGGCGCTGAAGGCGCCGCTGTTCACCAAATCGCCCCAAGGCTATCTATTGACCTCGGCCGGAGAGCGCCTGTTCGAACACGCCCAATCCGCCGAAGAGGCGATGCGCGCGGCAGCAGGGGCGATGGACGGGTCGACCAAGGCGCTGAGCGGTCAGGTCCGCATCGGCGCGCCCGATGGCAGTGCGAACTATCTGCTGCCGCAGGTCTGTGCCCGCATCAGCGATGCGAACCCGGATCTGGACATTCAGATTCTTGCCCTGCCGCGCATTATCAATTTGTCGCGGCGCGAGGCCGACATGGCGCTGACCGTCAGCGCGCCCACCGCCGGCAAGTTGCTGGTGCAGAAGGTCAGCGACTATCGCCTGCATATGGTCGCGACAGAGGATTACCTGGCGCGCCATGCCCCGATCCGCACTCTCGAGGATCTGCAGGGGCATCGCATGATTGGATACATCCCGGACATGATCTTCGATCGCGAGCTGGACTACCTCAACGACATCGGTATTGACCGTGTCGCGCTTGCATCGAATTCGGTCTCGGTCCAGTTGCGGCAGGCATCGCTGGGCACCGGGGTCTGCGTGGCCCATGACTTTACGCTTCCGTTCCATCCGGGGTTGCGGAAAATCCTGACGGATCAAGTAAGTCTGACCCGCAGCTTCTACCTAGTGCGCCATCAGGGCGATCAGCGCAATGAACGCCTCAACCGCTTTGCTGACGCGCTGAGTCGCGGCATCCGCGACGAGATTGCGCGGCTGGAAGCTGAAGCCCAAGCTTGACAGGGTCGAGTATTCCGGCAACGCTTTGGAATACGGGAAGATTATTGTCGGAGGTTTTGCCCATGCTTGTTCAGGCCATTCTGAGTTCGAAGGCAACGGACGGGGTCGTGACGGTGGCGCCTTCGACGACCGTTTCCGACGCAGCCAAGATCCTGGCCGAAAAGCGCATCGGGACCGTCGTGGTCTCGGAGGACGGGGGCAAGACCGCCGTTGGGATTTTGTCGGAACGCGACATCGTGCGCGAGCTGGCCGCCAGCGGCAGCGGTTGCCTGACCCAGCCGGTCATCGCCTACATGACCAAAAAGCTGGTTACCGCCACCAAACAGGACAAGGTGCAGGACGTACTGGCCCGCATGACCGAAGGCCGTTTTCGTCACATGCCGATCGTCGAGGACGGCCAGTTGGTCGGCATCGTGACGCTGGGTGACGTGGTCAAGGCGCAATTGTCGGAACTGGCGATGGAAAAGGATGCCCTGCAGGGCATGATCATGGGCCACTAGCCCTACGCTAATGATGCGGCCTCTTGCAGCTGCGTAAAACTTGTGTTTGCTTGCGCAGAAATTTTCTTGCTCAGGAGGCCCAGATGCGGGTTGGATTGTATCCCGGAACCTTTGATCCGATCACCTTGGGTCATATCGACATCATCCGTCGGGCGGCGATGTTGGTCGACAAGCTGGTGATCGGCGTTGCAATCAACCGCGACAAGGGGCCCTTATTTTCTTTGGAAGAACGGGTGGCCATGATCGAGGCCGAATGCGCCCATCTGACCGCGCAGACCGGCACCGAGATCGTCGCGCATCCGTTCGAGAACCTGCTGATCGACTGCGCCCGGGACGTGGGCGCCCAGATCATTGTGCGTGGCCTGCGCGCGGTGGCGGATTTCGAGTATGAATTCCAGATGGTGGGGATGAACCGGGCGATGGATGATTCCATCGAGACCGTCTTTCTGATGGCCGAGGCCCGCCACCAGGCGATTGCCTCGAAGCTGGTCAAGGAAATCGCCCGGCTGGGAGGGGACGTGTCGAAATTCGTCACGCCCCAGGTCAATATCGCGCTGAAAGAGCGGTTAGGCTAGGGCGCCCATCGCGGCGGCCGTATCCAGCATCCGGTTCGAGAAACCCCACTCGTTGTCATACCAGGCCAGAACGCGGACCAGCGTGCCGTCGGTCACCTTGGTTTCGGCCAGCGACACGGTCGAGCTGTGGGAATCGTGGTTGAAGTCGATCGAGATCAACGGGCGGGTTTCCGCGGCCAGAACGGTCGGGATCTTTGCCGCTGCCTCGGTGAACAGGGCGTTGACCTCGTCTTCGGTGGTGGGGCGCGATACTTCGACCACCAGATCGACGACCGAGACGTTCGGGGTGGGAACCCGGATCGCCTGACCGGTCAGCTTGCCCTGCAGTTGCGGCAAAACCAGCCCCACGGCCGAGGCCGCGCCGGTGGTGGTCGGTATCATCGACAGGGCAGCCGCGCGCGACAGGTACGGGTCCTTGCCGGCGGTGTCATGCACTGGCTGGCTGGCAGTATAGGCATGCACTGTTGTCATGTTGCCGTGCACGATACCCAGGCCCGCATCCAATGCGGCAGCGACGGGCGACAGGCAGTTGGTGGTGCAGGATGCGTTTGAAACCACGGTGTCGGCGGCGGTCAGTTCGTGTTCGTTCACGCCGAACACCACGGTCTTCACCTCGCCATCCCCGCGCGCCGGCGCCGAGATCAGAACCTTTTTCGCGCCGTTCTTGAAATGACGCGACGCGGCTTCGCGCGTGCGGAATACGCCGGTGCATTCCAGAACGACGTCCACGTCCGACCAGTCCAGCGCCTCGGGGTCACGCTCGCTGGTCAGCCGGATCGGGCCGGCGCCCACGTCCAGCCCGGCCTCGGTCAGGGTGACCGGCTTGGCGTAGCGGCCATGCACGCTGTCAAACTCGAACAGATGCGCGTTCATTTCCGGCTTGGCCAGGTCGTTGATTGCCACGATCTGCACATCAGTGCGACCGCTTTCCATCAGGGCGCGCAGGACGCCGCGCCCGATCCGTCCAAATCCGTTGATTGCAAGTTTGAGTGTCATGTCGCGCTCCGTCTGAATGGCCGCTAAGCCGCGATTGAAATTAGTTAGCGCTAACAAAGGCAGTCAGGCGAAAATGTCAAGCAAAACCTCTGTCAGCGCCAGAACGCGACCCAATCCAAAAGGTCGTAGAACTTCTTGCCGAGGAATAGGAGATGCTCGGTTCCGACAAGGGCATAATCCAGCATCAGTCCACCCAGAATGAGCACGCCAAGCCAGATCGCGATTTGGTTTGTCATTGCCGCTCCGAACGCAAACGCCCGCCCAGATAACCTGAGCGGGCGTTTTCGCGCAAGCTTACTTGGCGATGTCAGTTAAGGCGCCCCATGGCGACGGCCACATCGGCCATGCGCACCGAGAAGCCCCACTCGTTGTCGTACCAAGCCAGCACGCGGACCATGCGGCCATCGACGACACGGGTCTGGTCGGGTGCGAAGATCGAGCTTTCTTCGGTGTGGTTGAAATCGGTCGACACCAGCGGGGCAGGTTCATAGCCCAGAACGCGCTGCATCGGCCCCTTGGCGGCCTCGGCGACGATGGCGTTGACCTCATCAACGGTCACATCGCGCGCGGCTCGGAATGTCAGGTCTACGGCCGATACGTTCGGCGTTGGCACGCGGATGGCCGAGCCGTCCAGACGCCCCTTGAGGTTCGGCAGAACTTCGCCCAGGGCCTTGGCAGCGCCGGTGCTTGTGGGGATCATCGACATGGCGGCGGCGCGGGCGCGGTACAGGTCATTGTGACGGCGGTCCAGCGTCGGCTGGTCGCCGGTATAGGCATGGATCGTGGTCATGATGCCGTTTTCGATGCCGATACCTTCGTCCAGAACCTTGGCAAGCGGAGCAAGGCAGTTCGTGGTGCACGAGCCATTCGACACCATCCTATCGTTGGCGGTAAGGCTGTTGTGGTTGACGCCAAATACGATCGTCTTGTCCACGTTCTTGCCCGGGGCCGACAGCAGAACCTTCTGCGCGCCACGCTCAAGATGCGTTTTGGCCTTCAGCCCGTCGTTGAACTTGCCGGTGCATTCCAGAACGACGTCGCAGCCTTCCCAGTCCAGCTCGTTCATGTCGTAGGTCGAGAACATCTGCATCGGCCCGCGGCCCAGGTCCATCGTGTTGCCGCTGATCGAGATCTCGCGCGGAAAGCGGCCGTGGATGCTGTCGTATTTCAGCAGATGCGCTGAGGTTTCAAGCGGTCCGGTGGCGTTAACCTTGATCACTTCGATGTCGTTGCGGCCTGACGCGGCGATGTGCGACAGGGTACAGCGGCCGATGCGGCCAAAACCATTGATGCCGACCTTGATGGTCATGTGACGTCTCCAAATCCGCTTGTGTTCTGGGCGATATAGCGATGATCGGTTCATCAAAAAAGGTAGAAAATATCATATTTGCAATGTGTTAGCGCAAACTTGGCGTGGTTGCGCTAACGCTTGCGCTAGCTGTCGGATCGGTTAGGGTCCAAAGTGCGACGGATGAACGGAAAGGATGCGGCATGAGCGGTTTGCTGGCCCTGTTGGACGATGTGGCGGGAATCGCCAAAGTGGCGGCGGCCTCGGTCGACGATGTGGCGGCGGCCGCCGGCAAGGCGGGGGCCAAGACCGCGGGCGTGATCATCGACGACGCGGCCGTCACGCCGAAATACGTCCAGGGCTTTGCCCCCGCGCGAGAGTTGCCGATCATCTGGCGCATCGCACGGGGGTCGATTTTCAACAAGGTCATTCTGCTGCTGCCGGTGGCCTTGCTGCTTGCGAATTTCGCACCATGGATTATCACGCCCTTGCTGATGATTGGTGGGTCATACCTGTGCTTCGAGGGGGCCGAAAAGATCTTCCACGTGCTATTCCCGCATGGCAGCCACGTCATCGAAGAAGACATGAACGTCCGTGATCCGGGTCATCTGGAGGAGCAGAAGATCAAGGGTGCCATCAAGACTGATTTCATCCTGTCGGCCGAAATCATGACCATCGCGCTTTCTGCCATTGAGGCGCCAAATGTCTGGATGCAGGCGACGACGCTGGCGGTTGTGGGGATCGGTGTCACGGTGGCCGTCTATGGCTCGGTCGCATTGATCGTCAAAATGGACGATGTCGGGCTTTATCTGGCCAAGAACGCGCTGACGTCGGTCGGCCGCGGGTTGGGCCGCGGGCTGGTCAAGGCGATGCCAAAGGTCATGAAGACGCTGTCGGTCGTGGGTACGGCGGCGATGCTATGGGTTGGCGGCTCGATCATGATCCATGGGTTCGAGGTGCTGGGCTTTGGCTGGTTGGCACACCATATCCACGATTGGGCTTATGCGGCCGGTCATGCCGTGCCCGATCAATGGGCCGGTGCGATGGAGTGGATCAGCAAGGCCGCGATGGATGGCGTGTTCGGGCTGGCCTGGGGGTTCGTTCTGATACCGTTGGCGACCAAGGTCATCGCGCCGCTGTGGCCCAATAAGCCAGAGCAGAAAGCGGACCATTGAAGCCCAAAAGAAAAGGGCGGCACGATGGCCGCCCCTTGAATGCTTGGTTCGGCTGGATCAGCCCAGCAATTCCTTGACCTTTGCAACCGTTGCCTCGGCGGTGATGCCGAAATGCTTGTACAGTTCGCCGGCGGGAGCAGACGCGCCAAAGCCCGACATACCGATGAAACCGGCCTTGGCCTCGCGGCCACGCTCGCCTAGCAGCCAGCGGTCCCAGCCGCCGGCACGGACGGCGGCCTCGATGCCGACGCGGACGGGCCCGGCAGGCAGGACCTTCTTGCGATAGGCTTCGTCCTGCTCGGCGAACAGCTCCATGCAGGGCATCGAAACGACCCGGGTGCCGATCCCTTCGGCCTCGAGCATCGCTTTTGCCTCCATGGCCAGCGACACCTCGGACCCGGTGGCGATCAGGATCGCCTGACGCTTGCCCTCGGCCTCGGCCAGAACATAGGCGCCCTGGGCGGTCAGGTTCTTGGCCTTGTGCTGGGTGCGCACGGTCGGCACGCCCTGGCGGGTCAGCGACAGAACCGAGGGGCTGTCTTTGAAGGTCAGCGCCAGTTCCCAGGCCTCGGCAGTCTCGACGGTGTCGGCGGGACGGAACACATAGGTGTTCGGCGTCGCGCGCGAGATCGCCAGATGCTCGACCGGCTGGTGCGTCGGGCCGTCTTCGCCCAGACCGATCGAGTCATGGGTCATCACGAAAACGCTGGGGATCTTCATCAACGCGGCCAGGCGCATCGACGGACGCGCATAGTCGGTGAAGGCCATGAATGTGCCGCCATAGGGGCGGATGCCACCATGCAGCGCCATGCCGTTCATCGCCGCGGCCATGCCGTGTTCACGGATGCCGTAGTGGATATAGCGGCCCTTGCGGTTTTCCGGCAGGAACACACCCATATCGGCCGATTTGGTGTTGTTCGACCCGGTCAGGTCCGCCGAGCCGCCAACCGTCTCGGTCATGATCGGGTTCACGACGTTCAGCACCTTCTCCGACGAGGCGCGGGTGGCCAGCTTGGGCTGGTCTTCAGAGATCTGCTTTTTCAGTGCGCGGATCGCGCCGGCCAGCTTCTTCGGCACCTCGAACGCATAGGCACGGTTGAACTCGGCCTGCTTGCGCTCGGACAGTTGGGCGAAACGCTCTTCCCAGGCCGCGCGGTCCGCAGCGCCGCGAGCACCGATCGCTTCCCAGGCCGCTTTGACCTCGGCCGGGATTTCGAACGGACCGTAGGGCCAGCCATAGGCCTCTTTTGCGGCTTTCAGCTGTTCGGCATCGGTCAGAGCACCGTGACCTTTCGAGGTGTCCTGCGCGGCATGGCCCAAGGCGATATGGGTCTTGCAGGCGATCATCGACGGCTTTTTCGACGCCTTCGCCTCGGTGATGGCCGCGTCAATGGCCTCGGGGTCGTGACCGTCGATCTCGATTACATTCCAGCCCGAGGCCGCAAACCGGCGCACCTGGTCGGTGCGGTCGGCGATGTCCACGGTGCCGTCGATGGTGATATTGTTGTTGTCCCAGAACACGATCAGCTTGCTTAGCTCGTGCCGACCGGCCAGGGTGATCGCCTCCTGGCTGACGCCTTCCATCAGGCAGCCGTCCCCGGCGATCACATAGGTATAGTGATCGACGACCTTCTTGCCGTAATGCGCGCGCTGGATCTCTTCGGCCATGGCGAAGCCCACGGCATTGGCGATCCCTTGCCCAAGCGGGCCGGTGGTGGTTTCAACGCCGTCTAAAAGGAAGTTTTCCGGGTGGCCGGCCGTCTTGGCGCCCAACTGGCGGAAGTTCTTGATCTCGTCCAGCGTGACTTGTTCGTAGCCCGTCAGATACAGCAGCGAATAGATCAGCATCGAGCCGTGGCCGGCCGACAGGATGAACCGGTCGCGGTCGGGCCATTTGGGGGCGGATGCGTCGAATTTCAGATGCTTTTCAAACAGAACGGTCGCGACATCGGCCATGCCCATGGGCATTCCCGAATGGCCGGAATTGGCGGCCGCGACGGCATCGAGGGTCAGGGTGCGGATGGCCGCAGCCTTGGCCCAGTGTTCAGGGTTGGCATTGCGCAGCGCTGTCAGGTCCACGGATGTTTTCCTTTGGGTTACGGGCAGATTGCGCGCTGAATACCATTCACCCCTCAAAGTGCAAGCGGAACCGGCCGTGGCGCCGGGGGCGCGGTTGAACTGTGTTGTCCAAGTGTTTGAAAGCAAACACTGGGTATTTTGGCGCACATTCCGCTAGACTATGAATGAGATCGGGACGGCTTGATTCGGCCGGCGTAAGAAGAGAGCGAACCTTGGCAAAAGGGCAACAGGGGCAATGAGTCAGATCGAAGACCTTCACAGACGCATCACCGCCGCGATGGACCGGATCGGTGCCGGGATCGAGGCGATGCAGGCCGGAGGGGATGGCGGCGACGGCAAATTGCGGGTCGCGCTGGACGAAGAGCGTCTGGCCAACGCGCAGTTGGAGGAACGCCTGAAATCCGTCAAGGAGCGCTATGAGCAGGAAATCGACGCCTTGCGCGGGCAACTGGGCGAGGCCAAGTCCCAGCTTGCGGCGGTCGAAGCCGCGCGGGCCGAACTGGCCGAGGCCAAGGCCGCGCTGGAAAACCAGGATGAATTGGCGGCGTTGAAATCCGAGATCGAGAGCCTGCGGACCCGCCCGGATGACAGCGAGGAACTTGCCCAGCTACGCGCCGAGGTCGAGCGCTTGAAGCCATCAGAAGAAAAGGTCGAGGTGATGCGGAGCGAGATCGCCCGGCTCAAGGCGGAATTGGCCGACGGCGAACGTGTGGCCGAGCTGAACGCCGAGCTCGAGATGCTGCGCGCCGAACGGGTGAGCCACGGCGCGGCGATGTCGCGCCTCGATGACGATCTTCAGCGTCTGCGCAAGGCCAACGCCCAGTTGCAGGAAACCGTAGAAGAGCTGCGCAAAGCAGTCGCGGACGGGTTGCCCGATGCCGAGCTGCTGAACCGCGCGACCGAGGCCGAGCTTGAAGCAATCCGCGCCGCGCGGGCCACGGATGCGGCAGAGGCCCACGCGGTTCTGGCCCGGCTCGAGCCGCTGCTGACCCATGCCAACCTTGCCGAAGGAGAGGTGGAGTAATGCCGGAAGTGACCATTCATATCGGCGGGCGCGGTTTCGAAGTCTCGTGCCGGGACGGGGAAGAGCCGTTCCTGCATGCCGCAGCCAAGCTGCTGGATGATGAAGCGCAGGTTCTGACCGACCAGATCGGACGCATGCCGGAATCCCGCATGCTGTTGATGGCGGGGCTGATGCTGGCCGACAAGGCTGCGGCGTCCGATGACAGGATCAAGGCGCTGGAGGCGCAACTGGCCGAGGCGCAGGCGGAACTGGACAGTCTGCGCAACGCACCGCCGCCCGAACCCGAGCGGGTCGAAGTGGCCGTTGTGCCGCCCTCGGTGACGGACACGCTTGCCGAGTTGGCGGCGCGTGCCGAGTCACTGGCGGAAATGGTTGCCGAGAAGTCAGGGAAATGAAAATGGGCCGTCTGACTGTTTTGGCCGGTATGGCTACACTGTGCGCGTCCATGGCGCAGGCTCAGATCGACATCTTGCCGGTCACCTTCACCTGCGAAGGTGGGGTTGAGCTTGCGCTCACGTATTTCAACCCACCCGAGGGTGACGGGGCAGCGGCCATGGTGGTGGACGGTCAGTTGATCGCCTTGCGGCAGGTTCCGAGTGGATCGGGTATCCGATACGAGTCGGTCGGCGGGCAGGGGACCTATGTTCTGCGGTCCAAAGGCTGGGATGCGGTTATCAGTTTCGCCGCGGCCGGGGCCGGCAGCGAAACCGATGTTCTGAAGGGCTGTACAAGCCGCTAAGCCGCAGGCTCAGGCGTTGGCTTCGCGGATCTTGTCGGCGGCTTCCTTGTTGTAAGCCACGCCGTTTTCATCGAAAAGGGTGTCCAACTCGCCCGAAAGGGTCATCTCGGTGACGATGTCGCATCCGCCGACGAATTCGCCTTTGACATACAGCTGCGGAACGGTCGGCCAGTCTGAATAGTCCTTGATGCCCTGACGAATGTTCTCGTCGGCCAGAACGTTCACATCTACATAATCCACGCCCATGTAGTTCAGAACGCCTGCCACGCGCGAGGAGAACCCACACTGCGGGATCTCCTTGGTGCCCTTCATGTACAGCACCACGTCGTTGTTCTTGACGGTTTCATCGATCTGGGTCTTCACGTCGGTCATTTCGCGTTTCCTAGGCTGGGCCCGCCGCGGCGGCGGGCAGTCATTTTACGTGGTGGTCGCTCCACCGTTTGTCGGCTTTCAGGTTCTTGACGGGCTCCCGGTTCGGTTCATTGGCTTTCGTCATTTCGCCCGATTCCCGGGAAGGTTTCTCGGTACTTTCTGCATCAGACCAGTCGACGGGTCTTGTTGCGTTTGCTCCGGGTTACTCCGGTGCGCGGGTGGTCAGGGCCAGCGCGTGAAGTTCTCCGTCAGGGCCATCCATCTTGCCCTTAAGCGCCGCATAGACGGCGCGCTGCTGCTGCACCCGGTTCTTGCCGCGAAAGCTCTCGTCCACGACCATCGCGGACATGTGCACGCCGTCACTTCCCCCGACCTTGATGTCCGCGTTCGGAAAGGCCTCGCGCAGCAGGGTTTCGATTTCATGAGCGCTCATCGGCATGTAGGTTCTCCTGAAGGTCTTTCCCAAGATGTAGAGCGATGCCAAAGCCCGTGCAAGGGGGCGCGGGCAAAGGCGAAACAAGCACCCTGCGCCAGTTCGGCAGGCGCAGGTTCGGTGCGTAAAGGGTGTGAACGAGGCTCAGGCTACGGCCTCGGCAAAGCTGGTGCGATAGATCGTCGACAACTCGGCCAGAGGGGCCTCGGACGAGCCGATGCGCACGGTGTCGCCGGAAAAGCGGCCGACGCTGGTGATGGGCACACCGGCCTGGCCTGCGGCGATCATCAGAGCTTCGGCCTGATCGAAATTGCAGGCCACAAGGTACCGGCCCTGATCCTCTCCAAACAGGAATTCTGTCGAAGCGTCCTCAAGATGCACGCCGACGCCGGACCCTTCGGCCAGTTCGAAAGCGGCAAGCGCCAGCCCGCCATCGCTGAGGTCGGTGCAGGCCTTGATCAGGTGACGGTTGGCGCGGATGAAATCGCCGTTGCGTTTCTCGGCGTCCAGATCCACATGCGGGGCGTCGCCGTCCTCGCGGTTGAAGACCTCGGCCAGCAGCGCCGACTGGCCCAGGTGGCCCTTGGTTTCGCCGATCACCAGCGCTACGTGGCCTTCGCGCACTTCGCTGCCGATGATCTCGTCGGTGTGCTGCAAGAGCCCGACGGCACCAATGGTCGGTGTGGGCAGGATCGCCTGACCGTCTGTTTCGTTGTAGAGCGACACGTTTCCGGACACGATCGGCATGTCGAGCGCCGAACAGGCCGCTCCGATGCCCTTGATGGCGCCGACGAACTGGCCCATGATCTCGGGCTTTTCGGGATTGCCGAAGTTCAGGTTGTCGGTGGTGGCCAGCGGCTTGGCGCCCACGGCGGTCAGGTTGCGATAGGCTTCGGCCACAGCCTGTTTGCCGCCTTCCTCGGGGTTGGCGCGCACGTATCGAGGGGTCACGTCCGAGGTGAAGGCCAGCACCTTGTCCGTGCCGTGCACGCGGACCATGCCGGCGCCCAGGCCGGGGGTTCGGAGGGTGTCGGCCATGACCATCGTGTCGTATTGCTCATAGACCCACTGCTTGGCCGCGTAGTTGGGCGAGGAGATGAGTGCGCGCAACCCGTCGATCGGGTCGATCTGCGGCACTTCGGCCATCTCTTCGGCGACAGGGGTCGGAACCCATGGACGGTCGTATTCCGGCGCACGGCCCGACAGCGGCGAAAGCGGCAGGTCGGCTTTGACCTCGTTTCCGTGCATGATCAGGAAACGGTCCTCGGCGATTGTTTCGCCAACGATGGCAAAATCCAGGTCCCATTTCTCGAATACGGCCCGAGCCTCGGCCTCGAGCTCGGGCTTCAGCACCATCAGCATGCGTTCCTGGGACTCGGACAGCATCATCTCGTAGGCGGTCATGTTCTCTTCGCGCTGGGGCACGCGGTCGAGGTCGAGCTTGATGCCCAGCTTGCCCTTGTCGCCCATTTCCACCGCGGAACAGGTCAGGCCAGCCGCGCCCATGTCCTGAATCGAAATCACGGCGCCGGTCTGCATCAGTTCCAGCGTCGCCTCCATCAGGCGTTTTTCGGTGAAGGGGTCACCGACCTGCACGGTCGGGCGCTTTTCCTCGATCGTGTCGTCAAATTCGGCTGAGGCCATCGTGGCGCCGCCCACGCCGTCGCGGCCGGTTTTGGCGCCCAGATAGACAACGGGCATGCCCAAGCCCGACGCGGCCGAGTAGAAGATCTTGTCGGCATCGGCCAGCCCGGCGGCAAAGGCGTTCACGAGGCAGTTGCCGTTATAGGCCTGGTGGAACCGCACCTCGCCGCCTACGGTCGGTACGCCGAAACAGTTGCCGTAGCCACCGATGCCTTCCACCACGCCGTTGACCAGCTGGCGGGTCTTGGGGTGGTCGGGTTCACCGAAGGACAGCGCGTTCATCGCCGCGATGGGCCGTGCGCCCATGGTGAACACGTCGCGCAGGATGCCGCCCACGCCGGTTGCCGCGCCCTGATAAGGTTCGATGTACGAGGGGTGGTTGTGGCTTTCCATCTTGAAGACCACGGCCTGCCCGTCGCCGATATCGACCACACCGGCGTTTTCACCCGGGCCGCAGATCACCTGGGGGCCCGAGGTAGGGAGGGTGCGTAGCCATTTCTTCGAGGACTTGTAGGAACAGTGCTCGTTCCACATGGCCGAGAAAATCCCCAGCTCGGTAAAGGTCGGCTCGCGCCCGATAATCTCGAGGATCATGTCGTATTCTTCGGGCTTCAACCCGTGCGCGGCAATCAGTTCCGGTGTGATGGCGGGCTCTTGCATTGTCTGTCCTGTCCCCAAGCTGGCCGATATTGCGCGCCTTTTAGGGCAAGGGCGCGCCGGGGGAAAGGGCCAAGAACGCGCAGCCGTGTCAGAACCGCTGTCCGACATAGATGTAGAGGTTGTCCTCCTGCTGGTCGTTGCGGCTTACATCTATCGAGAAATCGAGCGGAAATTTCTTGGAAACCCGGTAACGCGCGCCGATCCCGTAGGCCGAATTGGTGCCGTTGTCGCTCAGATCGCTGAAACTCTGGCCGGTTTGTCCCACGCCAGCAAAGGCGATGAGGCCGATGCGCTCGCCCACCCGCTGGCGAAGCTCGACCTGCAGAGAAGCCGAGCGCAGATCGAGAAGCTGGGTTGCCGAAAACCCGCGGAAGGCATCCACCGTTCCGATGCCGCATTGATCGAAGAACGGTGTCTCGGACGAAGCGGCGCACACAGATAGCCGGCTGGCGATGACACCGTCGGCCCAGGGGCTCAGGTAAAACGTGTAGTTGAGGTAGGACTTGGAATAATCCTGCACCAGCCCGCTGAGCCCGTAGCCCTGTGATGCTTCGAAATGCAGGACTTGGCCGCTGGTCGGGTAAATCGTGTCATCCCGTGTATCCCAGTCGGACACCAGGCCCAAATTCCCAACCTCGACATTCAGAAACTGGTCGAAGGGAGGTGGGATCGGCGGCAGTCCCGCAAAGGCGGGGGTGATGGTCGTGTCGAGATACCGGAAGGTCACGCCGAAGGACAGGTCAGGCGTTACCCCATAGGACAGCCCGAGCCTACCCAGAAAACCGTCCTGACGGATGGGGATCACACCAACCCCGGTGAAAAGGTCGTATTGGACGTCTGCTGTCCCGTAGAGTGCCTCGATGATCCAACGGTTGTTGTCCATATTGAGTTTGAATGCACCGGCTGCGGCCATGCTGCCATTGCCGGAGCGCAATCCACCGGCACCTATCACCGAAGGGTTGGATCCTTCGTCCATCTGGAAAAGATACCCAGCGCCCAGAATGAGGCCGGAACCGATTGTAGGGTTCGAAAAAGGAATTGGGGCGACGACGATCGATCCTCGCTGAAATCCGACGATTTCGTCTTCGGTGTAGTCGTCCAGAACTCCGAGGTTCTTTTCGAGGACACTATTGGCGTCCTGCGCCGCCGCTGCACTTGCCAAGGCGACGCCTGCGCTTGCGAGAAGCGGCCTGACTAGCGATCGCAACACGCGGACACCACTGTCTTTGCGCTTGGGCACACAGTCCTATTTCTTTCCCTGCTGTTGCTGCTCGGCCTGTTGTTCGGCCTGCTGAGTTGCGATTTCACCGGCAGCCGCACTGATGGCCGCTTTCTGTTCATCTGAAAGATGTTCCGTCTCCTCTAGGCCCGGGATCGCAACGCGGACCTCGCGGCGGGCGAACTCGATGCCGTTTTCGTTGAAGGCGGCCTTCACCCGATTGAAGATCTCTTTGCGCAGGGTGAACTGCTTGCCTGGCTTGGCCATGAACTTGCCGCGGATGATCATTCCGACATCGTCGAAATCGAACACGCCCTGCGATTTGAAGGGCTGCAGGAAACCGTCCTTGTGAACCGGGTCCTCCATCATCTCGGCACCGATCTTCTTGAAGATCTTCTTGACCTTGTTCGGATCGGTGTCGAAGGGCACGGTAAACTTCAGCTTCATGATGACCCAGTCGCGGCTGTAGTTCGTTAGTTTCTGGATCTCGCCATAGGGAATGGTGTGCACCGGGCCGCGATGGTGGCGCAGTTGCATCGAGCGGATCGAGATCTTTTCGACCGTGCCGGTGGTACCGCCCACGTCGACATATTCACCGACTCGGAAAGCATCGTCGATCAGAAAGAAGATGCCGCCCACGATGTCCGAGACCAGTTTCTGCGCGCCAAAACCGATGGCCAGGCCCAAAATGCCGGCACCGGCCAGAAGCGGCGTGATGTCCAGGCCCAGCGCGCCCAGCGCCAGCAGGGCGAAGATCACCGAGATCGCGACCTGAGCTGTCACGCGCAGCAAAGGCAGAACCGTGGCCAGGCGCGAGCCGCCGGCACCGCCGCCTTCGCCGGCTTCCTCGTCGGGGCTCTGCTCCGAGGCTGTCTGCTCCTTGGCCAGGCGGCGGTTGATCCAGAGCGAGACCACCTCGTTCAGGATGTAGCCGACCGCGATGATGATGAAGAACTGAACCAGCTTGCTGCCCGTTTCAGAATCTCCGCCCGCGATTTCCTGCAGGTCCAGATCCCATGCGTTGGCGATCATCAAGACGACCAAAACGCCGGCCAGAACGCGCCCGATGCGGATATAGCTGCGCTTGGTTGCCCTGTACGCGCGTTCGGCGACCGGCCCGTCACCGATCATCGGCGGCAACAGATGGCGGGTCAGTCCGCGGATGAAGGTATCGAGCGCCGGCGCGATCAGCAGCCAGAACATGGTGACGTAATGCGCGCCCCCCGCCAGCAGGGCGAATACCCGCGGGTCGCGTTGCGCGGCGAGGAATTCGACCAGCAGCCAGGTGCCGATGGAAACGGCAATGGCGAAATAGGGATAGTAACGCGCCACCTCTTCGTCGAACTGTGTGCGATCTGGGTCCGAGCCGCGCATCATTTCGGTCAGCCCTTCGCGGGCCGTCCAGGCCATTACGGCGATGTAGATGTGGATCGAGGTGTTCAGCCAGAACCCCAGCCGCGACTCGCCCGGCTGCACGCCGTTCATCATGTTGAAATCCAGGATGAACATGGTGAAGCCGATCAGCAGAAATAGACCGATCAGGTTGCGATGCAGGTACTTGGCCCATTTGTCGTCGATACTGACCAGCCGCAGCCGGGGCTGCTGTGGGGCAAGGATGAACCGCGAGATCGCCGCCCCCAGCCGCGGGAACCAGATCAGATAGAACACGAAGGGCCCCGCCTGTTCGATTTGCGCATCGTCCAGAAATCGGCGGCCAACGAAAACCAGCGTGTAGTAAAAGACCAGCAGGCCCAAAAACTCGCCGCAGAAGCGTTTGAACAGGTAAAGCACTGCGCCCTTGAGGTCCGAGGACGCGTCTTCGGGGATCAGCCGGATCCAGCGGCGGGTCCACAGGCCGAACAGCTTTTCAGCCGCATACCCGATCGCAAGCGCCAGAAAGGTGAACCCGAACAGGGTCATGAGGCCGTTTGCGCCGAATTTGTTGCCGAAATTGGAGAAGGCCTCGACCTGGGCCGATATCAGAACCGGGACCTTGCGGATCACGTCCATCCATGATGCCGCCATCTGGCTGGCTGAGTCCGAAATGGTCTGAATCAGGCCGCGCTTTGTGCTCTGCTGTTCGGCTTGCTGCCTTGCGACCGCGTCCAACCGTTCCAGCAGGATGGCGCGCACCTGGTCGTCGGACATACGGGCGACCAAGTCATCGACTTGTTCGGGAGTCAGATCTTCGGGAATCGACACCGGGGCGGCGGAACTGCCGGTCTCTTGGGCCGCTGCGGGTAGGGTCAGCATGAGGGCCGAAACCGCCGCCATCAGAATACGCAAGAAATGTGTTGCCATTATTCCCTCGATCACAAAATGATTGTTTTTCGCGATCATAGGCAGCGCAGAGCGCATTTTACAAACAAAACGCGACCGGATGCGGCGTTGATGAAAAAAAAGGCCGAGCACTAAGCTCGGCCGTAGTCCAACAGGGAGGTATGAAGATGATGAGCGTTTCAGCATCATCGCCTTCGAGTGGTCATTTAGGGATCAGTTTTTGAACGATCAAGAATTTTTTGCACGTGAGTCTTCATGGCCGCTATGCGATTCGTGCATGGCTAAAGCTTTCCCAGCTCTTTCAGATGCTTGCGGTGCGCGATGATCTCCTCCTGCACGAAGTCACGGAAAGCTGCGACCCGTTTCGAGTGACGTAGTTCCTCGGGATACGCCAGGTAGACAGGCACCTCGGCGGTTTCGATATCCGACAGAATTGGAACCAAGTTGGGAAAATCTTCGGTTACGTAGTCAGGCAAAACACCAATGCCAAGGTTGTTCAGCACACCTTGAAGGACGCCGAAATAGTTGTTTACGGTCAGCAACGAACTGGGCTCATACGTCATAAGATGGCTGACCATCGTGGCTCCGACGCCAACTTGCGGGGCCGAGGGTGTCTGGCAAATCAGACGGTGCTTGGAAATGTCTTCCAGCGTTTGTGGCGCTCCGCCGTGCATCTCGAGGTATTCAGGCGTTGCATAGAGCATCATCCGAACGGTCATCAGGCGTTTGCGCACCAGATCGGCCTGGCTGGGTTCCTTCATGCGGATCGCGACATCGGCCTCGCGCATGGGCAGGTCGAGGACGCGCTCTTCCAGCATCAAATCGATGTTGAGATCGGGGTATTGTTCGTACAGTTTCGGCAGGCGTGGGGCGAGCCACAGCGTGCCGAAGCCGAATGTGGTGGTGACGCGCAGGACGCCAAACACCTCTTCTTCGCTGTCGCGGATGCGGGCGGCGGCAGTTTCCAGCCGCTTGGACATGGCGGTGGTGGCATCGAACAAAAGCTCGCCCTGTTCGGTCAGAATCAGGCCGCGCGCGTGGCGATGAAACAGCGTGGCGCCCAACGCCTCTTCCAAGGCACGAATCTGGCGGCTGACGGCGGATTGGGACAGGTTCAGCTTGTCGCCGGCATGCGTGAGGCTGCCGGCATCCGCCACCGCGTGAAAGATTCTGAGCTTGTCCCAATTCATCGTCGCAACTTTCGTTATGTTTTCGCAGAACTATATGAAACAGGTAGCAAGTTCCACATTCAAAGGCGGAAATCGTTACGCTGCAGGGGGATTTTCCTATACAGGTCAGAAATTGTGACCTAAAATGACGGCAAATGCAGCACACTGTTCCGACGTGGGGAGGCGTCTGATGAGTCAGCCAAAGATTTCGCTCAACGACCGTTTCGATCTGACCAAAAGCCCGGTTCTGCTGAACGGCACGCAGGCGCTGGTGCGCCTGATGCTGATGCAGAAGGAACGCGACCGGGCGGCGGGCCTCAATACTGCCGGTCTGGTCACTGGTTACCGGGGTTCGCCTTTGGGGGCGGTCGACCTGCAGATGTCGCGTGCGCAGAAGCAGCTGGCCGAAAACGACGTGGTGTTCCAGTACGGCCTGAACGAGGACCTGGCCGCGACGGCGCTGTGGGGCAGCCAGCAGGCGGGTCTGCGCGGCGATGGAAAGTATGACGGCGTGTTTGGCCTGTGGTACGGCAAGGGGCCGGGTGTGGACCGGTCGGGCGACGTCATGCGTCACGCCAACATGGCCGGAACCGCCAAGCACGGCGGCGTTCTGATGGCGATGGGCGACGACCACACCGGCGAAAGCTCGACCGTGCTGCACCAATCTGAATGGTCGATGGTCGACATGTACATGCCCGTGGTCAGCCCGGCCGGGGTGCAGGAAATCCTCGACTATGGAATCTACGGCTTTGCGCTCAGCCGGTTTGCCGGGGTCTGGGTCGGGCTCAAGACGATGAAGGATACGATCGAGGTGACCTCGGTCGTGGATGGCCGGCCCGATAGGATGCAGCTGGTGACGCCGGAATTCGACATGCCCGAGGGCGGGCTGAACATCCGTCTGGGCGACACGCCGCACCTGCAGGAGGCGCGGATCATCGACTACAAGCGGTTCGCGGCCGAAGTGTTCTCGCACGCCAACCGGATGGACCGGCGGGTCTGGGGCAAGCCCGGGGCCAAGATCGGCATTGCCGCGGCGGGCAAGAACTGGCTGGACCTGGTGCACGCCATGTCGCTGCTGAACATCGACGAGGCCGAGGCCGAACGGCTGGGTATCACCACCTACAAGATCGGCCAGACCTTCCCGTTGGACATGAAGGGGTTCCATGATTGGGCCGAGGGGCTGGACCTGATCATCATCGTCGAAGAAAAGCGCAAGCTGATCGAAGTGCAGGTCAAAGAGGCGATCTTTGATGACCGTCGCGGACGTCGCGTGTACGGCTGGTACAAGGGCGGGGCAGGCACGCTGCACCGCGAAGAGCTGTTCCCGACCCGTGGGGCGCTTGATCCGATCATGATCGCCGAGAAGCTGGGCGAGATCCTAATCGAGGAAGGTCGCGAAACCGACGGAATCCACGCAGGGCTGGCCAGCCTGCACGAGGCCCGCCGCAACGACAACGCGCAGGAGATCGCGACGCGGCTGCCCTATTTCTGCTCGGGCTGTCCGCACAATAGCTCGACCAAGGTGCCCGAAGGTAGCCGGGCCTACGCCGGGATCGGCTGTCACTACATGGTGCAGTGGATGGATCGAGAGACCACCGGCTTTACCCAGATGGGCGGCGAAGGCGCCAACTGGATCGGTGAGGCGCCGTTCTCGACTACGAAACACGTGTTCCAGAACCTGGGCGATGGCACCTACAACCATTCGGGCGTTCAGGCGATCCGGGCGGCGCTGGCGGCCGGAACCAACATCACCTTCAAGATCCTGTTCAACGATGCGGTCGCCATGACCGGCGGGCAGGAGAACGAGGGCCATTTGACCGCCGAGCGCATTGTGCGCGAGGTCAAGGCCATGGGCGTCCAGCATGTGGCCGTCGTCTATGACGAGAAGGAAGACGTGAACTTCAAGGCGCTGCCCGGCGACGTGGAAATCCACGAACGGGCCGAGCTGATGGCGGTTCAGAACAAGTTCCGCGAGATCGAAGGCGTGTCGGTCATCGTCTACGTCCAGACCTGCGCCGCCGAGAAACGCCGCCGCCGCAAGCGCGGCACCTTCCCGGACCCGGACAAGCGCGTCTTCATCAACTCGGACATCTGCGAAGGCTGCGGCGATTGCGGGGTGCAGTCGAACTGTGTCTCGATCGTGCCCAAGGAAACCGAGCTGGGACGCAAGCGGGCGATCGACCAGTCCAGCTGCAATAAGGATTTCTCGTGCCTCAACGGGTTCTGTCCGTCCTTCGTCACGCTGGAAGGTGCCAAGATCCGCAAGGAAGCCACCACCGAAATCGACATCCCCCATCTGCCGCAGCCGGTTCTGCCGCAGATCGAGGGCACGCATAACGTGGTCATCACGGGCGTCGGCGGCACCGGAGTCGTGACCATCGGGGCGGTTCTGGCGCAGGCCGCGCAGATCGACGGCAAAGGCGCGGGCATGATGGAAATGGCCGGGTTGGCGCAGAAGGGGGGCGCGGTGCACATCCACTGTCGCCTGGCCAACAAGCCCGAGGACATCAGCGCCATTCGCGTGGCCACCGGCGAGGCGCATGCGCTGATCGGCGGCGACCTCGTGGTGTCGGCCGGGGCCAAGACGCTGGGGCTGACGCGCACTGGTCAGACCGGCGCGGTGGTCAACAGTCACGAGATCATCACCGGCGATTTCACCCGCAACACCGAGTTCCACATTCCGGTCGACCGGCTGGAATTAGCGCTCGAGGCGCGGCTGAAGGACGGGCTGGCCCTGTTCGACGCGACCGAGCTGGCACGCGCGGTGATGGGCGACTCGATCTATTCCAACATGATGGTGTTCGGGGCGGCGTGGCAGCGCGGTCTGCTGCCGGTCAGCCATGAGGCGATTATGACCGCGATCGAGCTGAACGGCGCCGCGGTCGAGCGCAACAAGCGCGCCTTCGAGGTCGGCCGCTGGGCGGTTCTTCACCCCGAGGAAGTGGCGCGCATCGTGGCCCCCACGGTGACCGAGTTGCCCAAGACGCCCGAGCAGGCCATCGCGTTCCGCGCCGATCATCTGGTGGCCTATCAGGGCAAACGGTTGTCCAAACGCTATCTCAAGCTGGTCGAGTCGATCGAAGACCCGAAGGTCCGGGATGCCGTCGCGCGTGGCTATCACAAGCTATTGTCCTACAAGGACGAATATGAAGTGGCCCGCCTGCTGCTGGACAGCCGCGACAAGGCCGCCGCCGAATTTGACGGCGACATCAAGATGACCTTCCACCTTGCTCCGCCGATCCTGGGAGGCAAAGGGCCGGACGGGCGTCCGCGCAAACGGCAATTCGGCGAATGGCTTCTGTGGTCGATGAAGGTTCTGGCCAAGCTGAAGGGGCTACGTGGCACGCCGCTGGACGTCTTCGGTTATACCGCGGAGCGCCGGATGGAGCGGGCCTTGATCCGTCAGTACGAGAAGGACATGAAAGAGGTCCTGCCCAAGCTGGATGACAACACCCGCGATGCGATTGTCGCGCTGGCGCGGTTGCCGCTGGACATCCGCGGTTTCGGTCCGGTATTGGCCGCCAACGAAGCCAAGGCCGCCAAGCGGCGTGAGGAACTTCTGGCCGTGATCCGGCAGGGAGGGACCGAGACGCGGGCTGCGGCCGAGTAACGTCACATCGGTGTCACGGAGGCGCGGTAGGATCAGTGTCCGCGCCGTCCGATGACGGCCTCGCCGGAGACCCGTGATGAAATCACGTCGCCAAGTCGCTCGGGATATTTCCTACGCCCATTCTGCTGAAACGCGGGGTGGGCGCATGGTCATCAAACTGATGGAGAACACGACCGGTCGGCTGCGCCTGATCCGGCGCGCGGATGGTTACGAGCGAGAGGTCGCCAATGGCCGCGATTTCTGGTCGGTCATGGTCGAACGCTACGGGCTGAGCCTGAATGTGGTGGGCGGGGCGCTGTCCAACATCCCCAAGGACGGCCCGCTGATCCTGATCGCCAACCATCCTTACGGGATCCTGGATGGATTGATGATGGGGCATGTGCTGTCCCAGACCCGTGGAGATTTCCGGATTCTGGCCAATCATGTGTTCCACAAGGCCGAGGACCTGAACCGCATTATCCTGCCGATATCCTTCGATCAGACCAAAGAGGCGATGCGGCTGAACCTGCAGACTCGCAAAACCGCCTTGGATTATCTGGGGCAGGGTGGCGCAATCGGAATTTTTCCCGGTGGCACGGTCAGTACGGCGGCCCGGCCGTTCGCGCACCCGATGGACCCGGGCTGGCGCGGTTTCACCGCGCGGATGGTGGCCAAATCAAACGCCAACGTGGTGCCTTTGTTCTTCGATGGGCACACCTCGCGGCTGTTTCAGATTGCCAGCCATCTGCATGTGACGCTGCGCATGGGTTTGCTGATCAAAGAGTTTAGAAAGCGCGTCGATACCCCGGTTGATGTGGTCGTGGGGCAGCCCATCGGCCGCGACGTTCTGGACCCATTGGCCGGCGATACGCGCAAGATGATGGATTTCTTGCGCAAAGCCACGTATGAGCTGTCTCCGAAGCCGCTGAAGTCGTATGACTATGGCTATGAATTCGAGGAACGGCATCGCGCCTGAAGGGGCAAATGGCAGTAGGCATCTTTGATTCCGGATTGGGCGGGCTGACCGTCCTGAACGCCGCGCAGACACGTCTGCCGGAGGTGGATTTCCTATATTACGCAGACAGCGCGCACGCGCCTTATGGCGTGCGCGACGCCGAGGATATCTACAACCTGACCCGAAACGCGGTGCAGGACCTGTGGTCGCGCGGCTGCGATCTGGTGATTCTGGCCTGCAACACGGCAAGCGCTGCGGCGCTGCGGCGGATGCAGGAAGAGGGCGTGCCCCAGGGCAAGCGCGTTCTGGGTGTGTTCGTCCCGCTGATCGAGGCGCTGACCGAGCGCCAGTGGGGCGACAACAGCCCCCCGCGCGAAGTGGCGGTCAAGCACGTGGCCCTGTTCGCCACGCCGGCGACCGTGGCCAGCCGTGCGTTCCAGCGTGAACTTGCGTTCCGCGCCATCGGCGTGGATGTCGAGGCGCAGGCCTGTGGTGGCGTGGTCGATGCCATCGAAGAAGGCGACATGATCCTGGCCGAGGCCCTGGTGCGGAGCCATGTGGACGCGCTGAAGCGAAAGATGCCCCATCCGCAGGCTGCGATTCTGGGCTGCACGCACTACCCGCTGATGGCCGAGGCCTTTCAGGCGGCCTTGGGGCCGGACGTGCAGGTGTTCAGCCAGGGTGACCTGGTTGCCGAAAGCCTTGCCGACTATCTGAAGCGGCACCCCGGCATGCTGGGCACCGGTGAGGCCGGGTTCCTGACCACGGGCGATCCCAAGAAGGTCAGCGACCGGGCAACGCAGTTTCTGCGACGACAAATCACCTTTCAGGCCGCCTGACTTCGGTCAAGGACCGGGGCGGCGCGCGGATTTATTCGGGGGAACCGTCCATGCGATGGTTGCCAGTCGTGACACATTAAGGAACGAGGTCTGACATGACCCACAAAATCGCAATCCTGGGCGCTTCGGGCTATACCGGTGCCGAACTGGTGCGGCTGATCGCCGAACACCCGAACATGGAAATCACCGCTCTGGCGGCCGAGCGCAAGGCCGGGCAGACCATGGCCGAGGTGTTTCCGCATCTGCGCCATCTGGACCTGCCGCGCCTGTGCAAGATCTCGGAAATAGACTTTGGCCAGATCGACCTGTGCTTTTGCGCGCTGCCGCACAAGACCAGCCAGGAAGTGATCCGCGAGTTGCCCTCTGACCTGAAAGTCGTTGATTTGTCGGCAGATTTCCGGCTGAGCGATCCGGCGGAATACGAGAAATGGTATGGCAACCCGCATGTCGCGTTGGAACAGCAGGCCGAGGCTGTCTACGGCCTGACAGAGTTCTACCGCGACGAGATCCGCACCGCCCGGCTGGTTGCAGGCACCGGGTGCAACGCGGCGACGGGGCAATATGTGCTGCGGCCGCTGATCTCGGCCGGGGTGATCGATTTGGATGACATCATTCTTGATCTGAAATGCGCTGTCTCAGGGGCAGGGCGGGCGTTGAAAGAGAACATTCTGCACGCCGAGCTGAGCGAAGGCACCAACGCCTATGCCGTCGGCGGGACCCACAGGCATCTGGGCGAGTTCGATCAGGAGTTCTCGAAGCTGGCCGGCCGTGCGGTTCACATCCAGTTTACGCCGCACCTGATCCCCGCGAACCGGGGCATTCTGGCGACCTCGTATGTAAAGGGCGACCCGCAGAGCGTATATGAAACGCTGTGTGCGACTTATGCGGACGAGCCCTTCATCCACATGCTGCCTTTTAGCGAGACGCCTTCGACCCACCATGTGCGCGGGTCGAACTTCTGCCATATCGGCGTCGTTGCTGACAGGATCGAACGCCGTGCCATCGTGATCGCGGCGCTGGATAACCTGACAAAAGGTAGCAGTGGGCAGGCCTTGCAGAACGCAAACCTGATGTTAGGTGAACCTGAAACGACGGGGCTGATGATGGCCCCACTGTTCCCATGAGGGCGAGATGAAGACGCTGAAGAAACGTCGTCGTGTACAGATCATTCTGTTGGCTTTCGTCGCCTTGGCCCTAGCGACGGGCCTAATCGGTTATGCAATGCGAGACGGGATCAACTATTTCCGCTCGCCCAGCCAGGTGATCGCCGAACCGCCGGCGCCGAACGAGGTGTTCCGAATCGGCGGGCTGGTCGAAGAAGGGTCAATCGTGCGCGGGCAGGGCGAGACGGTGCGCTTTGTCGTGACCGATGGCGGTGAAAGCGTTCCCGTGTCGTTCACCGGTGTGCTGCCTGACCTGTTCTCCGAGGGCCAGGGCATGGTCGGCACCGGCAGCTATGTCGACGGCGTTTTCCAGGCTACCGAAATCCTCGCGAAACACGACGAGACTTACATGCCTAAAGAGGTCATGGACGCCCTGAAAGAGCAGGGTGTCTACAAGGAGGCCGGCGAGAGCTGATCCTGGCACTGCCCAAGGTTGTTGATTTAGGCGGGCGTTGCGCGGTCGGGCCGGACAGCGCTCGCTGTCGTTTCGAGCCATTAAATCTTTTGGCCGAGTTTTGGCTGCACGAGAACACAGAGGTGCAGCATGCAGACGGTTCGGCAGATCGCGTGGGAGATCGTGGCCCGCGAAGGTGGGTTCGTCGATGACCCGGATGACCCGGGCGGGGCCACGAAATACGGCGTCACCATCCACACGATGCGCCGCCTTGGGGTCGACCTGACGGATGATGGCGTGGTTGACCGGCGCGACGTGATGGCGCTGAGCCGGGAACAGGCGGTCGAGATATTCATCGCGCATTTTTTCCGGAAACCCCGGCTTGGGCTTGCCCCCGAGGCGCTGCAGCCGTCGCTGTTCGACATGTATGTCAACGCTGGGGCCCAGTCCGTACGCATTCTGCAGCGCCTGCTGGTGCAGATGGGGTTCGCGGTGATCGTTGACGGGGTGATGGGGCTACAGACCGCCGCGGCTTGCGCGCAGGCCGCCGTACCCGATCCGATGGCGCTGCGCGATGCCTACGGGGTGGCGCGGCGGAACTATTATTTCCGCTTGGCCGACCGGCGACCGGCCTCGCGCAAATATGTGCGTAGCCGGACCGGCGGCAAGGGCGGATGGATCCGTCGGGCCGAGGCGTTTCTGTCTCCGTCCTACCATCTGAGTGAATCGGAGTTTCACGAAAGGGTCGCAGTATGGGGTTGATTGCGGGAATTTTCGATCTGCTGTTCGGGGGCGGACGCAACGTGGTGCGCGAAACAGCCGAAGTTTTCCGAGAAAATGCCGAGGCCGGCGCCGTGCGCGACGTCGAGATGCGCGGGCAGGCCATGAGCCAGTTCGGCGCCGAATTTGCGGTGCCGCGCAAAGGCGGATTCGACCGGTTCATGGACGGGCTGAACCGGCTTCCACGCCCGGCGCTGGCCCTGGGCACGCTGGGGCTGTTCGTTGCGGCGATGGTCGATCCGTTGTGGTTTGCGGCGCGGATGCAGGGCATCGCGCTGGTGCCCGAGCCGCTTTGGTGGCTACTGGGCGTGATCGTGTCCTTCTATTTCGGGGCGCGGCATCAGGCCAAGGTGCAGGATCTGCAACGCGACATCTCGGTCACGATGATGCGCGCGCCGCAGGTGATGGCCAACCTGCAGACGCTGCGCCAGATGCGGGCGGACAGCCCCGGCGCAGCCGACCCGGGCACGGATGCGGAACTGACGGCCCAACTGACCGCCCCGGACCCCAACCCGGCGCTGGACGACTGGCGGCGTCTGCGGGCCTGAGGCGCGACACTATGTGCGCGTAAGTGCGGCGAAAGTGATTGGCGCTCGGCACGGGGCGAGGGTATACCGGGCGCATGATTACCGAGCTTGGACATTTCGCCCTTATCCTCGCCTTTCTGGTGGCCATTGCGCAAAGTGTCGTGCCGTTGATCGGCGCGGCAAAGCGGTGGCCTTCGTGGATGTTTTTCGCCGAACCGGCCGCGGTGTCGCAATTTCTGCTGGCCGGGTTCGCCTTCGGCGCGTTGGTCTGGGCCTTCGCGACGTCGGACTTTTCATTGCGGATCGTGGT
Organism: Ruegeria sp. BHSA191; assembly: GCF_059613325.1. Taxonomy (NCBI): domain Bacteria; kingdom Pseudomonadati; phylum Pseudomonadota; class Alphaproteobacteria; order Rhodobacterales; family Roseobacteraceae; genus Ruegeria; species Ruegeria sp. BHSA191. Next base: position 233,235 of record NZ_JBXWSH010000003.1, read on the forward strand.
CGAGAACAGCCATTCGGCCAAACCGATGCTGTACAAACTCAGCGGCACTTGGGGCAACCATGAGGGCTCGATGCTGTTGTGGGTGCTGATCGTTGCGATCTTTGGCGCCATGGCGGCCTTTTTTGGCGGCGGCCTGCCGCCTACGCTGAAGGCGCGGGTGTTGGCGGTGCAGGGGGCCATCGGCGTGGCATTCTATGCCTTCATCCTGTTCACTTCGAACCCGTTCGACCGGCTGCCCGTGGCCCCGTTTGACGGGCGCGACCTGAACCCGCTGCTGCAGGATCCGGGGTTGGCCTTCCATCCGCCATTCCTGTACTTGGGCTATGTGGGGCTAAGCATGGCGTTCAGCTTTGCGGTCGCGGCCCTGATCGAGGGGCGCATCGACGCCGCGTGGGGCCGTTGGGTGCGGCCGTGGACGCTGGCGGCGTGGATCTTCCTGACCATTGGCATCGCGCTGGGGTCCTGGTGGGCCTATTACGAGCTGGGTTGGGGGGGGTTCTGGTTCTGGGACCCGGTCGAGAATGCCTCGTTCATGCCCTGGCTGCTGGCCGCCGCGCTGCTGCATTCGGCTATCGTGGTCGAAAAGCGCGAGGCGCTGAAAAGCTGGACCATCCTGCTGGCCATCATCGCCTTTGGTTTCTCGCTTATCGGAACCTTCATAGTGCGCTCGGGCCTTCTAACGTCGGTCCATGCCTTCGCCAATGACCCCGAGCGCGGGGTGTTCATCCTCTTGATCCTTGTGGTCTTCGTCGGCGGCGCGCTGACCTTGTTCGCCGCGCGGGCGCAGGCGATGGAGGCCAAAGGGGTGTTCGGCATGGTCAGCCGCGAAAGCGCGCTGGTGCTGAACAACATCCTGCTGGCCGTTAGCAGCTTTGTCGTGTTCGTTGGCACCATGTGGCCGATGCTGGCCGAGATGATGTTCGATCGTAAACTGTCGGTGGGGCCGCCGTTCTTTGACGCCGCGTTTACGCCGTTCATGGTGGTATTGGGGATCGTGCTGCCCCTGGGCGCTATGCTGCCGTGGAAGCGGGGCAAGCTGGGCCGGGTTGCGTGGCAGTTGCGCTATGCCTTCGTTCTGGCTGTGTCGCTGGCGATCCTCGTCTGGGTGGTACAGACGGGGCGCAGCGCGCTGGGGCCTGTGGGGCTGTTCCTGGGCGCCTGGATCACCTTTGGCGCCATCGTTGACCTGTGGAGCCGAACGGGCCGCAAGGGCAGTGTGGCGCGCCTGATGCGTCTGCCGGGGGCAGATTGGGGTAAGGCGGTGGCCCACACCGGGCTGGGCGTAACGATGTTCGCCATCGCCGGCCTGACCGCTTGGGAGGTCGAAGACATCCGCGTCGCCCGTGTGGGCGAGACTTTCGAGGTCGGAGGGTTTGCCTTCACCCTGCAGGGGGTGCGCGAGGTCGAGGGTCCGAACTATTTTTCGACCATGGCGGATGTCCTCGTGGAAAAAGATGGCCGAACCGTCGCAACCCTGAACCCCGAAAAACGCACTTATCCGGTGGCGGCGATGCCCACCACTGAAGCGGCGATCGACTACCGCTTTCTGCGTGACGTCTATGTTGTGATCGGCGACCAGCAGGATGACGGCGGCTGGGTCATTCGGACGTATATCAAGCCTCTGGCAAATTGGATCTGGGGGGGCTGCATCCTGATGGCCTTGGGTGGGCTGCTCAGCCTGTCCGACCGCCGGTTCCGCGTGGCGGCGGGGGCGCGCAAAAACATGCCCGCAGGAGTTGCAGCGGAATGAAACGCCTGATCCTTGTTCTGATGTTGCTGGCCTCGCCCGTGCTGGCGGTGCAGCCGGACGAAGTGCTGGACGACCCGGTTCTGGAACAGCGCGCGCGTGAGATCAGCGCCGGGCTGCGGTGTCTGGTCTGCCGCAACGAAAGCATCGACGAAAGCAACGCCGACCTGGCGCGCGACCTGCGCCTGCTGGTTCGGGAACGATTGGTGGCCGGCGATACGGACGAAGAGGCGGTTGACTTCATTGTGGACCGCTATGGCGAATATGTTCTGCTCAAGCCCAAGACCACGGGGGTGAACCTGCTGCTGTGGCTGGCCGGGCCGATCATGTTGCTGATCGCGGCGATCATGGGGTGGAGTTTCCTGCGCGGTCGCGCCCGCAGCGCCGCAACGGCCGAAACCGACGCTCTGAGCGAGGAAGAGCAGGAGCGGCTGCGCCGTATTCTGGAAGACTGACGCGTGGTTTGACTTTCCCTTGCCGGGCAATTGCGTCAGGGTTCGGGAAAATCTGTGCCAGGTGAGGACTTCATGGAATACGAAACGGTGCTTTTGAACATCACGGACGGTCTGGCGGTGCTGACGCTGAACCGGCCCGACAAGATGAACGCGCTGACAACCCAGATGCGGGCAGAGATCACCCACGCGATGAAACAGGCCGCCCATGACGCGCGGGCCGTGGTCGTGACCGGGGCGGGGCAGGCCTTTTGTTCCGGCCAGGATCTGGGCGATGCCTCGAGCACCGGCAAGATCGACCTGGAAGGCACGCTGCGGGACGAATACGAGCCGATGCTGAAGGCAATCTGGGATTGCCCGGTCCCGACGATCGCCGCCGTCAACGGTCCGGCTGCCGGGGCCGGGGCCAACCTGGCGCTGTGTGCCGATGTGACGATCGCGACCGAAAGCGCTTATTTTCTGCAGGCATTCGCCAAGATCGGCCTGTTGCCCGATGCCGGCGGTACCTGGTTCATGCCGCGCCAGATGGGGATGGCCAAAGCGATGGGGGGGGCACTGTTCGCTGACAAGATCAGCGCCCGTCAGGCCGATGACTGGGGCCTGATCTACGAAGCCGTGGCAGATGACGCATTCGAGGCCCATTGGCGCAAGCGCGCCGAGTATCTGGCCAAGGGTCCGACCGCAGGTTTCGGCGCGATCAAGAAGGCGATCCGCGGCACGTGGGAAAATTCGCTGGAACAGCAGCTGCAGGTCGAGGCCCATCTGCAGGGCGAATGCGGGCGCACACGGGACTTTGCCGAAGGCGTGGTGGCTTTTTTGGAAAAACGCGTCCCCCGGTTCGAGGGACGCTGACCTTCAGGCCCGGCGGCGCCGGCGTGTGCGCCGTTCGGGCGTCGCCTCGTCGCCGGTTCCGTCACTGGCGGACGAGAACGGTCCCAGCGCATCGGTGATCTGGTCCAGTGTCGGACGCGCGCCGCCTGGCGTGGTGTCCAGCGCCTTGCGCATTTCGCGCAGGTGTTCGGGCATGGTCCCGCAGCAGCCGCCAATGATGGTAGCCCCGGCATCGCGCGCCATTGCGGCGTAACGGCCCATCAGCTCGGGCGTGCCGTCATAGTGGATGTGGCCATCGACATATTTCGGAATGCCCGCATTGCCCTTGGAGATCAGGGGGCGTTCGGTTCCCTGAGCAACAAAACCCAAAACTGTGCGTAGAATGTCTGAAGCGCCGGTTCCGCAGTTTGCGCCAAAGGCGATCGGCGGGTTGGGCAAGGTTTCGACCAGCTGCGCCAGATCGGCCGAGGTGACGCCCATCATGGTGCGCCCGGCGGTGTCAAAGCTCATGGTGCCACACCAAGGCATGTCGGCCAGGGCAAAGGCCTCGGCCGCGGCGCGGAATTCCTCGGGGGCGCTGATGGTCTCGAGCCACAGCACGTCGACGCCGCCGGCTTTCAACGCCTCGGCCTGTTCATGGAACATCTCAACCGCCTCGGCATGGGTCAGGCTGCCCACTGGTTCCAGGATTTCGCCGGTCGGGCCGACCGATCCTGCAACCACCACCGGACGCCCGGCGGAATCCGCCACCTCGCGCGCCAGTTCGGCGCCGATGCGGTTCAGCTCGGCCACGCGGGTATGCGCATCATGCAATTTCAGACGTGCAGCGGTTCCGCCGAATGTATTGGTTAGGAACAGGTCACTGCCCGCATCCACCGACCCCTGATACAAGGCGCGGATCTTGTCGGGCTGGTCGGTGTTCCACAGCTCGGGCGCGTCACCCGATTGCAGCCCCATGTTGAACAGGTTCGTTCCGGTGGCGCCGTCAGCAAGAATGGCGTCCTTCGTTTCCAGCAGTCTGGTCAGCGCATTGGTCATTGGAGATGTCCGGAGTTGTGGCCCCGAGGGCCAAAAATTTAGACGCCCCGTGTCGCATGACCGGGACGTCAAATCAAATTCATAATACTCATGAAGATCATGAGGTGGACGGCGTGCCTCAGTTGGCTTCGCTCATCACCTGAGCTTTTGCCACTGGCAGCAGTTCCGCCATCTTGGCGCGGATTTCCTCGGGGCTGGACAGATCGCCCAGATCGGCGGCGACTTTGCGCACCACGTCTTCGTGGCCGGCTTCTTCGAAATCGGCGATTACCACGGATTTTGCGTACTCAGCAGCCTCATCGCCACTTTTGCCCAGTTTTTCAGCAGCCCACAGGCCCAGCATTTTGTTGCAACGGGCTTGCGCCTTGAACTGCATTTCTTCGTCATGGGCGAATTTTGCTTCAAAGGCGTTTTCGCGGTCGTCGAACGTAGTCATCGGTGTCGGGCCTCTTCGGGTAGTGTTGCGTTTGATGATGATATGACCATACGCGCGGTCGGGTGCAAGGTATTTGCGCTGCATCAAAGCCTCTCGGATGCATGAACTTGCGGGAAAGGGGGGCTTGCACTATGAGAGCGCCAGAGCGCAGGGACTCATTCCCTCGCCCCACGCTGGAAAGGTCGCACATGGCGCGTCGCAAGAAGATTTACGAAGGCAAGGCCAAAATCCTGTATGAAGGCCCCGAACCGGGCACGATCGTGCAGTATTTCAAGGATGATGCCACCGCGTTCAACGCCGAAAAGAAGGACGTGATCGACGGCAAAGGGGTCCTGAACAACCGCCTGAGCGAATTCTTCATGTCCGGCCTGAACCAGATCGGCGTGCCGACCCACTTTATCCGCCGCCTGAACATGCGCGAACAACTGGTGCGCAGCTGCGAGATCATCCCGCTGGAGGTGATCGTCCGCAACTATGCCGCCGGGTCGTTGTCGAAAAGGCTGGGTATTGCCGAGGGCACGCAGCTGCCGCGTCCGATCGTCGAGTATTGCTACAAGGACGATTCGCTGGGTGATCCGCTGGTGACCGAGGAACACATCGCCGCCTTTGGCTGGGCCAGCCAGCAGGACATGGACGACATTCTCAGCCTGGCGCTGCGGGTGAACGACTTCATGAGCGGCGTGATGCTGGCCGTGGGCATCCGACTGGTCGACTTCAAGATCGAGATCGGTCGTGTCTACGAGGGTGACTTCCAGCGCCTGATCGTCGCGGATGAGATCAGCCCCGACAGCTGCCGCCTGTGGGACATCGAGACAGGGCAAAAGCTGGACAAGGACGTGTTCCGCCGCGATCTGGGCAGCCTGACCGACGCCTATTCAGAAGTTGCGCGGCGGCTGGGCGTTCTGCCCAAAAGCAACGTGACAAAACCCACGCTGATCAACTGACGCCGAGGCCCAACCAGGGGCAGCGGCAACAAGGATTTGGAAATGGCGAGGCTACACGGTTTCGCAAGTGAACCAGAGGACGACCTGAGATGAAGGCACGAGTGCACGTTATGCTGAAGAACGGGGTTCTGGACCCGCAGGGCGAGGCCGTGCGCCATGCCCTGGGCGCCCTGGGGTTCGACAAGGTCGAAGGCGTGCGTCAGGGCAAGGTGATCGACCTTGAACTGGCCGAGGGCGCAACCGAGGCCGACGTGGCCGAGATGTGCGAAAAGCTGTTGGCCAACACGGTCATCGAACGTTACGAGATCGAACTGGTCTGAGTTTTCCAGCCGTTTCCCCAAGGAGGGTTTGCCATGCGCGCTGCCGTTGTCGTGTTTCCCGGGTCCAACTGTGACCGGGATCTTGCCGTTGCCTTCGAACAGGTCGGGTTTCAGGTCGACATGGTCTGGCACAAGGATGCCCAACTGCCGCAGGGCGTGGACATCGTGGGCGTTCCGGGCGGTTTTTCCTATGGCGACTACCTGCGCTGCGGCGCGATCGCCGCGCAATCGCCGATCTGCAAGGCCGTGGTCGAACATACCGAACGCGGCGGCTATGCCGTCGGCATCTGCAACGGGTTCCAGATTCTGACCGAGACCGGCATTCTGCCAGGCGCGCTGCTGCGAAATGCCGGGTTGAAATACATCTGCCGCACCGTGGAGTTGAAGGTCGAGACCGCCGACAGCGCCTTTACCCAGGGCTATGACGCCGGCGACGTGATCCGCATTCCGATCGCGCATCACGACGGCAACTATTTTGCCGATGACGACACCATCAGCCGCCTGCGAGACGAGGACCGAATCGCGTTTACCTATGTCGACAACCCGAACGGCTCGCGCGGGAATATTGCCGGCGTCCTGTCGCACAACCGGCGCGTGCTGGGTATGATGCCCCATCCCGAGCGCGCGGCGGATCCTGCGCATGGCGGCACCGACGGGGTGGCGCTCTTCCGCGCATTGTCGGGGGTGCTGACGCCTGCGTGACTTGAGGTCAGGTGCATCGGCGCGTAGCCTCGGCTCATGACATCCGACGCGCAAAAAGGCTGGAAATCGATCTTCGGCAGCGTCGCCCCGCTGGGGTGGCGGTTGCGGCTGGCGGTATTCGGCCTGTTGCTGGCCGCGGCCGCGACCGTGTGGGTCACCAACAGCCTGCTGACCGACCGGTTCACCGAATCCACCCGCAATCGGGCTGAACTGCGGCTGACGCTGTATTCCGGCAACCTGCTGAGCGAGCTGCGCCGCAACGCCATCGTGCCGCAGTTGCTGGCGCGGGATCCGACGTTGATCTCGGCCTTGCAGTCGGGCGATTTCTCGTTGTCGACGCAACGCCTGCTGTCCTTCGTCGAGGAAATCGGCGCGGCGTCGCTGATGCTGTTGGACCGCGACGGCCGGGCGGTCGCCGCGACCGACCGCAACCGGTTGGGCGAAGGGCACCGCAGCGCGGCCTATTTTGTGGAGGCGATCCGGTCCAATTCAACGATTTTCTCGGTCATCCCGCGTGAGGCCGGGGGCTATCACTTCGTTTATTCGCGGCGGCTTGAAGCCGGCGCCGAGATTCTGGGCGTGATCGTCGTCGAGGTGGACCTGCAGAAATTCGAAAGCGCGTGGGCCGGGATTTCGGATGCCGTGATGGTGACCAACAGCACTGGCACGATCATCTTGTCGACCGAACCTCAGTGGCGTGGGTTGAACGAGCAGGAGGCGCTGTTGCGGCAGCACCCGCAGGGGGCCATCGAGCGCGCCATACGGGCCACCGCCGACTGGACGGCACTGCCGCCCGACGCCTACCTGCAGGGCGAAGCGGTCATGCGAATGGAGACGCGGATTCCGTTCCGCGGCTGGAAGATGACCTCGTTCACGACCTATTCCTCGATCCGCGAAAAAGTGAACAGCGTTCTGGCGCTCGAGATCATGGGCTTTGCGATTCTGCTGGCGCTGGCCTTCTATGCGCTTAGCCGCAGGGCGACTTTTCGCATGGCGCTGTTCCAGCGCGAGTCGGCGGAGCTTCGCGCATTGAATGCCCGCCTGCAGCGCGAAATCGCCGAGCGGGAACGGGTTGAAAAGACGCTGGAAGTGGCGGAACAGACGCTGGCGCAAAGCTCGAAGCTGGCCGCTTTGGGCGAGATGTCGGCGGCGGTGAGTCACGAGCTGAACCAGCCGCTGGCGGCGATGAAGACCTATTTGGCGGGCGCACGGCTGCTGCTGCGCCGCAACCGCCCAGAAGAGGCGTTGGCCAGCTTTGGCCGCATCGACGGTCTGATCGAGCGGATGGGCGCGATCACGCGGCAGCTCAAGTCTTACGCTCGCAAAGGGGCGGATGCGTTTTCGCCCGTGAATCTTGGCGAGGCGCTGGCTTCGTCGCTGTCGATGATGGAGCCGCAACTGCGTCAGCGCCACGTCAAGATCAGCCAGATCCTGCCTGAAGAGCCGGTGATCGTGATGGGCGATCGGATGCGGCTGGAGCAGGTCATGGTGAACCTCTTGCGCAATGCGCTGGACGCCACCAAATCAGTGGTGGAGCCCGAGGTGGAGATCATACTGGCCGCGGGCGAAACCGCCGTGCTGGCGGTACGCGACAACGGCCATGGGATCGAGAATATCGAGAACCTGTTCGAACCCTTCTACACCACGAAACGCGCCGGTGACGGGGTCGGCTTGGGGCTTGCCATCTCGTCGGGTATCGTGAACGACCATGGCGGACGGCTGACCGCGCGCAACGGCCAGAACGGCGGCGCGGTGTTCGAGATGCAACTGCCCATCTTGGGGCAAGACGGCCTGGAGGCCGCAGAATGACGAGGATCTAGCTATGGCACAGGCCATGAAGATTGCCATCGTGGATGACGAACAGGACATGCGCCAGTCGATCAGCCAGTGGTTAGCGCTGTCCGGGTACGACACCGAGACCTTCGCCAGCGCCGAAGATGCGTTGAAGGTTCTGGGGCCGGATTATCCGGGGATCGTGATCTCGGACATCAAGATGCCCGGCATGGATGGCATTCAGCTGTTGAAAAAGCTGATGGGCGCCGACAGCACCTTGCCGGTGATCATGATTACCGGGCACGGGGATGTGCCGATGGCCGTCGAGGCGATGCGGGTGGGGGCGTTCGACTTTCTGGAAAAGCCGTTCAACCCCGATCGGATGTCGGAACTGGCCAAACGCGCCAGTAACGCGCGACGGCTGACTCTGGACAACCGGGCGCTGCGGCGCGAGCTGTCGGGCGGCACCCAGATCATGAACAAGCTGATCGGCGCCAGCCCGGTGATGGAGCGCCTGCGCGAGGATATTCTGGACCTGGGCCAGGCCGACGGGCATGTGCTGATCGACGGCGAAACCGGCACCGGCAAGACCCTCGTGGCGCACGCGCTGCATGCAGTGGGAAGCCGGGCGGGCAAGAAATTCGTTCTGGTCTCCTGTGCCGCGCTCGAGGAAGAGGCGCTGGCCAAGCGGCTGTTCGGACCCATGATGCCCGAGGACACGCAACTGCCCGCCATCGAGGAAGCCCGGGGCGGCACTCTGGTGCTGGAAGATATAGAGGCGCTAAGCGACACGCTGCAGGCGCGGTTGCTGAGCGTGATGAACGAGCAGGGAACACCGGCCGAAACCCGGATCGTTGCGATCTCGAACCTGCAGGAAGCGGGCAAGACCAGCGAGGACGTGCTGCGGCCCGATCTGTTCTATCGTCTGGCGGCGCTGCGGATCACCATGCCGCCGCTGCGGCAGCGGGGCGAGGATATCCTGACCCTGTTCACCCGGCTAAGCGAGCAGTTTGCCGAAGAATACGGTTGTGAGGCGCCGCAAGTCAGCGCCCAGGAGGCCGCGCAGCTGTTGCAGGCCCCATGGCCGGGCAACGTGCGCCAGTTGATCAACATCGCCGAACGCGCGGTTCTGCAGTCGCGGCGCGGTTCGGGCACCATCGCGTCGTTGTTGATGTCCGATCATGAAGAGATGCAGCCGGTAATGACCACCGAGGGCAAGCCGCTGAAGGAATACGTTGAGGCGTTCGAACGGATGCTGATCGACAACACCATGCGGCGGCACAAGGGGTCGATCGCCTCGGTGATGGAGGAATTGTGCCTGCCGCGCCGGACGCTGAACGAGAAGATGGCCAAATACGGGCTGCAACGGGCAGATTATTTGTGAGGGAGGGGGCCAGCACCCTCTTGGCCTTTATGGCCAATTCTCCCCCGGGATATTTGCGGCCAAATGAAGATCAGGCGACAATTGAACATGGGCCGTGCAGTTTGCCCATTGTGTTTTCCACAGGACTGCTTTTAATGTGTCAGGACGGACCCGGCCTGAATTGGGGCTGACGTGTCCCGGATCATTGAGTTTCGCTGCTTGGCCGCGGATGGTGACCCATCTCTCCGGGTGAAGCATGCAGATTGTGCCCAGCAATGGGCAGTAGAGCACCTGAGCCCTTTCATCGGGCAAAAGGAATAATGGGCAGGCAGCGGCATGGTCGCGCCTGTCGGAGAAGAACCGCGATGACGCGCGCGCAACGATTGAGTGTACGAGCAGGGTGGCGAGTTGCCGATCCCTGCCGCGCGCCGTCCGAAATCGCCCAGACAAGACACCACCCCAGATGCGCCTGTCCGCCTGGACAGGTCAGGACAGCGCGTTTGGTGCGGTGCATCAAGGACACATGGCAAAGAAAATGCTTATCGATGCCACCCACGCGGAAGAGACCCGCGTCGTGGTGGTGGACGGAAACAAGGTCGAGGAATTTGATTTTGAGTCCGAGAACAAACGCCAGCTTGCCGGCAATATCTATCTAGCAAAAGTCACGCGAGTCGAGCCTTCGCTGCAGGCAGCCTTCGTGGATTATGGTGGAAATCGCCACGGATTCTTGGCGTTTTCCGAGATCCACCCGGATTACTACCAGATCCCGGTCGCCGACCGCGAAGCGCTGATGGAAGAGGAACGGGCCTATGTCGAGGCGCTGAAGGCGCGTGACGAGGCGGACGAAAGCGGTCCGAAGAAGCGCCGTTCGCGGTCGCGGTCCAAGGCGGCGTCGGCCAAGTCGGATGACCCGGTGGAAACCCTCGAGGTTTCCAGCGAGCCGACCGGCATGGAAACCATCGACCTCGACGTGGATGGGAGCATTGCGGACCTGCCTGTGCCCGAGGGCACCTCGCCGATGGAGACGGTGGCAGAGACGCCCGTTGAGGAGCCGGATGAACCGGCGGTGGATGAACCCGTCGCGGTTGGTGACACAGAAGCCGAGACCGACGCGCCTGCGAGTCAGGTGGAAGCTGACGATGGTGAGAACGGCGCGGATGACGAAGCGCCCGCCAAGCCTGACGCAGCCGCCAAGGACGAGTCGATCGAGTCGGTGGCCGATGACGACGACAGCGAGGATATACGGCCGCCGCGCAAGCCGCGTCCGCGTCGCTACAAGATCCAGGAAGTCATCAAGGTGCGCCAGATCCTGCTGGTGCAGGTCGTCAAGGAAGAGCGCGGCAACAAGGGCGCGGCGCTGACGACATATCTATCGCTGGCGGGCCGCTACTGCGTGCTGATGCCCAATACCGCGCGTGGCGGCGGCATCAGCCGCAAGATCACCAACGCCGCGGATCGCAAGAAGCTGAAGGAGATCGCGTCGGAGATCGACGTGCCCAGCGGCGCGGGCCTGATCATCCGGACCGCGGGTGCCAAACGCACCAAATCCGAGATCAAGCGCGACTATGAGTACCTGCAGCGGTTGTGGGAGCAAATCCGCGAGCTGACACTCAAGTCGATCGCGCCGGCGAAGATCTACGAGGAAGGGGACCTGATAAAGCGGTCGATCCGGGATCTGTACAACCGGGAGATCGACGAGGTTCTGGTCGAGGGCGAGGCCGGGTACCGCATCGCCAAGGACTTCATGAAGATGATCATGCCGTCGCACGCCAAGAACGTGAAACGGTACGAGGACCAGCTGCCGCTGTTCGCGCGTTATCAGGTGGAAAGCTACCTGAGTTCGATGTTTAACCCGACGGTACAGTTGAAGTCGGGCGGCTATATCGTGATCGGCGTGACCGAGGCGCTGGTGGCCATCGACGTGAACTCGGGCCGGGCCACCAAGGAAGGCTCGATCGAGGAAACCGCGCTCAAGACCAACCTCGAGGCCGCCGAGGAAGTGGCACGCCAGCTGCGCCTTCGCGATCTGGCCGGTCTGATCGTCATCGATTTCATCGACATGGACGAGCGCAAGAACAACCTGGCCGTCGAGAAACGCCTGAAGGACAAGTTGAAGACGGACCGTGCGCGCATCCAGGTAGGGCGGATTTCGGGCTTTGGTCTGCTTGAGATGAGCCGACAGCGCCTGCGCCCCGGCATGCTCGAGGCAACCACGCAGCCTTGCCCGTCGTGCCACGGCACCGGGCTGATCCGCTCGGACGACAACATGGCGCTGGCCATCCTGCGCCAGATCGAGGAAGAAGGCACCCGCCGCCGCTCGCGCGAGGTTCTGGTGCGCTGCCCGGTCAGCATCGCCAACTATCTGATGAACCAGAAACGCGAGCACATCGCCCAGATTGAGTCCCGCTATGGCTTGTCGGTCCGGGTCGAGGGCGACGTTCATCTGGTCAGCCCCGATTTCTCGATGGAGAAGTTCAAGACCGCGACCCGGGCGGTGCCCGAGGTCTCGGCGCCGGTGGTTTCGGCCTCGGCGTCGTTGATGGATCTGGTCGACTCCGAGGAGGAGGTCGCGGACGATGCCGACGCTCAGGAGACGTCCGAGGAGGAGGCAAAGCCCAAGCGCAAGCGTCGTCGTCGGCGTCGCAAGAAGAACGGCGGAAATGCCGAGCAGCCCGAGGGCGCCCAGGCGGAGAACAAATCCGACACCGTGACGGAAGATTCTGCGGCGGAAGAGTCGAAGGACGCCGTGACCGCATCTGAGGACGGTACAGGGGACGAGACTGCCGAGACGGAACAAGCAGCCGAGGTGGAGAAGGCCGAGGAGGAAAAATCCGCCAAGCCGAAACGGCGCCGGGCACCGCGGCGGAAGAAGACCGCCGAGGCCGAGGTGGCAGCCACTGAGCCGACCGATGAGAGTGAAGCCGGAGAGAATGCTCCGGCGGCGCAGGAGGCTCTGTCCGAACCGGCTGTAACCGATGAGGGGGCGTCAAACGAGACGCCGACTGCTGAGGTTCAGCACGAGACCGATACCGCAGTAGCGGAGGCACCGAGTGAGCCGGTCGTTTCGGAGGAAAGCCAGGTTGAGGCTGTCGAAACCGTCGCCCTGTCGCCCGCCGAAGCGGATGCATCACCTGCGGACCAAGGCGTTGACGCGACCGAAACACCCGCTGAGCCCGCAGAGGAGGCGCACAGCGGCGCGGTCCTTGAAGTGGCTACGGAACAACCCGCGCCCGCCCCGGCCAAGCCCAAAAAACGCGGGTGGTGGTCGCTGGGAAGCTGAACGAAAAGGCGGGCCAATCGGCCCGCCATTTTTTTCTTGGGGCATCACGCGTTTTTTCGGATCAGATAGACTTGGTGATCGGGCATGTCCTGTCGCCCAACAAGTTCGTGACCGGATTCCGCGCAGAAATGCGGAACATCGACGACGGCGGCCGGATCATCGGCCAGCAGGCGCAGAATAGACCCCGCCGGCATGGATTTCAGCCTTTTGCGGGCTTTCAGAACGGGCAGGGGACACAAAAGGCCCAGCGCGTCAAGGGTTTCGGCTTCATGAGTCATGTGCCTCAGATATTTGCCGCGAAGCGCTCTGTCCAGCATGCAGCCACGAGGATGTGACCGAATGGCCCCGTGACGCGGCCGTTCGGATACCCTATCTGCAGTGTCATGTTCGGAATCGATATCATCGACGCGGGGCTGCTGCCCGCCATGTTCATCGCGCTGGTCGGCGGGTTGATCAGCTTTCTGTCGCCCTGCGTGTTGCCGATCGTGCCGCCCTATCTGGCCTATATGAGCGGCGTGACCATCCACGAGATGCAGGATCAGGCGCAGGCCCGGCGCAAGGCGACCCTGTCTGCGCTGTTCTTCGTGCTGGGGCTGTCGACGGTGTTCCTGCTGCTAGGCTTCACGGCCTCGGCCTTTGGCGCCTTCGTGCTGCAGAACCAGGAGCTGTTCGCTAAGGCCTCGGGTCTGGTGGTGATCGTTTTCGGCCTGCATTTCCTGAACGTGTTCCGCATTCCGATCCTGGACCGTGAGGCGCGGGTCGAGACCGGGGACGCAGGCGGATCGGTCTTCGGGGCTTACATCCTGGGGCTGGCCTTCGCATTCGGCTGGACCCCGTGCATCGGTCCCCAGCTGGGCGCGATCCTGTCGCTGGCCGCGTCCGAGGCCTCGGTAGCGCGGGGTACGCTGCTGCTGGGCGTCTACGCCGCAGGCCTGGGCATTCCGTTCCTGCTGGCGGCGATGTTCCTGAACCGGTCGATGTCGGTGATGAACAAGCTGAAGCCGCATATGGGCACGATCGAAAAGGTCATGGGTGGCCTGTTGCTGGTGGTCGGCATCATGCTGGTGACGGGCCTGTTCAGCCAGTTCAGTTGGTGGCTGCTGGAAACATTCCCGGCGCTGGCCACTCTGGGCTGACGCGGCGCCCGGCCGCGATGATCGGGCCTTACCTTGGCCACACCGCTGCGCTAACCTGCCTGCAACAAGGGCAGAGGCATGAGCAGTCAGGTTCCGCAATCTGGGGTACAACGACGCCGGGTGTTCTATATCCCCGGCTATGATCCGATCCATCCCCGCCGCTATCGCGAACTCTATCGGAAAGAAGGGCGCACGCAATCAGGGATTTCTGGGTATCAGTTGGAGGTCTCGGCCAAGACGGGCGATGGCCCCTATGGGTGGCTTGTCCGGTCGGTGCAGGACGGGGCCGAGGTGCAGACGGATGTCGAGGTTCTGGTCTGGTCCGACATCGTACGCGACAGCATGGACAGCTCGATCCCGGCGACCTATTGGCAATTGCTGCGCACGGCGTGGGTCTACATTTCGACCGGCACGCTGTGGCGGCTGATGGGCTTGCGCAAGGGCCCGGTGATCGCTGCGCTGTATCCAGTGGGGATGTTGCTGGTGCAACTGGCGGCGGCAGTGGCACTGGGATGGGGCCTCGTGGCGTTACTGTTCCCGTGGGTCGGGGTTTTGGCGCTTCCGCCAGCGCTGGCGCTTTTGGTGGTGGTCCTGCGCTGGTTTCGCAAGATCGACAACCGTCTGTTCGCCTATTACCTAATGCACGACTATGCCTATTCAGCGCGGCTGCGCGGGGAAACGCCGCCCGAGTCGCAGGCCCGGTTGGACGAATTCCGTGCCACTATCGCGGCGGCTCTGCATTCGCCGGTCGATGAGGTTCTGGTGGTAGGCCACAGTTCCGGCGCGCATCTGGGGGTTTCGGTTCTGGCCGACATGCTGCGGCGGGGCGATGTGCCGCCGGATGGCCCCGTCCTGTCCTTCCTGACATTGGGGCAGGTGGTGCCGATGGTGTCATTCCTGCCGCGGGCCGATCGGTTGCGGGCCGACCTGCAGCTGCTGTCGCAGACCGAGCAGTTGACATGGGTCGATGTCTCGGCGCCCGGGGATGGCTGCGCGTTTGCCTTGTGTGATCCGGTTGCGGTCAGCGGCGTTGCCGGGCCGGGCAAACGCTGGCCGCTGGTTTTGTCAGCCGCTTTCACGCAAACCCTGTCGCCCGAACGCTGGGGAGCTTTGCGCTGGCGGTTCTTCCGTCTACATTTCCAGTATCTTTGCGCGTTCGACCGGCCGGGCGATTATGATTATTTCCGCATCACCGCCGGGCCGCAGACATTGGGCGCGCGGTTCGCCGAGCGTGCCCCGTCGAAGTCGCGGATCGAGCGGGCGGTGTCCAAATACCGAACGGTGCGCGCATGACCCCGCCCAAGCCGCCCGTCAGACCTGACAAGGTATCGCTGTGGCAATACCTGCGTCTGTTCCGGCGTGACATCCTGTCGGCCCAGCCGCAACGCCTGTACCGCGCCTGGATGGCCGAGTTCCGGACCCCATTCTTCCGGTCCTATCTGATCAACCAGCCCGAACTGATCGACCGGGTTCTGAAACACCGCCCCCAGGATTTCCCGAAATCCGGCCGGATCAGCGAAGGCCTGCGACCCTTGTTAGGCCAATCGGTATTCCTGACCAATGGTGCGACCTGGGAGCGCCAGCGCCGCATCATCGACCCGGCCTTCGAGGGCGGACGGCTGAAACAGACCTTTCCCGCGATGCTGGCCTCGGCCGAGGCTTGCGCCGAACGCCTGCGCGACAAGACAGGCGTACCGGTCGAGATCGAGGAGGTCACCAGCCATGCCGCCGCCGATGTGATCTTTCGGACCCTGTTCTCAGTGCCGATCGAGCACGAGATCGCCGCACAGGTGTTCGAGAAATTCCGCGCTTATCAGCGGCAGCAACCGCTGCTGAACCTTGCGGCTTTCGTGCCGCTGCCCGACTGGGTGCCCCGGTTCCACGCGCGCAAGACCCGCGGTGCGGCGGCCGAAATCCGCGCCTTGATCGCCCGCCTGACCCGCGAGCGGGCCGCGCAGATCGCCGCCGGCACTGCGCCCGACGATCTGGCCACCAAGATCATGACCACGCCCGACCCCCTAACCGGACAGTGTTTCAACACCGACGAGATGATCGACCAGGTCGCCATTTTCTTTCTGGCCGGGCACGAAACCAGCGCTTCGGCCTTGGCGTGGGCGCTGTACCTGATGGCCGCCTATCCCGACTGGCAGGAACGCGTGGCCGAGGAAGCTGGCGCGCAGGACAAAATCAGCTTTGCCAGCATGTCCATACTGCGCATCAGCCGCGATGTGTTCCGCGAGGCGCTGCGGCTCTATCCCCCGGTGCCGATGATGGTGCGCGAGGCCACATGCCCCGAACGCTTCCGCGACCGCGACGTGCCCAAGGGCGCGCAGATCGTACTCAGCCCATGGCATCTGCACCGCCATGAGCGGCTGTGGGAAGACCCCGACGGCTTTGACCCGGCCCGCTGGGCGACCGAAAACGGCAAAGCCTGCCAGCGTGCGGCGTTCATCCCGTTTTCGGCCGGGCCGCGCGTCTGCACCGGGGCGGGGTTTGCGATGGTTGAGGGGCCGTTGATCCTGTCGATCCTGCTGCGCCGGTACCGGTTCGAACCTGTTGAGGGCCGCACCCCGGTACCGGCGGCGCATCTGACGGTCCGGTCGCGCGACGGAATCTGGCTGCGCGTGGTTGAGCGCTAACAAACTATCATCGCCCCGCGCCATGCTGTATGCGATTGGAAAGGCGGAATCATTACTGAACGGGAAAGTGTTATGTCCAAGGCTGAACAGCGCGAACAGATGATCAACGGTGCGGGCTTCATCGCGGCTCTGGATCAGAGCGGCGGCTCGACGCCCAAGGCGCTGGCGCTGTACGGGGTGCAGCCGTCCGACTATGGCTCGGACGAGGAAATGTTTGCCGAGATCCAGAAGATGCGCGCCAGGATCATCCTGGCCGATGACTTCACCCGCGACAAGGTGATCGGCGCGATCCTGTTCGAACGCACGCTGGGCGAGGAAATCGAGGGCCGCAAGGTGGCCGATTACCTGTGGTCGATCAAAGGCATCGTGCCGTTCCTCAAGATTGACAAAGGGCTAGAGGACACCGCCAACGGTGTGCAGCTGATGAAGCCCATCCCGGGCCTGGCCGAGACGCTGGCCAAGGCCGAAGGCGTGTTCGGCACCAAGGAACGTTCGGTCATCCACGAGGCCAATGCCGAGGGCATCGCCGCCGTGGTGAAACAGCAATTCGACGTGGCTCGCGAGGTGATCGCGGCCGGCATGGTCCCGATCATCGAGCCCGAGGTGAACATCAAGTCGGACACCAAGGCCGAAGCCGAAGAGATCCTGCAAGCCGAAATCCTCAAGAACCTCGACGAGTTGGTCGAGGGGCAGGACGTCATGCTGAAGCTGACACTGCCCAGCAAGGCCAATCTGTATGACGAGGCCGCCGATCATCCGCGTGTTCTGCGTGTAGTGGCGCTGTCGGGCGGTTATTCGACCGACGAGGCCTGTGACCTGCTGGCGCAGAACGGCAAGATGATCGCCTCTTTCTCGCGTGCGCTGACCGAGGGGCTGTCGAAACAGCAGTCGGATGCCGAGTTCAACGCGGCCCTGGGCAGCAATATCGACAAGATCTACCGCGCCTCGGTCTGAGGTCAGACCGGTTTGGTGAATGAGCGGCGCATCTGCGCCGCTTTTTCGCGCATGGCGCAGCCGCTGGCGTGGTCATTCACCAGCCCCATCGCCTGCATGAAGGCAAACACCGTAGTGGGGCCGACAAATTTCCACCCGCGCTTTTTCAGATCCTTGGACATGGCGACCGACTCGGGCGAAGTCGACGCCGTCTGCGGCGCAGGAGGAGTCTCGGGCTCGAACCTCCAGACATAGGCCGCCAGTGAGCCGGTTTCGGCCACCAGCTCCTGCGCGCGGCAGGCGTTGTTGATTACCGCCTCGATCTTGCCGCGATGGCGGATGATGCCGGCATCTTGCAGCAGGCGCTCGACATCCGCTTCAGAAAAGCCGGCCATCACGTTGAAATCAAATCCGGAAAAGGCTTTGCAGAAGTTTTCGCGCTTGGCCAGAATGATGCGCCAGCTGAGGCCGGATTGGAAGCTTTCAAGGCAGAGCTTTTCGAACAGGCGCTGGTCGTCATCCACCGGATAGCCCCATTCTTTGTCGTGATAGTCGAAAAACTCCGGCGCGGCCTGACACCAGCCGCATCGCGGTTGGCCATCCGGGCCGGTCACGAGATCGCGCATCAAGTGTACCCTTTTTGTTCACAATCAGCCTAGACACCGACGGGGATCAGATCAAGGGGTGCGATCGGATGACCGGTACCAGTTTAGAACAAAGACACGAATGGCCGACGCCAGGCCGGTCTCAGGGTCGCGCACGGCATCAATTTCCGAGGCCAAAACATTGATCGGCAAACCTTTTGCTTTGGCGATGTCCCGAAACGCCTGCCAGAACTCATCCTCGAGCGAGACCGAGGTACGGTGCCCCTGGAGGGTCAGCGAGCGTTTGACGGGCCGGCCGCTCATTCATCCAGCTCGTGATTTTCCAGATCTCGGCGAGCTTTGTCCGTACGGGCCTTGTCCAGCTGCTTTTCCGCTTTACTGCGCCCGAACGCCGCCGCGTTCCGGTCGGCGCGGGCCTTTTTCTCGGCCCGCGCCTTTTCCTTGCGATACCGGTTCAGATTGACCGGCTTGCCCATCAGTCCTTGGGCCCGATCATCTGCTCGGGGCGCACGACGGCGTCAAAGGTCGCTTCATCGACAAAGCCCAGCTTGATGGCCTCTTCCTTCAGCGTGGTGCCGTTCTTGTGCGCGGTTTTGGCGACCGTGGTGGCGTTGTCATAGCCGATGGTGGGGGCCAAGGCGGTCACCAGCATCAGCGATTCCTTCATCAGCTTGTCGATGCGCGCCTCGTTGGCCTTGATACCCAGCAGCATGCGCTCGGTGAAGCTGTCGGTCGCGTCGCCCAGCAGCTGGATCGACTGCAGCAGGTTGTAGGCCATCATCGGGTTGTAGACGTTCAGCTCGAAATGGCCCTGGCTGCCGGCGAACTTGATCGCGGCGTCGTTGCCCATGACGTGGGCCGCGACCTGGGTCAGCGCCTCGGCTTGGGTCGGGTTGACCTTGCCCGGCATGATCGACGAACCGGGCTCGTTTTCCGGCAGGATCAATTCGCCCAGACCCGAGCGCGGCCCCGAGCCAAGGAAGCGGATGTCGTTGGCGATCTTGTAGCAGCTGCCCGCGACCGTGGCCAAAGTACCCGACAGGAATACCATCGCATCATGGGCGGCCAACGCCTCGAACTTGTTCGGCGCGGTGACGAAGGGCAGGCCGGTGATTTCGGCCATGTTGGCCGCAACGGCCTCGGCCCAGCCTTTCTGGGTGTTCAGCCCGGTGCCCACGGCGGTGCCGCCCTGCGCCAGCTCGTAGATGCCGGGCATGGCTGCGTTCACACGGGCGATGCCCTGACGGATCTGGTGGGCATAGCCGCTGAATTCCTGGCCCAGGGTCAGCGGGGTCGCGTCCTGGGTATGGGTGCGGCCGATCTTGATGATATCTTTGAATTCTGCCGACTTCTGCTCTAGCCCGGCGGCCAGCTTCTCCAGCCCCGGCAGCAGAACGTCACGCACGCTCATCGCGGTGGCGATGTGCATGGCGGTTGGGAAGGTGTCATTCGACGACTGGCCCATGTTGCAGTGATCGTTCGGGTGCACCGGGTCCTTCGAACCGATCACGCCGCCTAGAATCTCGATCGCGCGGTTCGCGATGACCTCGTTGGCGTTCATGTTCGACTGGGTACCCGAACCGGTCTGCCAGACGACCAGAGGGAAATTGTCGTCGAACTTGCCCTCGATCACCTCTCCGGCGGCCTCGATGATGGCGTCGGCGATGCGTGCGTCCAGCTTGCCCGTTGCCTTGTTCTGCATGGCGCAGGCCTTCTTGACCACGCCCAGCGCGCGGATGATGGCGACGGGCTGTTTCTCCCAGCCGATGGGGAAGTTCATGATCGAGCGCTGCGTCTGCGCTCCCCAGTACTTGTCGGCCGGAACCTCGAGCGGGCCAAAACTGTCGGATTCGGTGCGGGTCTGAGACATCTGTCACTCCGTCTGGTATGCAGTCGCATGCCGTTTAGCCGCAGCCACGCCGCGGCGCAATCGGCCAGTTGCGCGCACCTTAATCTGATGGGCAGAAAAGGTATAGCCGGGCGAGGTGCGTCATTTTTCTTTCGGGTGGTCGTCCCATCTGCCATTGTGCCGGTGGCCCGCGTGTCTAGAATGCGAAGGGCGGGAAACGGAGAGGTCGGGATGTTTCGTTTGGGGCTGAAAAAATCACAGTTTGCGCAGATGCGGGTTTGGGCGGCTGTCGTGGCGATGCTGATCGGAGTTCAGGCCGGCGCAGCGGATATCGGGCCCTTTGTCGGTGACTATGTCGGGTCGGCCCAGGTCGTGGATGCGGACGGAACCGCGACCCCGCGCGACATGAGCGTGCGCATCTCCGAAACCGATGACGGGTTCAATGTCAGTTGGACAACAGTGACATATAAGGCGGATGGCCGGGTGAAAGAGCAGTCGTTCTCGGTTGACTTCCGGCCGTCGGACCGCCCTCAGATCTATTCGGCGGCGATGAAACGCAACGTGTTCGGCCACGAAGTGCCGCTGGATCCAATGAAGGGTGAACCCTTCGTATGGGGCCGCATAGTCGGCGACACGCTGACCGTGTTTTCCCTGTTTATCGACCACGAAGGCGACTATGAACTGCAGCAATATGACCGAACGCTGGCCGAAGGCGGGCTGAACCTGTCCTTCTCGCGCTTCAGCGACGGGCGCGAGGCGCGGTCAGTGGATACGTTCCTGCGCAGGAAATAGCGTTTCAGCCCTACAATCGGCCGATCAGGGCTGTTTGCGGAAACTGTCCAGCGATACGATGTCGGCGTCGTGGTGCGGCTTGTCCTCGGCCTCGACTTCGATCGAGTCCTCTTCGGTCGCCGCGATTTCCTCTTCGTCTTCTTCGGGGCCCTCGAAGCGCAGCCCGAATTCGACCGACGGGTCCACGAAGGTCTGGATTGCCGCAAAGGGGATATACAGCGGTTCGGGCGAATCTCCGAAATTCAGCGTGATGGCAAAGCCGTCGTCATCGACGCTCAGGTTTTCGAACCAATGCTGCACCACGATCGTCATTTCATCCGGGTAGCGCTGGCGCAACCAGTCGGCAATTTCAACACCGGGTGTGCGGGTGTCGAATGTGATGAAGAAATGATGCGCCCCGGGCAGCCCCGACTCCGAGACCCGTTGCAGAACGGTCTTGATCAGGCCGCGCATGGCGGTGTGCATTAGGTTGCCGTAGTCGATGCCTTGCGACATGTCTTGTCCTCGAAAGTGGTTGCCCCAAGCATAAGGGATTCGGGCGGAAACGAAAGGCCCGGCAGCGCCGGATTGTTCAAAGATAATGCAGGGCCAAACCTGCTGCGGCCATGGCGGCCAACGCGACCCCGAAACCAGATTTCAGTCGGAATATCAACAGCCCAGCGGAAACTGTCAGTGCAAGCGCCTGAAAATTCAGGCTGGATGGAACGGGTATCGGGATTGAGATGGGGCCAAGGCCGTATCGGGCCACGTCTGCAAAAATCACGTTCAGCGCGAACCACACCGAAAGGTTGAGAATCACCCCGACGACAGCCGCCGAGATTGCGCTCAAGGCGCCGGACAAGCGCGGGTTCCGGGCGATGTGATCCAGATATGGGGCCGACAGGAAGATCCAAAGAAAGCAGGGGACGAAAGTCGCCCAAAGTGCGACCGCGCCTGCGGCCAGGGCCAAACCGGGGCCACCGGCGATCTGACCGGTCAGCATGGCCACGAATTGCGTCACCAGGATCAGAGGCCCCGGAGTTGTCTCGGCCAGGCCCAGCGCATCGATCATCTGGTCGGCCGAGATCCAGCCATGCTGCGCCACCACCGTCTGGGTCATGTAGGACAGCACCGCGTAGGCGCCCCCAAAGCTGACAACCGCTAGTTTGGCAAAGAACCAGCCCAGATCGGCCAGCAGCGTCTGACCCGACGCCGTCAGCAGAGCCAGCGGCAAAAGCCAAAGCGTCATCCAGACCAAGGCGGTGCGCAGTGCGTGTCTTTCCGCTGGGAGCCGACCCGGATCGGACGGCGGATGTGTCGTGCGGGACATAAAGTACCCCCAACAACCGGCCGATACGACGATCAGCGGGAAGGGCAGGTTTAGTGCAAAAATGGCCAGAAAAGCCAGCCCCGCGATAACGCGAGACTGCAGCCCCGAGAGGGTCTTGCGCGACAGGTTGATCACGGCCTGCAGCACGACTGCAATGACGGTCGCCTTGACACCCAGAAAAGCCGCCTGGACAGGCGGCAGGTCGCCATAGGTGGCATAGAGCATCACCAGCGCAGCGATCACGATTGCGCCGGGCAAAACGAAAAGCGCGCCCGCGATCAGCCCGCCGGGCACGCCGCGCAGGCGCCAGCCGGCATATGTGGCCAGTTGCATCGCCTCGGGGCCGGGCAGCAGCATGCACAGCGACAGGGCGCGCAGAAATGTCGGCTCATCCAGCCAGGCACGGCGATCCACCAGTTCCCGGTGCATCAGCGAGATCTGGGCGGCCGGCCCACCAAAGGACAACACTCCGATACGGCCGAACACCCGGATAAGATCCGCGACCGAGGGGCTCATCCGCAGGCCATGACCGAGGCGACTGCCGGAGTGCCGAGGGTCGGCGTGCGCAGGCGCGTGTGCTCAAGTAGAGGCCGCATGCTCGGCGGGGGAATTCGACACTGCATTTGATAGTAATCCCCAAACACCGGCCCCGCCATGGAACACGCCCTTCCGCATTTCGAGATGTGGCAATCCGCGCCCTGCCTGGGCGGGCGAGTTGCCGGTCTCGGTCCTTGCTATGCGGGCTTTGCCTGTGCGGTCAAGAACCGGTCAGGCCCAATCGAGACGTTGTCCGGTCATGCATACGGGCAGCGTGTCCTGCGGAAACTGGCCTAGTTGTTCGAACAGCGACACGAAATCGAACTGATTGTAGGCTTCGACCATCTTGTCACCCTTGAACCGCGCCATGACCTGTCCGGTGACCTCAAGCGGCGCACCATTGTCGGCACGCGATGTCCTTACATGCAGGACCGCCGAGGCCCAGTCGCCGCTCTCGATGATTTTCGGCAGGTCCACCTGAATGTCGCCCAGCACATGACGGAAGGCCATCACCAGATCGCGGAAATCGTCCACGCCGACCTGCATTTCCGGTATCAGCCCTTCGGCCATCGTTTCGGGCGCGAAATATTCGTCGATCGCGTTGACATTGCCTTTTTCCCAAACCTCCGAGTACCAGGCCCGAAGAATCTCTGCATGAGTCATCCCAGCTTTCCTGTCTAGCTTATGAGAGACTTGCGCATAGAGGTGAAGAAACCCTGAACACCGTTAGGATCAGCGCAAAAACCGCAGACAAATGGTTGGGAAAGTGCAGGTTTCTGTTGCCAGGCACCTGCGAACCCCGCCTTACGCGGCTAGGCGCAAGGACTTAAGTTTCGGTCTGGTTACTGCTTACGCAGCAACGGCAACCGGAGCACGATTGTCATTTGCAATTGTACTGTTTTCGCCGGTAACGGTGGCAGACAGCCGGGACAAAGCTAACCCCTTTAGACGTTCGTCGATCCTGTTTCGGCCCCATGATCCCCAAATGAAGGATATATGGTGGAGCCGCCGGGTACCGCCCCCGGGTCCGATCCGCTTATTACGAGCGCGTTTATGTCCATAGTCCCGAAGGACAGGACTTATATAGGTGAGGATTTTTGCGGATGCAAACCCCCAAGGCGCGGGATCATGGCGATTTTTTCAACCGATCACGCGGGCTTCGCCAGGTTGGCGGCGATCAGCCAGATTGCCAGCACCAGCTCGATACCACCGAAGGTCAACGCCTTGGCCAAGGGCGGATTGTCCAGCAGAACGGACACGAACCGACCCAGCGCCGCGCCCGCATAGATCACGCCCAACATCGCGTAGGCCATCGGGTGGTTCAGCCACAATACCGCGATTCCGGTCACGACGAACAGTCCGCCGACCGAGGCGCGCATTTCACTGAGGCCCATCGTGCTGTTGGTGGGCGCAAGATCCAGCGAGGCTGCCGTCCAGGCCGGAGCCAGAAAGCCGAACAGGCCAAAGCCGATGGTCAGAAGGGCTGCGATGATGTTGAGTGTTCCGGTCATGGGGGCCTCGCGTTTCAAATGCCTGCCAATCGAACCTAATCTGTTTTGGGGCAGGGGGAAGACCTCAGATTGCGGCCCACAGGCCGAGCACGCCCACGAGGATCAGACTGAGCGCCCAGACCATTTCCAGGTTGAACCAGCTGCGCGAAAGGAATTGCAGGCCCAGCCAGCGATAGACCGCGAACGCCAGCGCGCCGCCACCCAGCATCATCGCGCCGGTATGGACCGCGGCCACCGTCAGAACCAGCAGGCCATTGGTGCCCATGATCTCTGACACGGCTCTGTGGCCGGTATCCAGCTCGTCCAGTCCGCACAGGCCCAGATAGATCGGCACAAGCATAAGCGCCGCACCATGCGCTAGCGCCACCAGAAACGACCACAGTGCCAGCCTACTGGGCGGCACGCGCGCCAGGAACCGTGGATGCCGACGGGTGATCGCGATGTAGAGGCCTATGGCGATCACGATCAGGGCTGCTCCGATCCGGATTTCGCGCTGATAGTCTACGAGGATGGTCATCACCGCAAAGGGCAGCAGTACGCCCAGCATCGCCAAGAAATGCCCGCCCGCCAAGGCTGCTAACGCGCGCCACAAGGCGGATTGACGTTGCTCCATCAATGCAGCCGACACGGCCAGCGGCCAGCCCATGCCGGGGTTCAGCCCGTGATAGGCGCCGCTCAGCAAAACGGCCAGCCAGAGGCCGGCCGTCGATGTCATCAAGACGTCCAATTCAGACCGAAGGGTAGCAGAAACTGTCGGTGGAGCAGTCTCCCCCCTCAAGCCGGATCTGATGGGCGCGATAACCTTTGGGGAATTCGACCCAGAAGTTCCTGTCGAGCTTCAGGCCGCCTTTTTTGCCGACATCCGCCTTGACCATCGCCGCGCCGCGCTCGCCGGGGTAGAACTGATCATCCCAGGTGGAATAGAGCGAATTGGTCCAATAGACGCGTTTCCCGTCACGACTGATCTCGACCATTTGCGGGCCATAGCCAAAGTCCTTGCCGTTGGGGTGCTTGGTCTTCTTGACGATTCCGCCGATCTCGACCTTGTCGGCCAGTTTGGGCTTCATCGGGTCCGAGACATCGTACTGGTGCATTTCACCGGTACCCCAGCACGCGACGTAAAGGTATTTGTCATCCAGGCTCAGGTCGATGTCGGTGACCAGCGGCGGCACCGCCGAGAACCCTTTAAGAAGTTCGGGAAGATCAGCAGGATCAGCGGGTTGGGGGTCGATCGTAATGGTTTTTTTGGCGTGGAACTTGCCTTTCTTGTCGCGCCACCACGTAAAGATCGCGCCCTGCAGGTTGGTGGTGTCGACCACCACGCCGCAGAACCCGTATTCCTTGACAGGATCGTGCGCAGGCCGGATTTCCAGCGCCATCTGGTGGTTCTCGCCCAGGTCGATGGTCTGGATGTTGGTGCGGTCGCGCAGGTTCCAGAAATGGATCCGGTGGCCATATTTGTTCGACAGAAGGTCCTCGGGTAGCAGGCCGTTCTCGAATTGCGGCGGCAGGCCCCATTCGGAACTGACCATGTAGTCACGCGGCAGGTTCCACCAGAAATCATAGTGCTTGTCCTGCACGCCGCGTTCGATCTCGTAACGCCCGATGATGTCGAAGGTTTCACAGTCCATGATGAAGATGCCCGGTGGACCGTCAGTGCCCTTCTCGCCGCCGCCGCCCAGGGTGCTGACATAGATGCCTTCGGGGCCGCAGTGAATCGTGTGCGGGCGGGAATATCCAGTTTTTGCAAAGACTTCCTCGGGTTCGATGATCTTGTGGATATAGGCCTGAAGCGGGTCCTTCACGTCGATGACATAGATCCGGCTCGATCGGATACCGGGGATGATCAGGTACCGGCGCTCAAGGAAGGCGTGGCCGGTCAGCGGCGACAGGGCCGAGGAACAGGCGTTCCATCCGAAATGGTGAAACTCGTCGCCCTTGTTGGGCATCATCACCTTGTGAACGATCTTGCCGTAGTCGCCCGAAGTTGGGTCGACGTTTACCACGGCCAAGCCGTCGGGCTGCGAGAAATCAGGGCTGAGCATCAGCGTGAAGGCCAGGGTCTCGGGCGGGGCCTCCATGGCCAGTTTGGCGGATGGATAAAATGTCGGATCCGGTCTTTTATTCATAACGTCCTCCCGTAAGTCATTGAAAATCAATTTTTATTGAGAGTGCCGGTCTTCCCGCCGGATGATGGTCTGCCTGCCCGAGTGTCCTTTCCGTTGATGTGATGCGTCAAGAATTATTCAAGCGGCGCTCAGGCCGGTTTCCGCCGACGTTCAGCCACGTCATGGGCAAGGTGGCGCGTGTAGGTTTCCAGCTCGACCAGCGCAGCGTCGACGGTCTCGGCGTCTTGCGCCTCCAGCGCGTCGGCGATCTTGCTGTGCAGGCGGATGATCTCCTCGCGCGAGCGGGCGGTAAAGGTGATCATGTTCATCAGGGGCTGCATCGCCTCGACCGCGCCGGCCAGTTGATAGGACAGGACAGGGTTGCCCGCACCATCGACCAGCGCCCGGTGAAAAGCCACGTCCGAGGCGCAGAAGGCCTCATCCGTCAAACCGGGTTGCGCCTGGCGGAAAATTTCCGCGCGCATGGTGGCCAGTTGATCTGCGGTGCGCCGCTGCGCCGACAGGGGCGCGCAGGCCCGTTCCAACGCATAGCGGGCCTCGCAGGCGGTGTCGAAGCTGACCTCGTTCATCGACAGCAGCAGCGTCGAAGTCGTGATCTGTTGGGAATAGGCGTCCTGGAAACTCAACCGGTTGACGAACGCACCTCCGGTCGCGCCGCGCTGTGTGCGGATCAACGACTGTGCCGCCAGCCGCTTAAGCGCCTCACGCACGGTGGGACGCGACACTTGGAACTGATCCGCCAGCTCGGATTCCGAGGGCAGGCGCTCGTCCACGATCAGCTCTCCTGATACGATCGCATCGCGGATGGCCTGGGCGATCTGCGCAGATAGGTCGGTGCTTTTCTGCGGGTCGATTTTCATCTTCTTGGGGTCACCGTGAAAAATTTATTTGTCTGACATTTAAAAGTCTGACATTTGAAAAGCAAGGAGTGAGTCGCAGGGAGGGCCGTGACCGTGGACCGGATAAGAGCCATGACTGCACCGCATTGGCTGGCCCTGTTCGCCGCGATCCTGTTGGCCTGGGGGGCGCTGTACCTGATGGCGGTGCCGGCCGAGATGCGCGCCCTTGGTGCGGTATACGGCGAGGATTTCTGGCGCAGCCTGTGCACGGTAACCCCTGATGCGGCAGGGCTGCTGAAGATGGTGGCCATGTGGGCGTTGATGTCGGCGGCGATGATGGCGCCGACGGCTTTGCCGGCCTTTGCCACCTATGACGACCTGTCCCATGCCGCGCCCGGCACTCGGTTCGGGCATCTGTTGGCAGGGTATCTGACGGTCTGGCTGGGCTTTTCCGTTCTGGCGGCGCTGGCGCAAATGGCGCTGTACCGGGCGGGCGCGCTGAACGGGCTGGGCGAAAGCGTTTCGGGGCTGCTGTCCGCAGGCCTTCTGGCCGTCGCCGGCCTGTACCAGTTTTCAGCCATCAAAGAGGCCTGCCTGAGCAAGTGCCGTCATCCGCTGACCTTCTTCATCCAGCATTGGGACGAGGGCCCGTGGCGCAATGGCCTGCGGCTGGGGCTGGTGTGCCTGGGCTGCTGCTGGGCGCTGATGCTGCTGGCCTTCGTGGGTGGCGTGATGAACCTGGCCTTCATGGGGCTGGCCACGATGCTGATGGTTTTCGAAAAATTGCCCGACCTGGGCCGACTGGTGACCCGCCCGCTGGGCGTGGCGTTGCTGATCGGGGCCGCCTGGGTCGCGTTTACGACAGTCTGACAAGAGGAGAGACAGACATGGCTTTGGATACGGTGGGCACGGTGCCCTGGACCATCAAGGGCGAGTTGATCCTGAACTGCAACTGCACGGTGTTCTGCCCCTGCGTGGTCAGCCTTGGGAAGCATCCGCCGACCGAGGGCTACTGCCAGGCCTGGGCGGGCATCCGCATCGATGAGGGCCAATATGGCGACGCGGACCTGTCGGGTCTGAACGTGGGCCTGTTCCTGGAAATCCCCGGCAACATGGGGCGCGGCAACTGGAAGGCTGCGGCCTTCATCGACGACCGCGCGTCCGAGGCGGCCTATGAGGGGCTGGTCAACATCTTCTCGGGCGCGGCGCGCGGTACGACAGGCCTGTTCTCGGTACTGGTCAGCGAGTTCCTGGGGGCCGAGCGGTCGCCGGTGCATTTCGAAACCGAAGGCAAGGAACGCCGCCTGATGGTCGGCAAGAAGATCCAGGGCGCGGTGGTCCCGGTCGAGGGCAAGGACGGCAAGGAGATCGTCGTCACCAATACCGAATACTGGATGGGCCCGGACATCACAGTGGCGACCGCGACAAAGGGCAAGGTGCGCGCCTTTGGGCGGGTCTGGGATTTCGACGGCCGCTCCGCCGAGATCTGTCAGATCGACTGGCACGGGCCCCGGTAATGATCACCGGCGCCTTTGCCCGGCGAATGGCCCGCTATAACCGTTGGCAAAACAGCCAGTTGGCGGGCTTTCTTCATAAGCTTTCGCCCGTGGAATTGACCCGGGAGTGCGGCGCGTTTTTTGGGTCGATCCTGGGCACGGCGAACCATCTGCTTTGGGGCGACTGGATCTGGATGTCGCGGTTTGGCACGGGTCCTAGCCCGGACAGCCCCCCGCACCGCAAAGGCGGCGGCATCCAAGAAAGCGGCCATCTGTGCTCCGATCTGGCTCACTGGCTGCCGCTGCGCGAAACGATCGACGCGCGGATAGGCGTCTGGGCGGACACCCAGGGAGATGAGCCGATCAGTGGGTCGCTCACCTGGTATTCCGGGGTGAAGGAGAAAAATATTACAATGCCTTACGCCGTGTGCGTGATGCATTTTTTCAATCATCAAACTCATCGCCGGGGACAAATCCACAAAATGCTGACCGAGGCCGGTTCTGAGGCGCCGGTCAGTGATCTCGTTTTCTTGCCCGAGGAGGTCTAAGTGCCACAGATTTCTTTGTCGCGCCGGCTGCGGCGCACGCCGTTCTCTGACGGGGTCGAGGCGGCCGGTGTCAAAGGCTATACCGTCTACAACCGGATGTTGCTGCCGACGGTGTTTGAAAGCGTGGAGGCCGACTATCGGCATCTCAAGACCCATGTGCAGGTCTGGGATGTGGCCTGCGAGCGGCAGGTCGAACTGCGCGGCCCCGATGCGGCGCGGCTGATGCAGATGCTGACCCCGCGCGACCTGCGCGGCATGTTGCCGGGTCAATGCTACTATGTGCCGATCGTGGACGAAACAGGGGGCATGCTGAACGATCCCGTGGCGGTGAAACTGGCGGATGACCGCTGGTGGATCTCGATCGCAGACAGCGACTTGCTTTTGTGGGTCAAGGGCCTGGCCAACGGGTATAGACTGGATGTTCTGGTGGACGAGCCGGACGTGTCGCCCTTGGCAGTGCAGGGACCCAAGTCGGATGACCTGATGGCGCGGGTCTTCGGCGACCGGGTGCGCGATATCCGGTTCTTCAAGTTCGACATGTTCCAGTTCGAGGGGCGTGATCTGGCGATTGCGCGGTCGGGCTATTCCAAACAGGGCGGGTTCGAGATCTATGTCGAGGGCGGCGACATCGGCATGCCCTTGTGGAACGCCCTGTTTGCCGCCGGAGAGGACCTGCAGGTTCGGGCGGGTTGCCCCAACCTGATCGAGCGGATCGAAGGCGGGTTGCTGTCTTACGGCAATGACATGACTGACGACAACACGCCCCATGAGTGCGGGTTGGGCAAGTTCTGCAACACGCATACGGCCATTGGCTGTATCGGGCGGGATGCGCTTTTGCGGGTGGCCAAGGAGGGGCCGGTTCAGCAAATCCGCCCGATCGCGATCGAGGGTGAAGCGGTGCCACCATGTGATCGGCCGTGGCCGGTATATGGTGGCGGCAAGCGCGTGGGTCAGGTGACTTCGGCCACCTGGTCGCCGGATTTCCAAACCAACGTGTCGATCGGTATGCTGCGGCTGAGCCACTGGGATCCGGGAACACGGATTGAGGTCGAGACACCGGACGGCATGCGGGATGCAGTCGTGCAGGCGAAGTTCTGGATTTGAGTCGGGAAGGGGGCTCTGCCCCCGTCGCTGCGCGACTCCCCCGGGATATTTGGGGCCAGATGAAGAAGTCGTCTGGCCGAGAGGAAGGAAAGGAATGTGAGCATGTTCAACGCTTTGGTGATGGAGAAGGACGAAGAAAGCGGGCTGGCAACCCCGGTGATCAAGCAGATTTCGGAAGACGATCTGCCGCATGGGGATGTGCGGGTGGCCGTGGAGTACTCGACCGTCAACTACAAGGATGGTTTGTGCATGTCACCCAAAGGCGGTGGTCTGGTTCGCAACTATCCGCATGTGCCGGGGATCGACTATGCGGGAACGGTAGAAGACTCCTCGAACGACAGGTACAAACCCGGCGACAAGGTGGTGTTGACCGGGTGGCGCGTGGGTGAGGCACATTGGGGCGGGTATGCCCAGAAAGCCAGCGCGCTGGCCGATTGGCTTGTGCCTCTGCCGCAGGGGTTGAGCACGCGCCAGGCAATGGCGGTGGGAACCGCCGGTTTTACCGCGATGCTGGCGGTCATGGCGCTGGAAGATCATGGTCTGACGCCGGATCGAGGTCCGGTTCTGGTGACCGGTGCGGCCGGTGGCGTGGGCTCGGTCGCGACCGCGATCCTGGCGAATCTGGGTTACGAAGTCGCGGCCGTGACAGGGCGCCCGGAGGCCGGGGATTATCTGAAATCTCTGGGCGCTGCGACCATCGTGCCGCGCGAGGAGTTGAATGAGACCACCAAACGCCCGCTCGAGAGCGAGACATGGGCCGGGTGTGTCGATGCAGTGGGTGGTTCGATGCTGGCGCGTGTGCTGGGACAGATGAAATATGGCTGCTCGGTCGCCGCCGTCGGGTTGGCGGGGGGCGCGGCTTTGCCGGCAACGGTGATTCCGTTCCTGCTGCGGGGGGTGAACCTGCTGGGAATCGACAGCGTGATGCAGCCCTACGACAATCGCGTACGCGCGTGGAAACGGATCGCGACGGACCTGCCGATGGACAAGCTGGATTCGATGATCCAGCCGGCAACGCTGAAGGATCTGCCAAAACTGGGCGAAGACATTCTGAAAGGCCGGGTCAAGGGTCGCGTCGTGCTGGACGTGAATGCCTGACGGGCGGATTGTCGTCAAATCGGAACCGGCCTCATTGGGGCCGGTTTTTGTTCACGTATCGACGTACGGGGGCAAACGGTGTCCTGCTGTCGAGGCATTTGACGATCATCATTGCTATACATCCCATTTGCGATGGCTTATGACCCTAGCAAACAGACCTGAATAAGGGGAGTGAGCAGCATGTCTGATGACTTCGAACTGGATACCGACGATCTGAAGCGCCGCATGGAGGGCGCCATGGCCAATCTGCGCACCGAGTTTGCGTCGCTGCGCACCGGCCGGGCCTCGGCTTCGATGCTGGATCCGATCATGGTTGACGCCTATGGGTCGATGACTCCGATCAACCAGGTGGGCACCGTTAACGTCCCCGAACCGCGCATGGTCACCATCAACGTGTGGGACAAGTCGCTGGTCGGCAAGGTGGAAAAGGCAATCCGCGAGAGCGGTCTGGGCATCAACCCGCAACTGAACGGCACCATCATCATGCTGCCGATCCCCGAGCTGAACGAGGAACGCCGGCGCGAACTGGGCAAGGTGGCCGGCCAGTATGCCGAACATGCCCGCGTGGCCATTCGCAATGTGCGCCGTGACGGGATGGACCAGATCAAAAAGGCCAAGGCTGACGGCCTGTCCGAGGATGACCAGAAATTCTGGGAGAGCGAGGTGCAGGAACTGACGGATCAGATGATCAAGGCCGTTGACGCCGCGCTTGAGGCGAAACAGGCGGAAATCATGCAGGTCTGAGACGCGGAGATGCCCAAGGATCCCCTGATCGGCGAGTTGTGCGGGCCGCGCCATGTGGCCATCATCATGGATGGCAACGGGCGGTGGGCTCAGGCCCGTGGCCGTCCGCGTCTGTACGGGCATCATGCCGGGGCGCGGCGCGTGCGCGAAGTTGTCGAAGCCTGCCCGGGGCTGGGGATCAAATACCTGACGATCTTTGCCTTTTCGACCGAGAACTGGAAGCGGACTCAAGTTGAAGTTGCGGGCCTGATGAGCCTGTTCAAACGGTACATCATAAAGGAAACCCGGACGCTTGCCGAAAGCGGTGTCAGGGTCCGGTTCATTGGAGACCGGGTCCGGCTGGATGCCAAGCTGATCGAGCTGATGGACCAGCTGGAACGGGAAACTGCCGACAACGACCTGGTGCATCTGACCGTGGCGCTGAACTACGGAGGCCGGGACGAGGTAGCTCGCGCAACCAAACGGTTGGCCAGGGATGTCGCCGAAGGCAAGCTGTGCCCCGATGACGTGGACGAGGAGACGCTGCCGAAATACCTGGATACGCGGGTTCTGCCCGATCCTGATCTGGTGATCCGGACCAGTGGCGAGGCGCGGATCTCGAATTTCCTTCTGTGGCAGTCGGCCTATTCGGAATACGAGTTCATCGAAACGCTGTGGCCGGATTTCACTGCCTCGGAGCTTGAGCGATTGTGCAAAAGCTACGGATCGCGTGAACGCCGGTTCGGAGCCGTCCCCGCATGAGTGACGGGCGTTGGTCCGATCTGACCGTCCGCGTTCTGTCGGCGGTGGTTCTGGTGGCAATCGGCGCGGTCGAGGTTTGGCTGGGCGGGCTGTGGTTCGAGACCTTCATCGCCGCGGCCTGCGGTATCATGATCTGGGAACTGGTCCGCATGGTTGACCCGCAGCGGGCCGGAGTTGCGGTGCAATTATCCGTGCTGACCGCCGTGGCGGTTCTTTTGGCCACCTATCTGCCGCCGGTGGCCACTTTGCCGGTTCTGATCGCGCCGGCGCTGGTCGGAGCCGGGCAGGTGGGGCGCGCGCGCGGGATCTATGCTCTGTTTGCGATCTGGATCGCGGCGGCGGGTTTCGGATTCATCTCGATCCGCGAGAACATGGGCTTTGGCTGGATGATCTGGCTGATCGCGGTCGTCGTCGCCACCGACGTGGCGGGCTATTTCGCGGGCAAGGCCATCGGCGGGCCGAAATTCTGGCCCAAGGTCAGCCCCAAGAAAACCTGGTCGGGTACGGTGGGCGGCTGGGTGGCCGCTGCTTTGGTGGGCGCCGCGTTCGCGGTTTATGCAAGCCTCGGGCCCGGGCTGGTTCTGATCTCGGTTCTGGCCTCGATGGCCAGCCAGGCGGGAGACATCGTGGAAAGCGCGACCAAACGGAAATTCGGAGTCAAGGACAGTTCGGACCTGATTCCGGGCCACGGCGGGTTTCTGGACCGGTTCGACGGCATGATGGGGGCATCGCTGCTGGTTCTGATTGCAAGTCTGTTCTACGCCCCCGGAGAGATGTGATGCGCAAGGTCTCCATCTTTGGCGCCACCGGTTCCATCGGGCAGAACACCATCGACCTGATCGCGCGGGACCCGACCGTCTATGACGTTGTGGCCGTGACCGGTGGCGAGAATATCCGGCAACTGGCCGAGGATGCCCGGCGCCTGCGCGCGCAGGTCGCCGTGACCGCGTTCGACGACAGGTTGGAAGACCTGCGCGCCGCGTTGGAAGGCAGCGGTATCGAAGCAGCGGCCGGGGCGACCGCGCTGGTCGAGGCCGCGGCGCGTCCGGCCGACTGGGTGATGTCGGCCATCGTCGGCGCGGCGGGGCTGGCGCCCGGGCTGGCGGCACTGGAACAGGGGGCGACGCTGGCGCTGGCCAACAAGGAAACACTGGTCTGTGCCGGGTCTCTGGTGCTTGAGACAGCAAGGCGGCATGGTGCGCGCCTGCTGCCGGTGGACAGCGAGCATTCCGCCGTGTTCCAGGCGCTGGTGGGCGAGGACATGGCCGCGGTCGAGCGCATCATCATAACCGCTAGCGGTGGGGCGTTTCGCGACTGGCCGGTCGAGCGGCTGGCGCAGGCGACGGTCGAGCAGGCGTCGAGCCACCCGAACTGGGACATGGGTCAGCGTATTACCATCGACAGCGCGTCGATGTTCAACAAGGCGCTGGAGGTCATTGAAACAAAGGAATTCTTCGGTATCGCGCCCGACCGGATCGAGGTCGTGATCCACCCCGAATCGATCGTTCACGCGTTGGTCGGGTTTCGCGACGGGGCGGTGATGGCGCATCTGGGCGCGCCCGACATGCGCCACGCGATCGGCTATGCGCTGCACTGGCCCGAGCGGCGCGAGCTGCCGGTACCCCGGCTGGATCTGGCCCGTCTGGGACAGTTGCGGTTCCGTGACCCCGACCCGGCGCGCTATCCGGCGCTGCGGTTAGCGCGCGAGGTCATGGCGCGCGGAGGTCTGTCTGGTGCAGTGTTCAACGCCGCCAAGGAACGTGCACTGGATCACTTCATAGGCCAGCGCATTGGATTTCTCGACATGTCCGACGCGGTGGCGGCGGTTCTGGACCGGTTCGAGGACGCAGGCGGCCTCATTGATGCCCCGATGACCCTTGATAACGTGTTGAAAGCGGACCATCTGGCACGTCAATGGGTGGATGACGCCGTACTGAGAAGAGCAGGATAGACTTTTGGACATACTCTCGCTGATCCCGCAATTTGGTGGATTGATCTACACGATCGCTGCCTTCGTCGTGGCCCTGTCGGTGATCGTCGCCGTGCATGAATACGGCCACTATATCGTCGGGCGCTGGTCGGGGATCCATGCCGAGGTGTTCTCGATCGGGTTCGGCCCGGTTCTGTGGAGCCGCGTGGACAAGCGCGGCACGCGCTGGCAGATCGCGGTGCTGCCGTTTGGGGGCTACGTCAAATTCCTGGGCGATTCAAACGCGGCGTCGGGCAAGGATTCGGCGGCAATGGACGAGATCGCCAGTAAAAGCCCCGAAGAACTGCGTCATACGATGCACGGTGCGCCGCTGTGGGCGCGCACGGCAACGGTGGCGGCCGGACCGGTGTTTAACTTTGTCATGTCGATTTTGGTATTCGCGGCGATCTTCTGGTCGCAGGGGGTGACCCGCGAACCTTTGACCGCGGGCACGCTGAAACCGCTGCCGGGAACCGTGCAAGAGCTGCGCGAAGGGGATGAGATCCTGGCGATCGAGGGAATCCCGGTGCCGGATTTCGACGCCGAGGACGCCTGGACCGATTTCACCGATGCACTGCCCGAAGAGCCCGTGCTGACCTACACCGTTCAGCGCGACGGACAGACCATCGATGTCGAGGCGCCATACCTGTTTCCGCCGCTGATCAGCCGGGTCGCACCGCGAAGCGCGGCGATGGATATCCAGCTTGCGCCCGGCGACGTGATCACCGCAGTGGACGGAGAGCCGATTTTTGCTTTCGATCAGTTGAAGGACAAGGTCGAAAGCTCGAACGGCAAGGTGCTGTTGCTGGATGTCTGGCGCGATGGGGCCGAGCTTGAATTCGCGCTGGCCCCGCGCCGGACCGACGAACCGCAGCCCGATGGTGGTTTCAAGACCCATTGGCGGATCGGGATCGTCGGCGGGTTGATGCTGGAGCCGGCCACCGAACCGGCGGGGCTGTTCGAGGCTGCAGGTGCCGGCCTGCAACAGACTTGGCGAATCATCGAGGGCTCGCTTTCGGGCATCTGGCACATGATCACCGGGGCCATCAGCACTTGCAACATGTCGGGGCCGATCGGCATTGCCGAAACTTCGGGCGACATGGCCAGCCAGGGGGCGCAGAATTTCGTGTCGTTCATCGCGGTGCTGTCCACCGCCGTGGGCCTGTTGAACCTGTTCCCGATCCCCGCGCTGGATGGTGGCCACCTGATGTTCTACGCCTACGAGGCGGTTTCGGGTAAGCCGCCCAGCGAGCGGGTATTCCAGATCATGATGGGCATCGGCGTGACAGTGATCCTGACCCTGATGATCTTCGCGCTCGGCAACGATCTGTTTTGCTGATTGAGGCAGCGGCGCCTTCCGGGCGCCGCAAATTCGCCTCAATTGCGACGTAGGTGATACTCGTTTCCAACGAAGCGGGCTGAAGATCATGACAGGTGCATTGCGAAAATCATATCAGGGGGTCAACTTCCTGTTCGTCCTGAACTGGGATTTTCTGCTCAGCTTTGGCATCACCGCGCTGGCCTTGGCGGGCGGGGCATTTCTGGCCTCTTTGTGATTCTTTACCAGCACCGGTTCTAGCTGCGCGGCCCCTTGCGGCCGCGTTTTGCTTTTGGGCTTTTGACAAGATGTGCCATTAACGGTACTCAAATTCAAAGTCCCAGAACCAGGCAGAGATAAACATGGCATACAGGGAAGACGCGGGCATATCCTGCGGTGCAGTCGAGCCCGAAACCAACATTTTGTGGCAGCTTCTATCGGGTTTTTTCCTCGTTTCAGCGCTTTGGCTTGCGGTATTTTCGCAATCCGCCTGGGCACAGTCGT
Source organism: Ruegeria sp. BHSA191 (assembly GCF_059613325.1). NCBI lineage: Bacteria > Pseudomonadati > Pseudomonadota > Alphaproteobacteria > Rhodobacterales > Roseobacteraceae > Ruegeria > Ruegeria sp. BHSA191. The sequence goes on from NZ_JBXWSH010000003.1 coordinate 269,922, forward strand.
ACACGTTCAATTCGTTTGATGTCGAAGGCAACCGGCGTATTGAAACTTCGACGATCATCAGCCGGACGGGAATCACGCCCGGTCAGACCGTAACGGCGGGCCAGCTGAACGACGCTTATCAGCGTTTGCTTGACAGTGGTGTTTTTGAGACAGTCGAGCTAACCCCGCGCGGCAGCACGCTTGCGATCAAGGTCCAGGAATACCCGACGATCAACCGCATCAGCATCGAGGGCAACCGGCGGGTCAAGGATGACGTCCTGCTGGATGCGATTTCGTCGCAGCCGCGCCGAGTGTTCACCCCGCAGGTGGCCGAGGCTGATGCCGATGTGATCGCGGAGATCTACTCGGCGCAGGGCAGGGTATCCGCCACCGTCATTCCGCGCATCATCCGTCGCAGCGACAACCGCGTTGATCTGGTGTTCGAGGTCGCCGAAGGCACCACGATCGAGATCGAACGCGTCAGCTTCGTGGGCAACCGCGCCTATTCCGACCGCCGCCTTCGGCGCGTGCTGGAAACCAAACAGGCCAACATCCTTCGGACCTTCCTGCGCGGCGATACGTTCATCGCCGACCGTATCGAGTTCGACAAGCAGGTGCTGCGTGATTTCTACCTGTCGCGCGGCTACATAGATTTTCGCGTCAACAGCGCCAATGTCGAATTTACCCGCGAACGGGATGCGTTCTATCTGGTGATGAATATCACCGAAGGACAGAAATTTTCGTTCGGCAAGGTGACGACCGTCAGCGAGATTCCCGGTGTCGACGCAGCGCCCTATCAAGCCGCGTTGAAGATCAAGCCCGGCGTGACCTATTCGCCCACGCTGATCGAGAATTCGATCACCCGCCAGGAGCGGTTGGGCCTGAAAAACGGCGTCGATTTCCTACGGGTCGAGCCGCGGGTGACCCGCAACAACCGCGACCTGACGCTGGATGTCGAGTTTGTCCTGACCAAGGGGCCGCGCATCTTCGTCGAACGCATCGACATCGAAGGTAACACAACAACGCTGGATCGGGTGATCCGGCGCCAGTTCGACACGGTCGAGGGTGATCCGTTCAACCCGCGTGAAATCCGCCAGAGCGCCGAGCGTATTCGTGCGCTGGGCTTCTTTGCGGTCGCCGATGTGGATACGCGCGAAGGGTCCAGCCCCAGTCAGGTCATCGTGGATGTCGATGTCGAGGAGCAACCCACCGGCTCGCTGAGCCTGGGCGGCAGCTATTCGGTTTCGGACGGGTTCGGCATCGCGATCGGGCTCGAAGAACGGAACTTCTTGGGCCGAGGGCAGGCTTTGGGTGTGACGCTGTCGACGGCGCAGGATTCAGAACAGTATATCCTGAATTTCACCGAACCCTATCTTCTGGGCCGCAAACTGCGCTTCGATCTGGGGCTTGGTTTGTCCTCCACGAACTCGAGCTTTGCCAGCTATGACACCAAGACCGTGTTCTTCAACCCGCAGCTGAGCTATGCGATCGGAGAGCTGTCGGCGCTGAAGCTGCGCTACAACTGGAACGACAGCGAGATGACGCAGCAGGACAGCCAGGTGAACGGGGCGGTGATCGCTTCGGAAATCGCCCAGGGCAAGCGGTCGACCAGCTCGCTCGGCCTGTCCTATGTCTATGACAGTCGGATCGGCGGGTTGAACCCCAACGCGGGTGCGTTGTTCGAAGTCGGCGTGGATGCCGCCGGTTTGGGCGGGGACAACAAGTTCCTCAAGACCTCCGCCCGCGCCATCGCCCAGACCAAGGTGCTGAACGAGGAGATGACCCTGCGCGCTTCGTTCGAGGCCGGCGCCCTGCATTGGCAGGGAGACGACTTCAGCCGAACCCTCGACCGCTATGTTCTGGGGCCCAACATCTTCCGCGGGTTCGAACCGGCCGGTCTGGGCCCACGGGATCTGTCGAACGGCCAGGACGACGCGATCGGCGGCAACCTTTACTGGGTGGCGCGCTTCGAGTCCGATTTCCCGCTGGGCCTGCCCGAGGAACTGGGCCTACGCGGCGGTGTCTTCTATGACGTCGGCAACCTTTGGGACATCGACAATGTCGACACGACCGGGGCCAATATCGTCGGCGCCGACGGGTCGCTCCGCCATGTCATAGGCGTGTCGCTGTTGTGGGATACGCCGTTTGGCCCCTTGCGCTTCAACTTCTCGAAAGCGTTGGTCAAGGAAGACTTCGACAAAGAACAGAACTTTGACTTCACCATTCAGGCGCGGTTCTGACGTTCATGCTGAAACACATATCCAGAACAGTGCAGGGCCCTCTTCGGGCCCTGTGCATTTTGGCATTCGCTTTGGCGGCGGGCCCCGCATCGGCTCAGCAGTTGGGCATTCCGCAATCGGGGGTGCTGACCATATCCAGTGACCGGATGTTCGCCGAGTCGGCCTTCGGCAAGCGGATCCGGGCCGAGATCGAGGCGGAAAGCCGTGCACTGGCCGAGGAGAACGAACGCATCGTGGCCGAGCTGAGCCGCGAGGAAAAGGAGCTGACCGACAAACGCAGCGTCTTGACCCCGGACGAGTTTCAACCGTTGGCCGAAGCGTTCGACCAGAAAGTGCAGTCGCACCGCGAAAGCCAGCGTGCCAAACTGGATGCGCTGTCGCGACGCAGCGAAGAGGCGCGGGTCAGGTTTGTCGAACTGTCACGCCCTGTTCTGATCGATCTGCTGCGCGATACGGGGGCGTCGATCATCATCGAACGCGCGAACGTCTTTCTCAGCTCGGATGCCTCGGATATCACCGATGTGGCCATCCGGCGGATCGACGCGGCCATCGGCGACGGTGCCGGGCTGGAAGAGCGTGACGAACCCTAGCGCGGCTTGCTCTCGCACGGTGGTATTGCTAACCACGCGGAAACCACACCTCGAAAACAGGACACCCGGAACATGACCACGGACACCAAGAGCGCCGACATCCAGCTGATCCAACGGATCCTGCCGCATCGCTATCCGTTCCTGCTGGTTGACAAGGTTGTCGAGATCAACGGCTATCAGTCGGCGGTCGGCATCAAGAACGTCACCATGAACGAGCCGCATTTCCAGGGTCATTTCCCCGGAACGCCGATCATGCCCGGCGTGACAATCGTCGAGGCGATGGCCCAGACCGCTGGCGTGATGCTGGGTGTCGGCATGGACGTGATCGACAGCGAGTTGCTGATCTATTTCATGAACATCGACAAGTGCAAATTCCGCCGCAAGGTAGTGCCGGGCGACGTGCTGAAGATGCATGTGGAAACCGTGCGCGGCAAGAAAGGCGGCAAGATCTTCAAGTTCAGCGGCCGCGCGACCGTGGACGGTGAAGTGGCGGCCGAAGCCGAGTTCTCGGCCTATGTCGATTGGGACATGGAAAAGACAGCATGAGCCGCATTCATCCCAGTGCCATCATCGAAGACGGTGCGCAGATCGGTCAGGATTGCGTGATCGGTCCGTTCTGCCATATCGGCCCCAAGGTCCGGCTGGGCGACCGGGTCGAGTTGAAATCGCACGTGGTCGTGACCGGCGACACCTCGATCGGTGAGGACTGCGTAATCTTCAACTTCGCCGTAATCGGTGAAATCCCACAGGATCTGAAATTCGGCGGAGAGGACACGCGGCTGGAGATCGGCAAACGCAACCGCATCCGCGAGCACGTGACGATCAACACCGGCACCGAGGGCGGCGGCGGCGTGACCCGTATCGGCGATGACTGCTTGCTGATGGCCGGGGTTCATGTGGCCCATGACGTACAGATCGGTAACCGGGTGATCATGGTGAACCATTCCGGCGCCGCCGGTCACTGCATCATCGAGGATGACGTGATCATCGGTGGCATTTCCGGCTTGCATCAATGGGTGCGCGTGGGCCGCGGCGCCATCATCGGCGCGTTGACCATGGTGCCCAACGATGTCATCCCCTATGGCTTGGTTCAAGCTCCGCGGGGCGAGTTGGAAGGTCTGAACCTGGTGGGCCTCAAGCGGCGCGGGGTACCGCGGGCGGACATCTCGGCCCTGCGTGCCGCGTTCCGCGAGATGGCGCAAGGCGACGGAACGTTCCTGGACCGCGTCAAGCGGCTGGGGGACGACACCGACAGCGACTATGTCCGCCGGATCGTGGAATTCGTGACCGGCGAGTCCGACCGGTCGTTCCTGACGCCGAGGAAATGAGCCGATGCTGGCCTTGATCGCGGGAACGGGCGTTTTGCCGGATGAACTGGTCTCGCATCTGGCCGAACGTCCGCTGATCTGCGCCCTTGAGGGGTTCCAGCCCGACAGGTTGCGCCCCGACATCACCTTTCCCCTGGAGCATCTCGGCAGTTTCATTGCCGAGCTGAAGGCGCGCGGCGTGACCAATATCTGCATGGCCGGTGCGGTGCGCCGCCCAAAAATCGACCCGGGCCGCATCGACGCGCAGACCGCGCCGCTGGTTCCGATCATCCAGCAGGCGCTGGTGTCGGGCGATGATGGCGCGTTGCGGGCGGTGATCGGTGTTCTCGAGGATGCCGGTCTGCAGGTGCAGGCCGCGCACCAGATCGCGCCCGACCTGCTGCCCCCTCTGGGATGCCTGACCCAGGCGCAACCGACCGAGGCCGAGCTGGCCGATGCCAACCGGGCCGTCGGCGTGTTGCGGGCGATGGGGGCCGCCGATATCGGGCAGGCCTGCGTGGTGCATCAAGGGCAGGTTCTGGCGGTCGAGGGCGCATTCGGTACGGCGTGGATGCTGCAGTCGCTGGCTGCGCGCCCCGATGCCGGCGGCGGCATTCTGTTCAAGGGGCCCAAACCCGGTCAGGACCGGCGCGCCGATCTGCCCGCCATCGGGCCAGACACGGTGACCGGCGCGGTTGCGGCTGGCCTGACCGGTATCGTCGTCGAAAAGGGCGGGGTGATCGTGTTGGACCGGCCCCAAGTGATCGCGGAATGCGACCGCCTGGGCTTGTTTCTCCACGTGCACGAGCGGGCAATGTGATGCGGGTGTTTCTGGTCGCCGGTGAGCCGTCGGGCGACCGTCTGGGCGGTGCGCTGATGGAGGGGGTGAAGACCCTTGTTCCGGATGTCGAATTCGACGGGGTCGGCGGGCCGCTGATGCAGGCCCAGGGTCTGGTCAGCCGCTTTCCGATGTCCGAGCTCAGCGTGATGGGCCTGGTCGAGGTTCTGCCCAAGTTCTTTCACCTCAAGCGCCGCATCTCCGAAACCGCTCAGGCCGTTCTGGACACCCAGCCCGACGTTCTGATCACCATCGACAGCCCCGACTTTTCGCTGCGCGTGGCCAAGCAGGTCAAGGCGCGCAGCAGCATACGGACCGTGCACTATGTCGCGCCTAGCGTCTGGGCCTGGCGCCCCAAGAGGGCGGACAAGATGGCCAAGGTCATCGACCATGTTCTGGCCCTGCTGCCGTTCGAGCCGCCCTATATGGAAAACGCCGGAATGGAGTGCGACTTCGTCGGCCACCCAGTGGCCAGCGAGCCGGTTGCAACCGACGCGCAGATCGCGCAGTTCCGCGCCGATCACGGTCTTGGCGACGCGCCGATCCTGCTGGCCTTGCCCGGCTCGCGCCGGGGCGAGGTCGATCGGCTGGCGCCCGTATTTGGCGCGGCGCTTGATCTATACATGAAAGACCGCCCCGACATGCGGGTGGTGGTTCCTGCGGTCGCGCATGTGGCCGATACCGTGGCCGCCTATGTCAGGTCCTGGCCGGGTCAACCGGTCGTGGTGGACCCCCGCAACATCGACACGGATCAGGCGGTGGCCAGCAAGCGCGCGGCCTTTGCCGCAGCCGAGATCGCCTTGGCCGCGTCCGGCACGGTCTCGCTGGAACTGGCGGCCCAATCTACGCCGATGGTGATTGCCTACAAGCTGACCTGGCTGACCCAGAAGATCGCCGAGCGCATGGTCAAGCTGGATACGGTCACACTGGTCAACCTCGTATCCGAGACCCGAACGGTGCCGGAATGCCTGCTGGATGATTGCACGCCCGAAACCATCGCCGCCGCGCTTGGCGCCGTGTCGGCCGCGCCGGGCGCGCAGGAGCAGGCAATGGCCGTCACGATGGAACGTCTCGGCCGCGGTGGCGAAGCGCCCGGTCTTCGAGCTGCACGCGCGGTGTTGGAGCGGATGAAGCCGTGATGCTGGACCATGTGGTCTTTGCGGCCTCGGCCTTCATGGCACAGGTTCTGACCAATCTCGACAACCTCATGGCTCTGGTCGCCCTGATGATCGTCACCGGTCCGCAGCGCGCCGTTCTGGGGTTCCTGCTGGCACAGGGGCTGGTGATCGGCGTGGCCTTCCTGCTGGCACTGGGGGTCGAGGATGTGGTGCCGCACCGGGCTGGCTACCTCGGCACCATCCCTCTGGCCTTGGGGCTTTTCGGAGCCTTTCGACAGCTTCGCGGTGCAAAGGCGCAGGCCGCCCCCGCTGTGCCGGGCAGCGCCTCGGCACTGGTGACCATGCTGGTGTTCACAAGTCTTTCGATGGACACGTTTGCGGTCCTCGCCCCCTTGCTGGCCGACTCGACCCCCGATTTCCGGCTGGCAGGTGTGCTAGGGGCCGGCCTGGCCGCTCTCTTTCTTGCGGTTGTGGGGCTGATCGGTGGGCGCGCCCAGATCATGACGGGACGTCTGGCACAACGCCTGGAATACTTTGTGCCCTATGTCATGATCTGCGCCGGGCTTTATATCCTCAGCAACTCGTGGACCGACGCGGTTCAGTAACCGCGCCAGATCCAGCCACCGCCAAAAATGCGGCTGCCCCCGGTTTCATAAAACACGCAGGCCTGCCCAGGAGAAACACCTTCCTCTGGCGTCAGCAATTCGACCTCGGCAGTAGTGTTCGACAGAGGGCGAATGATCGCCTCGCGCGGGGGGCGGGTCGAACGTACCTTGACCGAGACATGCCATTCCTTTTGCGAAGTAAAGGGTTCGTCGCCCAGCCAGTTGATCTCGCGCACGGGGATGGTGCGGGTGGCCAGCATCTCCTTGGGGCCGACGACGACCTGTTTGCGGTCCACGTCCAGCTTGACGACATAGAGCGGCTCACAGAGCCCGCCGATGCCAAGGCCGCGTCGCTGGCCGATCGTGTAGTGGATCACGCCCTCATGCTGACCCAGAACGCGACCGTCGGCGTGAACGATCTCGCCGGGTTCGGCCGCGCCGGGACGCAGTTTCTCGATCACGCTGGCATAGTTGCCGTTGGGCACGAAGCAGATGTCCTGGCTGTCGGGCTTGTCCGCCACGCTCAGCCCGTATTGCGCAGCCATTTGCCGGGTCGCGTCCTTGGACGGCAAGTGCCCCAGCGGAAAGCGAAGGAATTCCAGCTGCTCGGGCGTGGTCGAGAACAGGAAATAGGACTGGTCGCGGTTGGCATCTTCGGCGCAGTGCAATTCGGGGCCATTGGGGCCCATCTTGCGCTGGATGTAGTGGCCGGTGGCCATGCAGTCGGCCTCGAGATCCTTGGCCGTTTCCAGCAGATCCTTGAACTTGACGCGCTCATTGCAGCGGATGCAGGGCACCGGAGTCGCGCCGGCCAGATAGCTGTCGGCGAACTCGTCGATCACGGCGTCCTTGAAGATGTTTTCATAATCCAGAACGTAGTGCGGAAAGCCGCGCTCCTCGGCCACGCGGCGGGCGTCGTGGATGTCGATCCCGGCGCAACAAGCGCCCTTTTTGGCCAGCGCCGCCCCGTGGTCATACAGTTGCAGCGTCACACCGACCACGTCATAGCCCTGATCCGCCAGATAAGCCGCCACGACCGAGCTGTCGACACCGCCCGACATGGCAACGACCACCCGCGTTTCCGACGGGGGTTTGGCAAAGCCAAGCGAGTTCAGAGGAGTCTCGGTGTCGAGGGCCATGGGCTGTTCCAGTCCGGGTTAAGAAAGACCGGCAGAATATAAGAAAATTCTACGCACTCTCAAGAGGCGGTTTCACGCCGCATTAAGTAGACTGACGCCAGCTTTGTGACAAAAGAAAAAGGGTCGCAGGATGTATTTGCACAAAGTTGAGGGACCAAGGTCGATAACCCTGCCGGATGGAACGGTTCTGTCGCGGGCCGATCTGCCGCCGCCCGATACCAGTCGGTGGGTCGCCTCTAGGAAGGCCATGGTAGTGCGCGGCGTACTGTATGGCCTGATCACGTTGTCGGACGCCAAGAAACGCTATGGGCTGAGCGACGAGGAGTTCAACAGCTGGGTTGCGGCGGTGGCCGAACACGGAATCGATGCGCTGAAGGTGACGGCCTTAAAAAAATATAGACAACCTAAAGGCGAAAGCGAATAAATGAATCAACGGTAACGTCAGATTAACCATTTGTGGTCAGGCTCGGATCAAACCGGAATGAACAGACCTGAACTGGAGCAGCAGAATGCGCATACTTCTTGTCGAGGATGATCCCACAACGTCGAAAAGCATCGAACTGATGCTGACACACGCCAACCTGAACGTCTATGCGACGGATCTGGGCGAGGAAGGGATCGATCTGGCGAAACTGTATGACTATGATCTGATCCTTCTGGACCTGAATCTGCCGGATATGAACGGTCATGAAGTGCTTCGCCAGCTGCGCATCGCCCGAGTTGAAACGCCGATCCTGATCCTGTCGGGGGCCGATGATACCGAAAGCAAGATCAAAGGGTTCGGTTTCGGGGCCGATGATTACCTGACGAAACCGTTCCACCGCGAAGAACTGGTGGCCAGGATCCACGCAATCATCCGACGGTCGAAGGGGCATTCGCAGTCGATTATCCGCACCGGCAAGATCGCGATGAACCTGGATGCCAAGACCGTCGAGGTGGACGGGCAGGCGGTTCATTTGACCGGCAAGGAATATCAGATGCTAGAACTGCTCAGCCTGCGCAAGGGCACGACCCTGACCAAGGAGATGTTCCTCAACCACCTCTACGGCGGGATGGACGAGCCGGAACTGAAGATCATCGACGTCTTCATCTGCAAGCTTCGCAAGAAGCTCAGCAATGCCACCGGTGGCGACAACTATATCGAGACGGTCTGGGGGCGGGGATACGTGCTGCGCGACCCCCAGAAGGACGGCATCGAGGAAAACCGCCTGGCCGTCGGCGCCTGATCGGCCTCAAACACGCCGCCGGAGGTCCAGGGCGGCAATTCCACTCACGGCTCAGCACGTCTGGACCTGGCCATGGCCTCGCCCTATCACTGGTGCCAACCAGACATGACAGGGCGAGGCCATGAGCAATCCGATTCCCGTGCAAGACCTGACCGAAGACCAGGCCAAGGAGGAGCTGGCGCGCCTGGCGTCCGAGTTGACGCGGGCGAATGATTTGTATCACGGTGAGGACGCTCCAGAGATTTCCGACGCGGAATATGATGCGCTGAAGCGCCGAAATCAGGAAATCGAGGCGCGGTTTCCGCATCTGAAACGCCCGGACAGCCCGAGCGAACAGGTCGGGGCTCGCCCGTCGGACGGGTTCGAAAAGGTTCGTCACGCGGTTCGGATGATGTCGCTGGGCAACGCTTTCGACGAGGCGGATGTGCGGGACTTCGTTCGGTCGGTCCAGAAATACCTGGGGCTCCAAGAAGACAAAGTGCCTGAATTTACCGCCGAGCCGAAAATTGACGGGTTGTCCCTGTCCCTGCGCTATGAAAACGGCACGTTGGTTCAGGCCGCGACCCGCGGTGACGGTGAGGTAGGCGAGAACGTCACTGCCAACGCGATGACCGTTCGCGACATTCCGAAAACTCTCACCGATGCGCCCGAGATCCTGGAGGTCCGGGGCGAGGTCTACATGTCGCATGAGGATTTCGCCCGGCTGAACCAGAAACAAACTGAAATCGGGGGCAAGCTGTTTGCAAACCCCCGAAACGCGGCGGCGGGATCGCTGCGCCAGTTGAACCCCGAAGTCACCCGTTCGCGCCCACTTCGGTTCTTCGCCTATGCTTGGGGCGAGCTGTCCGAACCGCTGGGGCGTACCCAGGTCGATGGCCTGTCCCGGCTGGCCGCCTTGGGGTTTGCCACCAATGAATTGACGCAACTGTGCCGCTCGGTTGATGAGATGCTGGCCCACTACCGGGCGATCGAAGAGCAGCGCGCGACACTGGGCCATGACATCGATGGCGTGGTCTACAAGGTTAACGACCTGGCGCTGCAGGCGCGGTTGGGCTTTCGCTCGACAACGCCGCGTTGGGCGATCGCGCACAAGTTTCCGGCCGAAACGGCCTGGACCGGGCTCGAAGCAATCGACATTCAGGTCGGCCGAACTGGCGCGCTCAGCCCGGTTGCGCGCCTGCACCCGGTGACCGTGGGGGGCGTGGTTGTATCGAACGCCACGCTGCACAACGAAGACTATATCGCCGGGCGTGACGCCAAGAGTAACGTGATCCGCGATGGCAAGGATATCCGCGTCGGCGACTGGGTGCAGGTCTATCGTGCCGGTGACGTGATTCCAAAGATCGCCGACGTCGATCTGAGCAAACGCCCCGACTGGGCCGTGCCTTTCGAGTTTCCGACCAAGTGCCCCGAATGCGGCAGCGATGCCATCCGAGAGGAGGGCGACGCAGTGCGCCGCTGCACAGGTGGGGTCATCTGCCCGGCGCAGGCCGTTGAAAAGCTGAAACATTTCGTTTCGCGCAAGGCTTTCGACATCGAAGGTTTGGGTGCCAAGCAGATCGAGATGTTCTATGAAGATCCTGATCTGCCCGTGAAAACTCCGGTGGACATCTTCACGCTGCAGCAACGCGACGCGAAGAACCTGAACAAACTGGCCAACCGCAAGGGCTGGGGCCGGCAGAGCGTTGCAAAATTGTGGGCCGCGATCGACGAAAAGCGCACCGTTGCGCTGGCCCGGCTGCTGTTTGCACTGGGGATCCGGCATGTGGGCGAGGCTGCGTCGAACCTGCTGGCCAACCACTATGGCTCGTGGGAGGCGTTTGAAAAAGCGATGACCGCCGCCGCCGATTTTGAGGGCCCCGAATGGCAGGAACTGCTAAGTATCGATGGCGTGGGCGAGGTAATGGCCCGCACCCTGGTTTCGACATTCGCGCAAGAGGCCGAGCGGAAAACCATTGACGACCTGGTGGCGCAGTTGAACGTGCTGGATGCGGTCCGGCCCGATACCAGCAACAGCCCGGTCGCGGGAAAGACCATCGTGTTTACCGGAACGCTCGAGAAAATGACCCGCGCCGAGGCCAAGGCCCGGGCCGAGGCATTGGCGGCCAAGGTGTCCGGCTCGGTGAGCAAGAAAACCGATATCGTGGTTGCGGGTCCGGGTGCCGGGTCCAAGGCCAGAAAGGCGGCCGAACTTGGAGTCAAGGTCCTGGATGAAGACGAATGGCTGCACCTGATCGGGGACGCATGAGCGGGCGCCCCGAGCAGCTCTTCCCGCTGTTTGCGGGACTCGAGACGCTGGACGGCGTCGGGCCCAAGACGGCCCGTCTGTTGGGGCAGATTGGGCTTGAGACGCCGCGCGACCTGCTGTTCGCCTTGCCTTATGCGGTGATCGACAGGCGCAGACGTGACACGATCCACGGCGTTGACCTGCCGGCGACCCTGACCGTTGAGGCGACCGTGGGCGCCCATCGTCCGCCGCGCAACCGGGGCGGCGCCTATCGGGTGTTTGTGCAGGACAGCCAGAGTGATTTCCAACTCGTGTTCTTTCATGCGCGCGGCGACTACCTGAAGAAAATCCTGCCGGAAGGGGCGCGGCGGGTGATTTCGGGAAAGCTGGAACTGTTTGACGGTACGGCCCAAATGGTTCACCCCGATCATGTCGTGCCGATCGATCAGGCCGGGTCCATCCCGGAATTCGAGCCGATCTATCACTTGACCCAGGGGGTGACGCAGAAAACCGCCTTCAAGGCGGCGCAAAGCGCGCTGGCCCGGGTGCCGGATCTTGCAGAATGGGCGGACCCGGCCTTGGTTCAGCGCCGGGGATGGCCGGGATGGCCCGAAGCGATCCGCGACGCCCACAATCCACGCGGTGCCGATGACGTTGCCCCATTCGCACCCGCACGCGAGCGTCTGGCCTATGATGAGCTTTTCGCCCACCAACTGACCCTTGCCCTGGCGCGGCAGCGTGAGCGCAAGTCGCGCGGGATCGTCAGCGTCGGCACCGGCGCTTTGCAGTCGAAGGTGCTGAAAAAACTGCCCTATCAACCGACGCAGGCACAACAGCGCGCAATCCGCGAGATCGCGGCCGACATGGCCTCGGACGCGCGGATGAACCGGTTGCTTCAGGGCGATGTCGGCGCGGGCAAGACATTGGTGGCCTTCATGGCCTTGTTGATCGCCGTCGAGGCCGGCGGTCAGGGTGTGATGATGGCGCCGACCGAGATTCTGGCCCGTCAGCACCTGGAAGGGCTGCGCCCGCTGGCCGAAGATGCCGGTGTGGTGCTCGAGATCCTGACCGGGCGCGACAAGGGCGCCGAGCGGCGCGCGAAACTGGCGGCCTTACAGGCCGGGGACATCCAGATTTTGGTCGGAACCCATGCGGTGTTCCAAAGCGATGTCGCGTTCAAGGATCTGCGGCTGGCCATCGTGGATGAACAACACCGGTTCGGGGTGCGCCAGCGGATGGAACTGTCGGAAAAGGGCAGGGGTGCCGATGTTCTGGTCATGACCGCCACGCCGATCCCCCGCAGCCTGGCGCTGTCGCAATACGGCGACATGGACGTGTCGGTGCTTGATGAAAAGCCGCCCGGGCGCAAACCGGTCAAGACCGCTATCGTCAGCACGCAACGCATGAACGAGGTTGTGGACCATCTGCGACGTGCGATCGGCGAGGGGCGGCAGTGCTATTGGGTCTGCCCTCTGGTGGATGAATCCGAGGTTTCGGATCTAACCGCCGCCGAGGAGCGGTTCAAACATCTGCGGGCGCAATTGGACGAAGGCGTGGTCGGGCTGGTGCATGGCCAGATGCCTCCGTCCGAGAAAGACGCGGCCATGGCGGCCTTTCAGGCGGGGCAGACTAAGGTGCTGGTGGCCACGACGGTGATCGAGGTCGGCGTTAACGTGCCCAATGCCACGATCATGGTTATCGAACGCGCCGAGATCTTTGGCCTGGCGCAGCTGCACCAGCTGCGCGGGCGGGTCGGGCGCGGCGAGGGGGCCTCGACCTGCCTGTTGATGTACCAAGCCCCGCTGAGCGAGGGCGGTCGCAGGCGGCTGGAAGTGCTGCGCGAAACCGAGGACGGATTCCGCATCGCGCAGACCGATCTTGAAATGCGCGGAGCAGGCGACCTGATCGGGACGGCGCAGTCCGGTTTGCCCCGGTTCCAGATCGCCGACCTAGAGAGGCAGGCCGGATTGATGGAAATCGCCCAGACGGATGCCCGTGCATTGCTGGCCATCGACCCCAAGCTGACCACCGAGCGCGGCAACGCGGCGCGCGTTCTTCTGTGGCTGATGAAACAGGATCAAGCGATCCGTTTGATTTCAGTGGGTTAGGGACTCAGTCCCCGAATAGTTCACAAATGTTCTCAAAAAGTTCTTTACCGACTCGGAGAAATATGAGAACAAAAGGTCAACAAAGCATTAAAGCCAGACCGGAGGAGACGCCATGCTGAGCCAGATCAAGACCGCAATCAGCCGTTCGCAAAGCACGCTGCTGCAAGATGCAGCTGGCGCGGCGTCCTTGATCGTGATGCTGATGGTGGCGCTGCATCTGCCTGTCGGGTTCTGACCCTTTCTGCCTGCGATCTCGTGCCGATAGCACCGCGCTGTCATCCCCATCTCAGTCAAGGGTGACCTGCCTGTCCCAAACCCCTTGAAGGGGCCGTGCCTCGGCCCCGCGCGGAACCCGGACCCCACACGAGACACGCATGACTGCCGCCGCCCTTTCGCCCGGAAGGAGCGGCGGTTTTTTATAATTGTCCCGTCTTGATGATTTCCAGCAGCGCCGACAGAACCGAGTTGGCCGCGACCGAGGCGAGGATCATGCCCATCACGCGGCTGATGATGGCAGCGCCGGAATGGCCGATCAGGCGGATGATCGGCTCGGCCAGCAGCATCAATACAAAGGCGGCCGCCAGCACCGTCAGCATGATCAGCGCGGTGATGCCCTGATCGACCAAGCTGTAGCGGTGATTGTCGGTCAGGATGACGATGGCCAGCATCGCTCCGGGCGAGGCCAGAGACGGCACCGCCAGCGGGAAGATTGCGGGGTTGTGCTGGTGCAGCTGGTCCTGCCGGTCTTCCTCGGCCACGCGTTGGTCGACCTCGGGTTTGCTCTCGCCAAAGATCATCGACAGGGCGAACAAAAACAGGATGATTCCGCCAGCCACCTGGAACGAGTTCAGGCCGATATCGAGCGCCTCGATCAACAATTGGCCGAACACCAGGAAGAACAGCAGGACGCCCGCGCTGACAAGGGCCGCCTGCAGGGCGGTCCGTCTGCGCGCGGCGACATCGATGCCGGCGGTTACGGCGATGAAAACCGGAATGGTGCCGATCGGGTCGATGACAACCCACAGGGTCACGAAATGTTCGAGCAGGTTTTCCATTGAAATCTCCGGCAAATATGGCCGGAGGTTAAATGCAACGTGCTGAAAATGCCATGTTCAGGCGCAATTGGCCTGTTCCGCCTGCGCCATGGCCTCGGCGGTGGCGTCCAACGCCAGCATGATCGAGGCGTGGCGGTTCTTGTAGTCGCGCGCGGGCATCAGCACCTCGAGCCCGTCAAAAGGCGCGTCAGGGGCGGGGCCGTCCTGTTTGAGCATGGCCTTGAGTTGATCGCGCGCCTGCTCGATCTGAGCGCGCGTCGCACCGATCACGGCACCGCCGACCACCGAGGCCGCGGCCTGGCCAAGCGCGCAGGCTTTCACATCCTGCCCGAACTCGGAAACCCGGCCATCCTTCACTTTGACGTCCACGGTGACGGTCGACCCGCACAGGGGCGAGCGTTTCTTGACGGTTGCACCGGGGCTTTCCAGGCGCTGCAAATGCGGGATGTCGGCGGCCAGTTCAAGAATGCGGCCGGAATAAAGCTTGATCAGATCGGTTTCGCCGGACATGGGTTCCCCTCGCTGCGTGTTCCCCATACATAGTGGCCATGTTCTGGGATGCAAAAGGTTTTTGCCATGTCGCGCGCCGTCTCATTTGACCCGTCAACGCTGAAATTCAACGAAACGGGGCTGATCCCCGCCATCGCCCAGCAGCACGACACCGGAGAGGTGCTGATGATGGCCTGGATGAATGCCGAGGCCGTGCGCAAGACGCTGGAGACCGGGCGCGTGACCTATTGGTCTCGCTCGCGCCAAGCGTTCTGGATCAAGGGCGAAAGCTCGGGCCATGTGCAAAAGCTGGTCGATCTGCGGGTGGATTGCGACCGCGACTGCCTGCTGGTTCTGGTCGATCAGACCGGCCCGGCCTGTCACACCAATCGGCGCAGCTGCTTCTACACCGCCGTCCGCGATGGTGATGAGGTCGAATTGATGGCGCCGTTGGCCTGACGGCGGTGCCTCACAACCCGACCATTGCGCGGATGTCCTGCGGCGAGGCGCCTTCCTCGCGATATTTCGCGATTGCGCGGGCGTCGTCGCGTTTGGCCAGCCGCTTGCCCGTGTCATCGCGGATCAAGCGGTGATGGTGATAGATCGGCGTCGGCAATTCCAGTAGACGTTGCAGCACCACGTGGATGCAGGTGGCCTCGAACAGATCCTGCCCGCGCACCACATGGGTGATCTGCTGCGCGGCATCGTCCAGAACCACCGACAGGTGATACGAGGTGCCCATTCCGCGTCGGGACAGAACCACGTCACCGACGGCACTGCGCAGTTGATCAGCCTCGATGGTGATGGCCCCGGTCTCTCCGCCGGGACCGTGACCTTGCTCGATGAATGCCAGCGCTGAATTAGTCGTTTTAGCAGATGGTTGGAGGGCGGAGTTGATCTGTTTCAAGGCCTCGGCCATGTTCAGGCGCAAGGGCAGGTCGGTCGGTCGCGGCTGGCGCGCGGCCTCGGGGGTCCAGCGTGAGCGGCACGTTCCGGGATAGACGATCCCGTCCGGGCCCAGCATCGGCTGGCCTTCTTGTGGCGCGCTGGCGGCCGCGGCGATGTCGCGGCGGTTGCAGGTGCAGGGATACAGCAGGCCGCGCGCCCACATTGCGTCCAACGCGCGGTGATACAGGTCCAGCCGATCCGATTGCCGCATGACCGGTTCGGGCCAGCTGAGGCCCAGCCAAGCCAGATCGTCTTTCAGTTGCGCCTCCCAATGGGGGCGGGCGCGGCTCTGGTCGATGTCCTCGATCCTCAGCAGAAACGTCCCGGCCCTGGCGTGGGCCATGTCATGGGCCAGCAGCGCGGAATAGGCGTGCCCTAGATGCAGGGGGCCGGTTGGAGATGGGGCGAAACGGGTGATGAATGTCACAGTTTTTCAACGATATAAACGTCGGACTTCAAATCCAGACCCGGAAGGTGTGGCCCGTGTTCGCGAAACAGCAGCCGCGCGGCGCCGATGTCCAGCCATTCGCTCAGGCGGACGGTATAGGCCGGGTCCTGCAGAGTGTGATCGTTGAACGAAAAGGCCAGCAGGCCCCCTTTGGGCAAGGCCTTCATCAGCATGTCGAAGGTTTCGGGCGGCGCTGCGCCTGCGCCGATCACACCGATGGCCGTGATGGCGCGATAAGCGCCGGTTTGCACGGGGCTGGGGTCGGTAATCTCGAAGGGGGTCAGGCTGCGATACACTCCCTTGGCCTCGGCCCCCTCCAACATGCGCGGGGTCGGGTCCATACCGTCGATCACGCGAAATCCGGCCTTGTGCAACGCAACGCCCGACAGACCCGTGCCGCATCCGTAATCCAGTACGGGTTCCTGCGGGTGCGGAAACCTGTCCCACAGCGCCTCGGCCACGCGGCCCGGAGTGGCATAGCCGTGTTCGGCCACTTCATCCTCGTAGGACGCGGCCCATTTCTGATAATGCGCCTGCGTTTCCTGGGGCGAATTCAGCTCATAGGTCTTGTCGAGGTATTTTTTGCTCATGCGCTCAGTCTAGGCGGGCGCGGCGTCCTGCGTCCAGTCGGCTTGGGCCAGCCACGCCTGCCATGCGGCCTTGGCGCGGTCGGTATAGGCCTTGTAGCGGTCCTTGCGGCCGCGCCGTCCGCCTTTCAACCCGTCGACCGGCCGGAACAGGCCGAAATTCACGTTCATCGGCTGAAAAGTCTTGGCCTCGGCCCCGCCGGTGATGTGATGGATCAGCGCGCCCATGGCGCTGTCCTGCGGTACCGGGGGCAGGGAGTGGCCCAGAATCTCGGCAGCCGCCAGACGTCCGGCCAGCAGACCCATCGCGGCGCTTTCGACATAGCCTTCGACCCCTGTGATCTGTCCGGCGAACCGGATGTTCGGCCTGGTTTTCAGCCGCATCTGCGCGTCCAGCAGGGTGGGCGAGTTGATGAACGTGTTGCGGTGGATGCCGCCCAGCCGGGCAAAGCTGGCATTCTCGAGCCCCGGGATCATCCGGAACACCTCGGTCTGCGCGCCGTATTTCATCTTGGTCTGGAATCCCACGATGTTGAACAGCGTGCCCAAAGCGTTGTCGCGGCGCAGTTGTACCACCGCATAGGGTTTGACGTCCGGCTGGTGCGGATTGGTCAGGCCCACCGGTTTCATCGGCCCATGGCGGAGGGTCTCGCGGCCCCGTTCGGCCATCACCTCGATCGGCAGGCAGCCGTCGAAATAGCCGGCGGTCTCACCTTCGTGGAACTCGGTCTTGTCGGCGGCCAGCAGCGCATCGATAAAAGCTTCGTACTGGTCGCGGTCCATCGGGCAGTTCAGATAAGCGGTTCGTTCTTCCTCGGTCTCGCCCTTGTCATAGCGCGACTGCATCCACGCCTTGCTCATGTCGATCGTGTCGGCATAGACGATCGGGGCGATCGCGTCGAAAAAGGCCAGCGCTTCGGCGCCGGTCTCGCGCTGGATTGCCTGAGCCAGAGCGGGTGAGGTCAGAGGGCCGGTGGCAAAGATCCAGTGGCCTTGGTCCGGCAGCTCTGTCACCTCTTCATGGCTGACGCTGACCCGGGGGTGCGCTTTCAGGCGCGCGGTGACGGTCTCGGCAAAAGGCTCACGGTCGACGGCCAAGGCACCGCCGGCGGGCAGGCGGTGGGCATCAGCGCTGGCCATGATCAGCCCGTTGGCCGCGCGCATCTCCCAATGTAGCAGGCCGACGGCGTTCTGCTCGTCATCGTCCGACCGGAACGAGTTCGAACACACCATCTCGGCCAGGTTGCCGGTCTGGTGCGCAAAGGTGCCAGTTTCGGGGCGCATTTCGTAAATCACGACGTCCACGCCCATCTCGGCGGCCTGCCATGCGGCCTCGGATCCGGCCATGCCGCCGCCCACGATATGCAATTTCTGTGTCATGCGCGTTCACATAAGCCACGCGGGCCGATTGCGCAACGGTCAGCCACAGTTACACGCACTGCTGCGTCAAGCCATTGAAAAAGGGGTAAATCTTGGGGTCGCCGCTGCGGGAATCTTGGCGCCAGTGAGAGAGACCGGCTGGAGGGACCTTCCGCCCACGGCGACCCAAAAGAATGTCAGAGCCTCGGCTCTGTCCCAGCATTGCCACAGAGTTGCCCTTTTGGAAAGTGAAAAAATGCGAACATTCGAGAATTTTGTTCATCACCTTTGCGTCATTGCGTCCAATTGGGCGGTCGTTTTTCGATGAAGGCGGAAATTCCTTCCTCGGTGTCGCGATGCATCATATTCTGAGCCATTACCTCTCCGGTATAGGCATAGGCCTGTTCCAGCGGCATCTGGATCTGCTCATAGAACGCCTGCTTGCCGATCTTGACGGCAGCCCCCAGTTTCGAGGCCAGCTTTTCGGCCAGGGCCCATGTTTCCTGTTGTAACTCGGTTTCGGGGACCGCGCGATTGATCAGGCCCAACTCGGCTGCGCGTTGGGCCGGGATGAAGTCGCCGGTGGTCAGCATTTCAAAGGCCTGTTTGCGCGGGATGTTGCGGCTGAGCGCGACCATCGGCGTCGAGCAGAACAGGCCGATATTCACGCCGTTCACACCGAACCGGGTGCTGTCTGCCGCGATGGCCAGATCACAGGTCGCCACCAACTGGCATCCCGCTGCGGTAGCGATCCCGTGAACCTGCGCGATCACCGGCTGGGGCAGTGACTGGATCGACATCATCATCCGCGCGCAACGGTTGAACAGGTCGGTGAAATAGGCCTTGCCGCCGTCCTCGGCCTGACGGCCCGCCGTCATCTGTTTCAGGTCGTGGCCGGCGCAGAAAGCCTTGCCCGCGCCCGACAGGATCACCGCGCGGATGGACCGGTCATCGCGCAGAGCGTCCAGTTCGGTTTGCATCGCGGCCAGCATCTCGTCGCTCAGGGCGTTCAGCCGCTCGGGCGCGTTCAGTTTCAGATGGGCGATCGCCCCGGTGTCGCTACGTTCCAAAATTGCCATCTTGCCCTCCCGCTGGCTGTCGGGCCAACTCTAGGTCGGCAAATCGAGGAGGGGAAGCATGTCATTGGCAATGAACAAGGAAGAACTGTCGCAGTACCTGGCGCAGGTCTTTCCGCAGGTACACAGGGATTTCGTGGTCGAAGCCCTGACCGAGGACACGATCACCATGCGCCTGGTTGTCGAAGACCGGCACCTGCGCCCGGGCGGCACCGTGTCCGGGCCCTCGATGTTCGCCCTGGCCGATGTGTGCGTCTATTCGATGGTTTTGGCGCGAAAGGGGCGGCAATCGCTGGCGGTGACCACCAACAGTTCGATGGATTTCCTGCGCAAGCCCGAAGGCGGCACCGATCTGATCGCGCATTGCCGGTTGCTCAAGCTGGGGCGGTCGCTGGCCGTGGGGGACGTGCTGATGTATTCGGATGGGGCCGACGCCCCCTGCGCCCGGGCCAGCATGACCTATTCGCTGCCCCCCGCGGGCTCGGCTGCGGCGGCGTTCGGATGAAAAAAGGCCGGGGGACTGACCCCGGCCCAGGAAGAGGTCCCGCGAACGGGACTAGGGATGCTTTATCCGATCCAGAAATGGCGCCGGCTTTCGCGGTCCGCCTCGCGGCGGGTCAGGCCGACATCGCGCAGCAGGCGATCATCCAGCTTGCCCAGATTGATGCGGCTGCGGCGCCGGCGTTCCCATTTGGTGACAGTCGCCGCA
Organism: Ruegeria sp. BHSA191; assembly: GCF_059613325.1. Classification (NCBI taxonomy): domain Bacteria; kingdom Pseudomonadati; phylum Pseudomonadota; class Alphaproteobacteria; order Rhodobacterales; family Roseobacteraceae; genus Ruegeria; species Ruegeria sp. BHSA191. The sequence goes on from NZ_JBXWSH010000003.1 coordinate 289,970, forward strand.
AACCGTACGGCCAATGCGGCGACCAACGGCAGCCGCGGGCTGTCGTTCAGCAGCAGAAGGGCGGAGGTGTGCATTGCGCGTGTCATCTGGGTATCCTTTCAAATTGTATTGACACAAAACTAAAATGTTCGGTACATTCACCGCAGTACACACAGGATTGTGTTGAGGCAAAGGAAGAATTGTAATGGATACAATTTGGCTGCAGGAGCTGCCAAAATCCAAGGGGCCCAAATACACTCTTGTGGCTGACACAATCCGAAGGGCCATCGAAAACAACACGCTAAAGGTTGGAGCGAAACTACCGCCGGTACGCGACCTGGCCTATCGGCTGAAGATCACCCCCGGTACGGTGGCGCGAGCCTATTCAATCCTGACCGACGAGGGGTTGCTGAGCGCCGAGGTCGGACGTGGTACATTCGTGGCGCCGCCCAAGACGCCTCTGCTGGATGACGTATGGTCGCGGCAGTTGCATTTGCGCGATGACAAATACGAAAAGAATGTGAGCCTATTCAGCCCCCGTCTGCCGGATGTGGGGCAGGTGGCCCTGATCCGGTCCTGCCTTGCCCGCGTGGCGCAGAGCGATCCGGCCTTGTTCATGAACTATCCCACCCGCGACGCTTATCAGGGCGTGCGGCAGGCGGTGGTCGACTGGCTTTCCGACCTGCCGCTTGGCGCTTTGAACGCCGACGACGTCGTGCTGACCCATGGTGGCCAAAGCGGGTTGTGCGTTGTGTTCCAGACCCTATTGCGCGGGCCGAAACCCGTGGTTCTAGTCGAGGACCTGTCCTATGCCGGGTTCCGCCGCGCCGGTGAGTTGATGCGGGCCGAGGTCGTCGGGGTAAAGATGGACAAGTGGGGCATCGACCCCGAAGCGCTGGATCATGTCCTGCGCCAGACTCCGGCGCAGGCGATCTGCGTCTCGCCCGAGGTGCAGAACCCGACCGGCAGCCACACGCCACTGGAGCGGCGTCAGAAAGTGGTCGAGATCGCCCGACGGCACGACCTGCAGATCATCGAGGACGATTGCTATCGCATGGGCGAGGCGCGTGCGCCCAGCTATCGGGCGCTGGCGCCCGATCGCGGCTGGCATGTCTCGTCCATTTCCAAGACCCTGACTCCGGCCCTGCGTGTGGGTTTTGCTATCGCTCCGCGTGACCGCGGCAGTGATCTACGTCGGTCGGCCGAGTACGGCTATTTTGGCCTTGCCCAGCCTTTGGCCGAGCTGACCCGTCTGCTGCTGACCGATCCCGCGGCCCGTCGGCTGGCGCGGGATGTGCGGGTGAAGATGGGGGAGTATGTGCGTGTGGCGGTGAATGCTCTGGGCGGGTTCGATTTGAGCTGGGACCCGGAAATTCCCTTTGTGTGGCTGCACCTGCCGTCAGGCTGGCGCGCCGCTGCTTTCAGTCGCGCGGCCGAGCGTGAGGGGATCCAGATTCGATCCGCCGATGAATTCGCCCTGCGGGACGGGCGCGCACCCAACGCTGTGCGCATCGCGATGAACGGACACGTCTCCCTGCGGAAATTCGAAGAAGCAATGTTGCGCCTGCGTATCCTGCTGGACAATCCACCGGAGCAAATCAGCGTCTGACTTTGTGGGGTAAATAAATACCTATTTTGCAAGTTATTGAAATTCCTCGCTTAAAACACTTCGGCTGCGCTTGACCTGAAGTTTCCTTGCGTCTAGATACCCATCCATCGAATTCGGGCCGCCTCGGCAGGGGCGGTCTTTCACATCAAACAGGATTGTCCTGACATGAAAACCTTCTCTGCAACTCCTGCAGACATCGACAAGAAGTGGATCCTGATCGACGCCGAGGGCGTTGTTCTGGGCCGTCTTGCCTCGATCGTCGCCATGCGCCTGCGTGGCAAGCACAAGCCGTCGTTCACCCCGAACATGGACATGGGCGACAACGTCATCGTCATCAACGCCGACAAGATCCAGATGACCGGAAAGAAGCGCGACGAGCACTTCTACTGGCACACCGGCCATCCGGGTGGCATCAAGTCGCGCACCAAGCAGCAGATCCTGGAAGGCGCGCACCCCGAGCGCGTGGTCTACCAGGCCGTCAAGCGCATGCTGCCGGGCAACCGTCTGTCGCGCAAGCAGATGACCAACCTGCGCATCTATGCCGGTGCCGAGCACCCGCACGAAGCCCAGGCCCCCGAAGTTCTGGATGTCAAATCCATGAACAAGAAAAACACCCGGAGCTAATGACCGATGGCTGATCAGATCAATACTCTCGAAGAGCTGAGCGCCGTCGCAGGCGTTGAAACCGTGGCCGAAGAAACCGTCGTGCGCGAGCCTGTGCGTGACGAGCTGGGTCGCTCCTATGCAACCGGCAAGCGTAAAGACGCTGTTGCCCGCGTTTGGATCAAGCCGGGCTCCGGCAAGGTCACCGTGAACGGCAAAGACCAGGACGTGTATTTCGCACGGCCCGTTCTGCAGCTGATCCTGCGCCAGCCGTTCCAGGTTGCCGGTGTCGAAGGTGAATTCGACGTGGTCGCAACCGTCAAAGGCGGTGGCCTGACCGGTCAGGCCGGTGCGGTCAAGCACGGCATCTCGAAAGCGCTGCAGCTGTACGATCCCAGCCTTCGCGGCGCGCTGAAGGCCGCGGGCTTCCTGACCCGCGACAGCCGCGTCGTGGAACGGAAGAAATACGGCAAGCGCAAAGCCCGCCGTTCATTCCAGTTCTCGAAGCGTTAATCGCTTCCGAGGGCACAAAATGGAAAGGGCTCGCATCCGCGAGCCCTTTTTTCGTGGTCGGAAGTTGGTGTTATTCCTCGTGCATCTTCTTCCACGCCCCGTTTTCCACCACGCTGACATAGACCGTATCGGCGCCCTGATGGTCGTCGGGGCCAAAGGTCATGTGGTTGCCCACCAGATCATCCTGATAATCCAGTGACTCCATCGCAGCGATAAAGCTGTCATGTGTCAGCTCGGGGCCGGCGGCCTCTAGCGCCTTGACCATCATTTCGGCCGCCGCATAGCCCAGCATCGAAAAGCCCACCGGATCTTCGCCGGTGGCGGCCTTGTATTCCTCGATGAAGGCCTTGGGGGCGGGTTCATCCGCGCGGGCCCACAGGTCCTGCCACGAAGCGGCGGCGAAAAAGCCGTCGGTCACGCCACCCGGCACCTGTGCCACCACGGTCAGGAAACTGGCCGAAGTGCCTAGGAACTTCATGTCGGTCAGGCCCATCTTCTTGGCGGTGCCGACCACGGTGATGGCCTGCCGCACGCCCAAGGCGATTGTTACGATGTCGCAACCTTCTTCCTTAAGCTTGCTCAGCGAGCCCACGAAATCGGTTTCGTCAGGTTTATGAGTGGTTTCCGCGGCAAAGGTAATGCCGGCTTCATTGGCGCCTTCCTGGCTGCCTTCAAGGATTTCTTTGCCGAAATCGGTGGGCAGATACATCGTGCAGACCTTGTCGCCGCCGAATTCCTGCGCCAGATATTTCACGCCCGCGCGCGCCTGGTCATAATAGCTGGAAAACGAGGTGAACTTGTTCTTCATCGGTTCCTGCAGCATCTGCCGCGCGGCCGACAAGGGGGCGACATTGGGAATGCCTTTTGGGTCCAGCAGCTTGAACCCGGCCAGATTCATCGGCGTGCCCAGCGATTGCAGCATCGCAAACACCTTGTCGCGGTTCAGTAGCTTGTTGTAGCCCTGCATCGCGCGGGGCATCTGGTATCCGTTGTCCTCGACCACATAGCGGATCTTGCGGCCATGCACGCCGCCATTTGCATTGACCCGGTCGAACACCACGTTCGCGCCCTTGGTGGCCGGAACCCCCACGGCGGCAAAAATGCCGCTGAGGTCATTGACCGAGCCGATGACGATCTCATCGTCGGTCACGCCTTGGGTTTCGGCCCAGCCCATCGAGGCCAGGGCGGACAGGGCGGTTGCTGCCGCCAGCCGTCTGATTGCTTTGGTCATGTGTCTTCCTCCCTTGGGATTGATCCCTGTTCTATTTGTACATGTCTTCAATGAGATGCGCGTGTTTCTTTTCCACCAGGCTGCGTTTCAGCTTCATCGTCGCGGTCAGTTCGTCATCTTCGGCGGTCAGCAGCACGTCGATCAGGCGGAAATCCTTGATCTGTTCGACCCGCGCGAATTCCTTGTTCACCGCGGCAACTTCCGCGCCGATCAGTTCGCGCACTTCGGTGGCGGCGCAGAGCGAGGCGAAGTTTGAGAACGGCACCTTGCGGTCCTGCGCGAATTTTTCGACATTTTCCTGATCGATCATTACCAGCGCCGTCAGGTACTTGCGGCGATCGCCGATGATCACCGCGTCCGAGATGTAATGCGAGAACTTTAGCCGGCTTTCGATCTCGGCCGGGGTGATGTTCTTGCCACCGGCGGTAATGATGATGTCTTTCAGGCGGCCGGTGATGGTGACATAGCCGTCCGCGTCCAGATGCCCCATATCGCCGGTGCGCAGCCAGCCGTCGGCGGTGAAGGTCTCGGCAGTCTTGGCATTGTTGCGCCAGTAGCCCTGGAACACGTTCAGGCCACGGATCTGGATTTCGTCCCCGTCCGAGATGCGCAGATCGATCCCCGGTGCGGGCTTGCCGATGGTGCCGATGCGGTTGGCCTCGGGCGTGTTCAGCGTGGCGATGCCCGAGGTCTCGGTCATGCCGAAGCCCTCGACCAGCGGCACGCCGATGGCCCAGTACCATTTCAGCAGCTCAGGAGAGATCGGGGCCGCACCGGACCCGCCGCGCCGCAGCCGGTCCATCCCCAGCATCCGGCGCAGGTTGCGCAGCACCAGCCGGTCCCACAGCCAGAAATTCGCGGCCACCGCCGGTGGCACCGGTTTGCCCTGCAGGATGTAGTCGGCCCGTTTCATCCCGGCCTTCAGCGCCATTCCAAAGGCGGCGCGCCCGGCCGGGGTGGCCTCTTGGGCCATGATCAGCACCTGCGAATAGATCTTCTCCCACACGCGCGGGACGGCGGTGAAGGTCGAGGGCGACACTTCCTGCAGGTTGGCAAATACCGTCTCGGGGCTTTCGGCGAAATTCACCGTGCATTTCGAGGCCAGCGGGAAATAGATCGAGACGTCGCGTTCAAGTATATGACACAGCGGCAGAAAGCAAAGCTGCTCGTCGGTTTCCAGCGCGGGCAGGCAGCGTGCGCCGCATTCAATCGCGGCCATGATGTTTTCGTTGCTCAGCATCGCGCCCTTGGGCATGCCGGTGGTGCCCGAGGTATAGATCAGCAGCGCCGTATCCTGCGGCGTGGCCAGCGCGATTTCAGCCTCGAAGCGGCCCGGTTCTTCGCGCTCGGCTTCCCGGCCGAGGGCATAAAGATCCTCGATCATCATGCAGCGGGGATGGGTCAGGTCGTGCAGGCCTTCGTCCTCGAGGATGATGACCTTCAACAGGCCGGGCACCTCGTCTTCGATGTCAAGGAATTTGTCCAGCTGCTCTTCGTCCTCGACGATCAGAAAGCGGCTGTCGCTGTCATTGACCAGATATTTCAACTGGCTGGCGGAATCGGTGGTGTAGACGCCCGAGGCGATGCCGCCGACGCATTGGATGCCCAGATCGAACCACGCCCATTCCTTGCGGTCCTCGGACAGGATCGAGACGACCTCGCCGCGCTGCAGCCCCAGCTTGCGCAGCGCCAGCCCGATCCATTTGGCGTGCTGCCAATAGTCGGCCCAGGAATAGGATTTCCAGATGCCCAGATCCTTTTCCCGATGCGCGGTGCGGTCGCCCAGGGCAGCACAGCGTTTCTGGAACAGCTCGGGGATGGTTACGCAGCCATCGACCCGCACGGGGCGCTGGCCGGGGGTGGCGTTGAACTGAACGCCGTTGATGGTGGTCTGCGGGGGCAGGGTGGTCATGTTCATCCGGCTCACCTCCACGTCTTCTTGCGTTTCCAGCGGCGGTTTTCCCGCGCGCCTTCCTCCTGCACGCCCAGATAGAAGTTCTGGATGTCCTCGGAGCGCATCAGCACGTCGGCGGGGCCGTCCATCACGATGCGCCCGACCTCCATGACATAGCCATGATCGGCCAGTTCCAGCGCGGCGTTGGCGTTCTGCTCGACCAGCATCATGGTCATGTTCTGCTCGTCATTCAGGCGTCTGAGGATGCCGAAGATCTCCTGCACCAGCAGCGGCGACAGGCCCAGCGAGGGTTCATCCAGCAGCATGATACGCGGGTTGGCCATCAGGCCGCGGCCGATGGCCAGCATCTGCTGCTGCCCGCCCGACAGGGTGCCGGCCTCTTGGTTGCGGCGTTCCTTCAGGACCGGGAAGTAGGAAAACACCAACTCGCGGTCGCGCTCGATCTGGGCCTTGTCATGCAGGGTATAGGCCCCCAGGCTGAGGTTTTCGTTCACCGTCAGCAGCGGGAACACCTCGCGCCCCTCGGGCACATGCACGATGCCCTTTTGGACGATCTTGTGCGGCTCCAGCCCCTGGATTTCCTCGCCGTCGAAGGTGATCGTTCCCTTTTCCGGGTCCATCACGCCCGAGACGGTCTTCATCAGCGTCGTCTTGCCCGCCCCGTTGGCGCCCAGGATCGAAACGATCTGGCCCGGGCGCACGTCCAGCGACACGCCGCGTATCGCCATGATCGGACCATAGAAGCTTTCGATGTTGCGGATGCTCAGGATCGGTGCGCTCATGAGGCTTTCCCCAGATAGGCTTCGACGACGGCGGGATGCGATTGCACCTGCGCCGGTGTCCCAAGGGCCAGTTTCGCCCCATCGGCCATGGCCAGCACCCGGTCGGACACGCCCGAGACCAGCCCCATGTCATGTTCGACCATCAGCACCGTGATCCCCATCTGCCGCCGGATGTCGTCGATCCACCAACGCATGTCGGTTGTTTCCTCGACCGACAGCCCCGAGGCCGGTTCATCCAGCAGCAGCAGCTTGGGGTCGGTGGCCAGCGCGCGCGCGACCTCGACCACCTTTCGGACGCCGTAGGGAAGCCCGGCGATCATCTTGTCGCGATAGGCCTGCAGGTCGAGGAAATCGATGATCTCTTCGACCTTCTCGCGGTTCTCCATCTCTTGCCGGCGGGCCGAGGGGGTAAAAAACACGTCGGACAACAGATTGGTCCGCCGGTGGCGGTGCCGCCCGACCAGCAGGTTCTGCAACACGGTGGCATGTTCGAACAGCTCGATGTTCTGGAAGGTGCGCGCCACGCCATAGGCGGCCACGCCCGAGGGCTTGACCTGCAGCAGATCGTGCCCGTCGAACCGGATCTGGCCCGCGTATGGGTCGTAGAAGCGCGAGATCAGGTTGAACACCGTGGATTTGCCCGCCCCGTTCGGGCCGACGATGGCAAAGACCTCGCCTTCTTCGACCGAAAAGGACAGGTCGTTAACCGCCGTCAGGCCACCGAATTTCAGGGTGACGTTCTCGAATTCCAGCAGGCTCATCTCAGGCGCTCCGTCTTGAGATAGGATTTCTGCCGCTTGAACATGTCCTTGCGGTAGAAGGGGAACAGCTCGAACCAGGTACGGATTTTCAGCCAGCGACCATAGATGCCCATCGGCTCGAACAGGATGAACCCGATCAGGATCATGCCGAAGATGCCGAATTCCAGCCCCGGAATGGCGACGGTTCCGCCACCGAACAGGGCGCCTGCATATTCCTTGGCGATCGACAGGAACTGCGGCAGAAACCCGATGACGATGGCGCCCAGAAACGCGCCGTGGATCGAGCCCAGCCCGCCGATCACGATCATCATCAGCAGCTGGATCGAGATCACCACGCTGAAGGTTTCGTTGTTGAAGGCCCCGGCATAGAGGCCCATCAGCGCACCCGCCCATCCGGTAACGGCGCAAGACAGGGCGAAGGACACTGTCTTGGTGCGCGCGATGTCGATGCCCATCGCCTGCGCGGACACTTCCGAGTCACGCACCGCGATGAAGCTGCGCCCCAGCGGCGTACGCAGAAGGTTGATATAGCCCAGCGTGACCAGAACCGTGACGGCCAGCACCAGCCAGTAGAACTGCTCGGGCGTGCCCCAACGATCGACCAGATGGCCGAATATTTCGACTCCGCCCATGTACTTGCCCGCCACGCCGCCGGTGATTGGTTCGGCAAGAACGATGAGGTCGTCCATCAGGATCGACAGAGCCAGGGTGAAGATCGCCAGATAGATGCCGTGCAGCCGCAGGGCAGGAATGGCGACCGTGACCCCGGCGATGCCGGTCAGAATGCCGGCCAGCGGAAATGCCACCAGAAACGGCACGCTGGCCTCGATCAGGATCACGTTGGCATAACAGCCAAAGGCCAGAAACGCCGCGTGGCCCAGGCTGGCCTGGCCGGTATGCCCGGTCAGGATCATCAGGCCCAGCCCGGCGATGGCCCAGATCAGAACGTTCGTCAGCTCTCCCAGATAGAACGCGTCCAGCCACCAAGGCGCGGCCATGACTACCGCCAGCAGGATCAGATAGAGCGACAACTGGTATCCGTCCTTCCACGGGCGGATGTCCTGCATGTAGTCGGTTTTGAAAACGATCCTCATGCGCTCAGACCTTCTTGACCCGGACCTGGCTGAACAGGCCGTGCGGACGGAAGATCAGCACCGCCAGCAACAGCGCGTAAGGCGCGATCTGGCTGTAGCCCGCGGCGATGTAGCGGCTGGCGAAGGGTTCGATCACGCCGACGATCAGGCCGCCCGCCAAAGCTCCGGGCAGGCTGCCGAACCCGCCGATGACCGCCGCCGCAAAGGCCTTGATCCCCAGCAGCCCGGTGGTTGGATCGACCGAGCCCTTGGCGGCGAACAGGATCCCCGCGATCCCGGCCACGACACCGGCCAGCCCCCAGATGAAACCCTGCACACGCTTGACCGGCACCCCCATGTAATAGGCCGCCAGCTGGTTCTGCGAGGCGCCTTGCATCGCCAGACCCAGCTTGGTCTTGCTGAAAAACACGTACAGCGCCCAGGTCAGCAGCACGGTCACAACGATGACCGCCACGTCCTCCATCCCCAGAACCAGCCCGCCAAAGCGGACCTCCTTGCCGGCCAGCGGATTTTCCAGCGTCTGCGGCTCGTGGCCCCAGATCAGCCCGGCGACAAAGCGGATCACGAAGCCCAGGGCGATGGTCAGGATGACCACGGCGGTCTGGCTTTCCCCGAACAGGCGGCGGATGATCAGCCGATCCAGCAGATACCCCAGCGCGCCCATGATCCCCAGCGAGATGGGTAGGGCCAGCCAGAAGGGCAGGCCCATATATTCGGTATTGGTCAACCCAATGGTGACGAAGGCGCCCAGCATCATGAAATCGCCCTGGGCGAAGTTCACCGCTTCGGTCGCCTTGTAGATCAGCACGAAGCCAAGCGCGATAAGGCCGTAGACACAGCCATTCGCCAGCCCGCTAATCAGCAGCTGTGCGTTGTCCAAATTCTCCTCCCAATTGCCGGTTGGCCCGGCGTCTTTTGCGCACCCCGGATCTCCTCCAATCTCCGGGGGGCTTATTCTACTATGGCGTGATGATGACCTTCCCGTCACTCTTTTTCATCGCATCGGCCAGGCCCGACACGATGTTCCTTAGCGGCAGGTGCGCGGACACGTCGGTTTTCCAGCGTCCGTCGGCAAACCGGGCTTGCACTTCGGCCACCACGCGCATCTGGTCCTCGGGCGGCGTGGACATCATCCACTGAGTCAGCCAGAACCCTTCGATCCGCTTGCTCATGAAAATCATTTGCCCCATCTGGGTCAGTCGCGGGGCCTCGGTGCTCAGCTTGCCATAGCTGACCCAGCGCGCGCCGTTGGGCATGGCGCAGAAGATCTGCTCGGACAGCTGGTCGCAGACCGCATCCAGAAACACGCGCGGTTTCAGGGTTGCGCTGGTCTGCGCGAATTTCTCGACAACATCGCTGTCGGTGGTCACAAGAACCTCGGCCGCGCCGTGGAATTTCAGCAATTCGACCGCCTCGGCCCGGCGAACCATGGCGATGGGCTTCAGCCCCAGATCACGCCCCAACCCGCACATCAGCTTGCCCAACTGGCTGGTTGCCGCCGATACGACAAAGGACTCTCCGGCCGATTTGGCGATATCGACCATCGCCATCGCAGTCAGCGGGTTCACGATCTGCGCGGCCCCGTCGTCATCCGAAATCTCGGCGCGCAACGGGATGCACATCTGTGCCTGGGTCAGCGCATATTCGGCCCAGGCCCCCGAACCCGAGGCGACGAAAGCCACGCGCTGGCCCATCAGCGCCTCGGCCCCTTTTCCGGTGGCGACCACGTCACCGCACCCCTCGAAGCCAGCCGGGGCGCCCTTGACGCGTGGCTGGCCGTATTCACCCTTGATGAAGTGGATGTCGGACGGGTTCACCGAAGCGGCGCGCAGACGGATCAAAACCTGACCGGGCCCCGCAGCGGGCACCGGGATTTCGACCTCTTCCAGCCAGTCCGAGGCTTGCTCGATCACAGGTCCGGTGGCGGTTTTGGCGTATCCTTCGAATTTCTGCACCACGGCGAACATGGTTTTGGGCAACTCGGTCACTTTGCTCTTCCTCTTGGGTCGTTACCCGATTGTTTGTGGCCCGTCCCAAGCGGGTGGATTGCCCGCACGCTGGGATCAACCAAGGCCCAAGCCGATCAGGGCAGCCTGTTGAAGCCAAGCCAAGCAAATGCGGCCCTGTCCGTCAATCGACCCGTTCCGTTAAGTTACGGAAGCCACTCGGCATGGCCGGACATCCTGGGCCAGGCTGCCGGGCGGCCCAGGTAAACCTCATTGGATCAGCAGGTTGCGTAATTCCTGCAGCTTCAGGGCGGCGGTTTCCGGGGCCGCTTTGATCTCGTCCAGAATGGCAATGACCTTGGCCTGGATGTCCTGGCTCAGCTGACTGTTGCGCACCTCGTCAACCATCTTGTCATAGTCGAACTGATCCGCGGTCAGCATGCCCTCCTGAACCCAAGCGTTGATCAGTTCGCTTCCCTGAGCCGTCAGCGCAGCCACCTGATCGCTGGTCTGATCGGCAAGGTCAGTGGCGGCCTGACCCGCCTGCTCGGCAGTTTCCGAGGCCTGCTCGACGACTGAAGACGCAGCTTCGCTGGCTTGATCTCCAGCTTCCGAAAGTGCTTGCTCTGCGGCTTCGGTCACGGCGGTCGCGGCGTCGCCGATGGCCTCTCCGGCCTGTTGCGCGGCCGATTCAAGTTTCTCGGCCGGAGTGGGTTCGGGTTGGTTCAAATACAAATAGGCGCCGACGCCTAGAACGGCGATGACGGCGACAAGGATCAGGCGGGACATCACGGGTCTCCTCTTTGGATGCATGGTATCGAGATGTGCTCAAACTAGTTGAGTTCAAAGGGGAAAACCCGTGTTTTCCTTCCCCGATCCGCGTTTGAGCCGCCGGGCGCTGATCGGCGCAGTTGGGCCGGCAAGATCACGCCGTCACGGGAAAAAGGCGCGATGAATTCATCCAAGCCGCGTACTGCAATGCGATCATGTATGGTGATAGTGGCGGAGAGACAGGGATTCGAACCCTGGGTGGGCTTGCACCCACAACGGTTTTCGAGACCGCCCCGTTCGACCACTCCGGCACCTCTCCGCGGGGGTCTGTGAGGGGGGGATTTAGTGATGATCGCCGGAGGGTGCAAGCAGAAAATTCGTCAATATCGCATCCGGCCGATTTTCCATTGCCTGAGCGGTGAAATATCCTAGGCTGAAGGCCATGCAATACTCCATTACCTTCGTCGCTCGCATCGCTATTTTCTCGCTGGGTCTGCTGTTTGCGCTTGGGCAGGCGGCGCAGGCCGCAAGCCGAGACCGGATTGAGGCCTTCCTCGAAACCACCGGATTCGACGTGGCGCTGGAGAGCATCGCGCTGGCGTCCGCTTCGGCGCCTCAGATGGTGGGGATCGACCCCGAGGGGTTCGGTTCGCAATGGACACGGTTGTCGGAAGAGGTGTTCGACACCGAAAAGATGCACGAAACCGCTGTGTCCATACTGGAGCAGACGCTTAGCGACGAGGCCCTGACCCATGCGGTCGAGTTCTATGCCTCGGATCTGGGACAGCGACTGGTCGAGGCGGAGAACGCCTCACACATGATCGAGGACGATGACGCCAAGCAGGCCGAGGGTCTCAGGATCGTGGCCGATCTGGTCCGAGAGGGGTCGATGCGGGTCGAGATCCTCAAGCGGATGAACAGGGCGATCGACGCCAGCGAAACGGCGCTGCGGGCGGTCCAGGAAATCCAGGTGCGTTTTCTTCTGGCTGCCAGTGCGGCCGGTGTCATCGATCTGCAACTCGACGCCGACGGCCTGCGCGCGATGATGAAGGCGAACGAGACCCAGATGCGCCAATCAATGCAGCAGTCGGCGTTGGCCAATGCCGCTTATACTTATCAAACCTTCTCGGACGCCGATCTCGAGACCTACACCCGCGCGCTCGAGCATCCGTTGATGCAGCAGGTCTATGAACTGCTCAATGCGGTGCAGTACGAGATCATGGCGAACCGGTTCGAGACGCTGGCCGCGCGGATGGCCGAGCTGCGCCCGGTTCAGGACATCTGATGCGGGTCGTTCTGACCCTGTGGCTGATCTGCGCCGGATGGGCGGCCGCCGCGGCAACGTCCGAGACGGCCGAGCGGTTGGCTGCAGCGCTGCACCTGCGCGAGGTGGCGCAGATCCTCAGCAACGAGGGCGTTCAGCAAGTCGGTGACATCGACGCGGCCATGCTGGAGGGCCGGGGCGGCTCGTATCTGCGGGCTCAGATCGAGGACCTCTATGACCCTGCGTGGATGCATGATCGGCTGATCGAGTCCCTGGCCGCCGGGATGACCGCGACCGAGATCACACAGGCGGCCGTGTTTTTCGAGGGCGAGACCGGCCGGACGGTCGTTCGGCTCGAGAATTCCGCCCGGCGGGCCTTTTCGGAAGAATCGATCCGGCAGGCGGCCTTGGACGCCCTTGCCGGGGCGGATCAGGAGGCCGAGTTCTTTCGCTTGATCGACGAATTTGTCCAGATCAATGATCTAGTGGACCAGAATGTCGCCGGCACCCTCGGCGCGGATTACGCGTTTCTGCGCGGGCTCGCCGACGGGCAGGGCGTGGTCGCGGACAGTGACCAGATGCTGGCGCAACTGCTCGAACAGGCCGGAGAAACCGAGGATGACACGCGCGAATGGCTGTATTCGTTCCTGATGTTGGCCTATGGTCCGCTTGATCCGGCGCAGCTGCGCGAAAACATCGCCTTTTCCCGGACCGAGGCCGGCCGGGCGCTGAACCGCGCGTTGTTTGCGGGGCTTGGCGACATGTACGAGGATCTTTCCTATCAGGTTGGCTTTACGGTGGGGCAGGTTCTGAACGCATCAGATCTTTAGGCGCGGTTTGGTGTTGACTTTGGGCCGGTATGCATGGATAAGCGCGCATCCCGGCCGGAACCTCCGCGCCGGGTCTCGTTATTGCTGGCCGGACGGGTGCGCCCTGATGGTCGTTCATCCGCCCGAAAAGGGCGCGCTGTTCGAGGTGGCTTTGGCCGAAACACCCGTCTGACGGGGACCACAGAACGCGGTAGAAAAAGGAAAGACGCATGTTTGCAGTCCTCAAGACTGGCGGCAAGCAGTACAAGGTTCAGGCGGGCGACGTGCTCCGCGTTGAAAAACTGGCTGCCGACGCAGGTGAAAAAGTCCAATTCAACGACGTTCTGATGCTGGGTGGCGATGCCCCCGTTGTCGGTGCGCCGTTCATCGATGGCGCGGCCGTTCAGGCAGAAGTGATCGAACAGATCAAAGGTGACAAGGTCATCAAATTCGTCAAGCGCCGCCGCAAGCACAGCTCGAAGCGCACCGTTGGCCACCGTCAAAAGCTGACCCTGGTCAAGATCACCGACATCCTGCCCTCGGGCGCGGACAAGTCGGGCGTAAAGGCCGCAACCGGTTCGGCTCCGGCAGGTGAAGTCGCGAAAGCAGCGAAACCCGCCAAAAAAGCCGCTGCCAAGGCAGAAGCCCCGGCCGCTGCTGCCGCTGACGATCTGACCAAGATCACCGGTGTTGGTCCCGCAGCTGCCAAGAAACTGGCCGAGGCCGGTATCGAAAGCTTTGCCGCTCTGGCCGCCTTGTCGGACGAGCAGATTGCTGCTATCGAAACGGTCAAAGTGAAACCCGAATGGGTTGAGCAGGCCAAAGAGCTGGCCAAAGGCTAAGGAGAGAGAGAATGGCACATAAAAAAGCTGGCGGTTCCTCCCGTAACGGCCGCGACTCAGCGGGTCGTCGCCTTGGCGTGAAACTGTATGGTGGCCAGGCTGCCGTTGCAGGCAACATCATCGTGCGTCAGCGCGGCACCAAGTTCTGGCCGGGCGAAGGCGTTGGCATGGGCAAGGATCATACCATCTTTGCAACCGTTGATGGCGCCGTGAAGTTCCACAAGGGACTGAAAAACCGCACCTTCATTTCGGTCCTGCCAGTGGCGGAGGCCGCAGAGTAAGCCGAAACCCAGAAGGTTTAAAAAAAATTCATGGGGGACCGGCACAAAGTGCCGGTCCCTTTTTCGTTTTGACGCAGATGTGATCGAAAACCCCGATGCCCGTTGCGACCACCAGTTTCCTGATCTTTGCCGCCAGCCAGGTCGGCACGCCGGGACCGGCCAACATGGTCCTGTTGGGAACGGGTGCGCGCTATGGGTTCCGCGCGGCACTGCCTTTCGTGGCGGGCGTGATTCTGGGCAAGCAGCTGATCATCTGGCCGTTGGGCTTTGGCCTTCTGCAACTGGCGGAACAGGCCCCCACCGCGTTTGCGGTTCTGAAATATGCTTCGGCGGCATATATTTGCTGGCTTGCGTGGAAAATCGCCAACCTGCGCCTGTCCCATCAGGGTACGGGGGAGGCGGTTCCGCGTTTCTGGGCCGGGTTGGTGGTGCACCCACTGAACCCCAAGGCGTGGGCGATGATCATCGCAGGGTTCACCAGTTTCGTCGCAGCGGGGACATCGGTGCTGAGTGCGACGCTCACGATCGCGCTCGTTCTGTTGACTTGCCAGTTGGTCCTGCATCCGATCTGGACCTTTGCGGGGGATAGAATTGCCCGCGTGGTTGCGGGAAGGCCGGCGGAAAAATATCTGATGTGGACTCTCGCGGGTCTGACTGTTGCATCCGTACTTTTCGTGTTGTTCGGAGGAGGAACACACCAATGAAACTTGAGGCAATCATAAATCAGCCGGTCATTGAAACCGAGCGGTTCGACCTGCGCCCGCTGCGCCGGTCGGACATGGGCCTGATCGAGCATTACGCAGGGGACGAGCGCGTGGCGCGCATGACCACGTCGATCCCGCACCCTTTGCCGCCCGGTTCGATCGAGGCTTTCGTAACCCGCGCCATGGCCGAGGATCGGGACGAGGACGTCTGGGCCATGGACGCCACCAAGGATGGCGGGCCCGAGTTGATCGGGGTGATCTCGCTCAAGCGGCTTGATCGCAACCAGTCCGAAGTGGGCTATTGGGTCGCGCCCTTGTACTGGAACACGGGCATCGCCTCGCTGGCGGTGGAAGCGCTGGTTCAGGCGAACCCGCTGGAAAACGCCACGATGTTTGCCAGCGTGTTTCAGGACAATCCCGCCTCGGCGCGTGTTCTGACCCATTGCGGGTTCCAGTATCTTGGCGATGCCGAAAGCTTCTCGGTGGCGCGCGACGCAAATGTGCCCACCTGGACGTACAGCAAAAAACTCTGACTTGTGGCCGATGGGGCCTTTGCAGTAGGGGACTGACATGAAATTTCTCGATCTTGCAAAGGTCTACATCCGGTCCGGGGCCGGCGGTAGCGGGTGCGTCAGCTTCCGACGCGAAAAGTACATCGAATACGGCGGCCCCGATGGCGGGGACGGCGGCAAGGGCGGGTCCGTCTGGGCCGAGGTCGTGGACGGGCTGAACACCCTGATCGACTTCCGTTATCAGCAGCATTTCTTTGCCAAGAACGGCCAGCCCGGCCGGGGCCAGCAGCGCACCGGCAAGGATGGCGACGACATCATTCTGCGTGTGCCCGTGGGAACCGAGATCCTGGACGAGGATCAGGAGACGGTGATCGCCGACCTGACCGAGGTGGGGCAACGTGTCCTTCTGGCGCGGGGCGGCAATGGCGGTTTTGGCAACCTGCATTTCAAATCGGCCACAAACCAGGCGCCGCGCCGGGCCAATCCGGGGCAGCCGGGCGTGGACCGTACGATCTGGCTGCGTCTGAAATTGATTGCCGATGTGGGGCTGCTGGGCCTGCCGAATGCGGGCAAATCGACCTTTCTGGCCGCCACCTCGAACGCCCGGCCCAAGATCGCCGATTATCCCTTTACCACGCTGCACCCCAATCTGGGCGTCGTCGGCGTGGACAACGTAGAGTTCGTGGTGGCCGACATTCCCGGCCTGATCGAAGGCGCGCATGAAGGCCGCGGCATCGGCGACCGTTTCCTGGGCCATGTCGAACGCTGCGCGGTGTTGCTGCATCTGGTCGATGGCACGTCTGAGACCATCGCGCAGGACTATCACACCATCATCCACGAGCTTGAGGCCTATGGCGGCGCGCTGGCCGACAAGCCCCGTATCACCGTGCTGAACAAGATTGACGCGTTGGACGAAGAACAGCTCGAACTGGCCAAGGCCGAGCTGGAAGAGGCTGTGGGTGGCCCTGTCATGACCATGTCGGGCGTCGCCCGGCAGGGCGTGACCGAAGTTCTGCGGGCCCTGCGCGCCCAGATCGACGAGAACCGCCTGCGCCAGAAACCCACCGAGGAGCGCGAGACGTGGCAGCCCTGACCGACGCAAAGCGCCTGGTGGTCAAGATCGGCTCGGCGTTGCTGGTCGATCGTGCGACCGGCAAGCTGCGTTCGGACTGGTTGCATTCGCTGGCGCAGGACGTGGCGTGGCTCAAAGGGCAGGGGACGGATGTGGTTCTGGTCTCTTCCGGTTCGATCGCCCTGGGGCGCGGTGTTCTGGGCCTACCCGCAACCGCGCTGTCGCTGGAGCAATCTCAAGCCGCTGCCGCCGTCGGGCAGATCCGGCTGGCGCGGGCCTATGAAGAGGCGTTGGCACCGCACAACATCACCACGGCGCAGGTTCTGGTGACGCTCGAAGACAGCGAGAACCGCCGCCGGTACTTGAATTCGCGCGCGACGCTGGAAACTCTGCTGGGTTTGGGTGTTGTGCCCATCGTGAACGAGAACGATACGGTGGCCACGGATGAAATCCGTTACGGCGACAATGATCGCCTAGCCGCGCAGATCGCCGTGACCGTCGGTGCGGACCAATTGATTCTGCTGTCCGATGTCGATGGATTCTACACCGGCAACCCTGCCGAGGACCTTTCTGCCACCCGGTTTGACGTGATCGACGCGATCACGCCCGAGATCGAAGCGATGGCCGGTGACGCCGGTTCGGGGCTGTCCAAGGGCGGCATGAAGACCAAGCTGATGGCCGCGCAGATGGCGACGGCGGCGGGCTGCGACATGGCGATTACGGAAGGATCGCCTTTGAACCCGCTGAAACTGCTGAACAATGGCGCGAACAGCACTTGGTTCAAGGCCAAGCTGGACCCGCATGCGGCGCGCAAACGCTGGATCTCGGCGATGAAGCCGCGGGGCGAGATCACGGTCGATGCAGGGGCCGCGCGGGCGCTGGAGAATGGCAAAAGCCTGTTGCCTGCCGGCATCGTCGAGGTGACGGGCGATTTCGGACGGGGCGACCCGGTGGCCATCAAGGACCACGAGGGCCGACGCATGGGATTGGGGCTCAGCCGCTACACCGCGTACGAGGCCGACGCCATCAAGGGGCGCAAATCCTCCGAGATCGAGGACACCCTCGGCTATCCCGGCCGTGCGGTGATGATCCACCGTGACGATCTGGCTTTGTAGCCGCGAAAACTGATAGATTTGGCTGGTCCGACGACCGGAAAGGCAGATGACATGAAGGACTTTGACAGCATTCCCGCCCTGATGGCCGATCTTGGCAAGCGCGCCAAGGATGCGTCTAGGGACCTGGCCTTCGCCTCGGCCGAACGCAAACACGCGGCGTTGATGGCCGCCGCCGAAGCCGTGTGGAAGAAGCGCGCACAGATCATCGAGGCCAACAAGAAAGACCTGGACTATGGCCGCGAAAAGGGTCTGAGCCCGGCCATGATGGACCGTCTGATGCTGGACGAGGCGCGCATTCAGGGCATGGTCGACGGGTTGCGCACCGTAGCCGAACAGACCGATCCGGTGGGTGAGGTTCTGGCCGAATGGGACATGCCCTCGGGGCTGAACATCCGCCGGGTACGCACCCCGCTTGGCGTGATCGGCGTGATCTATGAAAGCCGCCCGAACGTGACCGCGGATGCCGGGGCGCTGTGCCTGAAATCGGGCAACGCCGTGATCCTGCGCGGCGGATCCGAGAGCTTTCATTCCTCGACCGCGATCCACGCCTGTCTGGTCGAGGGTCTGAAGGCCGCAAACCTGCCCGAGGATGCGATCCAGCTGGTCCCGACCCGTGACCGGGCGGCGGTGCAGGAATTGCTGACCATGACCGACTATGTCGACGTCATCGTTCCGCGCGGCGGCAAGGGGCTGGTCGGGCTGGTTCAGCGCGAGGCGCGGGTGCCGGTTTTTGCCCATCTTGAAGGGATCGTGCACATCTACATCGACAAGGCAGCGGATCCGCAGAAAACGCTGGACGTGGTGCTGAACGCCAAGACCCGCCGTACCGGCATCTGCGGTGCGGCAGAATGCCTGCTGGTGCATCAGGATATCGCGGAAACGCTGGGGCGCGACGTGATCGCGGCGCTGCTGGCCGCGGGCGTCGAGGTGCATGCCGCAGGTGCGCTGGCCACCGAAGGCACTGTGCCGGCCAGCGATGACGATTGGGGCAAGGAGTTTCTGGACAGCATCATCGCCGCAAAACCGGTGGCCGATATCGACGCGGCAATCGCGCATATCCGCCAATACGGATCGAACCACACCGATTGCATCATGACCGAGGATCAGTCCGCCGCCGACCGCTTCTTTGAACGGCTCGACAGTGCGATCTTGATGCACAACGCCTCGACCCAGTTTGCCGACGGAGGTGAGTTCGGAATGGGCGCCGAGATCGGGATCGCCACGGGCAAGATGCACGCACGCGGCCCGGTGGGGGCGGCGCAGCTAACCAGCTTCAAATACCTGGTGCGCGGCAACGGCACGACGCGCGCCTGAGTCGCCGCGTCAAAACCGCAGCACCACGCGGGTCGCGCCCGTCTCGGCCGTGACCCGTCGGCCCTGTGCGGCCGCCGTCTGCGGCAGCAGGGCGAACTGCACCTGCGCCGGCGTAACCTTGTTGGCGAATGTGCCGGTCGGAAGGCTTTTCCACAGGTCCGGATCAACATTCATGCGGTCGGCCGTACCAGTGACCGTCCATTTGTCGCCCACGCTGTCGATCTTGACCTCGCCGCCCATCGGCATGGCGCTTTCGCAGCACATGATGGCCAGAAAGGCCAGTTTGATCTGATTGCGCGGCATCGCCTCGGTGACGTTCCAATGCACCCGGACACGGCCCGCACGCTCGACATCACGCAGCAGGTCCGTCACTTCACTGCGGCCAAGCGGCTGATCGCTGGCCGCGCCAAAGGCCACGCGGAAGAACCGGATTCGCGCCCCGGCGCTGCCCACGCTGCCTGTGATCAGCTCCATCTCGGGGCCTTGGGTGCCGCCAACCATTTCCAACAGCTCCAGCCCATTGGTGATCGCGCCGATTGGGCTGATCAGATCGTGGCAGATCCGAGAGCCGATCAACTCGGCCAGGTTGACGTTGGTGTCGCCCATGCGTACCTCCTGAAATATCCGCCCATGCACGACCCGGAGCCGCCGCATGACAGATATGAATGCCATTCTTGCACCGGGCATGTATGTCCGCCACCCCGATTTCCCCGATTGGGGTGTTGGACAGGTCCAGTCCAACATCGCGGGCAAGATCACCGTGAACTTTCGCGACCAGGGCAAAGTGGTGATTGACGGAACACGCATCGCCTTGATGCCGGTTCTTGATCCCTGAAACTGGTTTAGGAAAGGTTAACGGTGCTCGCCACCCGGTTCGTGTTGCCATTCGCCGTGCGGCTGCGGTATCAGCGCTGAGATCGCAACTGGGAACCGACCTTGTCAAATGCCGGACGCAGGCCTTTCATTCAAAGTCAAACTTGCCGAAACCGATGACGAACTGCGCGCTGCGCAGCGACTGCGTTATGACGTCTTCGTGCAAGAACTGGGCGGCGGTGGTGAGATGGTCGATCATGCCGAACGCCTTGAGCGCGACCGGTTCGATCCGTATTTCGATCACATGCTGGCCTATGACGACTCGACCGGTGCGGTTGTCGGCGTCTATCGCCTGCTGCCCGGAGACCGGGCGGCCGAACTGGGCCAGTTCTATTCCGAAGACGAATATGACCTGACGGTCCTGAAGCGCAGCGGGCGCAAGCTGCTGGAGCTGGGCCGGTCATGCCTGCATCCCGATTATCGCGGCGGAACCGCGATGTATCATCTGTGGAACGGGCTGGCGCGCTATGTGGCCGAGCGGGACATCGAGGTTCTGTTCGGAGTCGCCAGTTTCCACGGAACCGACGTGCAGGCGCTGGCGCAGCCCTTGTCGATGCTGCACCACAACCACCTGGCCCCGCCAGAACTGCGCGTGCGGGCGCAACCAGACGTGTTTCAAAGCATGGACCTAGTCGCCCCCGACAAGCTGGACCGCCGCGCGGCGATGGTGCAGGTGCCCGCGCTGATCAAGGCCTATCTGCGGCTGGGCGGGTTCGTTGGGGAGGGGGCCTTCATCGACCACGCCTTCAACACCACCGATGTCTGCCTGATCCTGGACACCGCGCGCATGAACGACCGGCAGAGGCGCATCTATGGCGGAGCGTGACGTGACGAACCAGGCGCTTTGGTACAGCGACGACGCCCCTGACCCGGTCCGGCTGGGCCTGCTGGGCTGGGTTCTGGTGCTGGTGCGCGGGCTGCCGTTGGCGCTGTTGGTGTTCGTTGGGCTGATCGTTCTGCTGACCATCCGCCTGTTCGAACGCCCCCTATGCGGGATACGCCGCCCGGTTTCGGCCTTTGTCCCGCAATTCGTGTCGCGCAACGCATTTCGTATCCTGGGCATCGGTTTCCAGACCTCGGGCGCGTTGATGCGACAGCACGGCGCGGTTGTGGCCAACCATTCATCGTGGCTGGACATCTTCGCACTCAATGCCCGAAAGCGGGTGTATTTCGTGTCCAAGGCCGAGGTGGCCAAATGGCCCGGCATCGGCTTTCTAGCCCGCGCCGCCGGGACCGTGTTCATCGAACGTGACCGCAGAAAGGCCCACGCGCAGACCAAGCTGTTCGAAGAGCGCCTGAAAGCCGGGCACAAGCTGCTATTCTTCCCAGAAGGCACCTCGACCGACGGGTTGCGGGTTCTGCCTTTCAAAACAACGCTTTTTGCGGCGTTCTTCGCCGAGGAACTGCGTGACTTTATGTATGTTCAGCCGGTGACGGTGATCTATCATGCACCAGCCGGGCAACCGGTCAGGTTCTATGGCTGGTGGGGCGACATGGATTTCGGGCCGCATCTGCTCAAGACACTGGGCGCGCGGCGTCAGGGGCGGGTCGAACTGATCTATCACGCGCCGGCCAAGGTCAGCGATTTTCCCGACCGCAAGGCGCTGGCGGCCCATTGCGAAGAGGCCATCCGCCATGCGCACGCCTTGGCGCGCCCTGAAAAATAGGGGCGGTTACCCCTTGCGTTGCCCGATATCCTGCCGTATACGCGCGCCATTCAAACCCGCAGGCGGGGTTTGGCCGTTTTGAGGGAGACATCCTCATCACGGCCGCCGGTTGGAGCAACCGCTTCTTTCACCCCCGCCAAGGCGTAAACCGGAAAAGGAAAACACAGCATGGCTCTTCCCGAGTTCACCATGCGTCAGCTGCTGGAAGCTGGCGTTCACTTCGGCCACCAGACCCAACGTTGGAACCCGCGCATGGCTCCGTACATCTACGGCGCGCGCAACGGCATCCACATCATCGACCTGACCCAGACCGTTCCGATGCTGGACCAGGCGCTGCAGGCCGTTCGTGACACCGTCGCCAAGGGCGGGCGTGTTCTGTTCGTGGGCACCAAGCGCCAGGCTGCTGGCCCGATCGCCGAAGCCGCCGAGAAATCGGCCCAATACTACATGAACCACCGCTGGCTGGGCGGCACGCTGACCAACTGGAAAACCGTTTCCCAGTCGATCCAGCGTTTGAACCAGATCGACGAAGCCATGGAATCGGGCGCCGAAGGCCTGACCAAAAAAGAGCGTCTGGGCATGGAGCGTGACCAGGCCAAGCTGCAGGCCTCGCTGGGCGGTATCCGCGAGATGGGCGGCGTTCCGGATCTGCTATTCGTCATCGACGTCAAGAAAGAAGCCTTGGCCATTGCCGAAGCCAACAAGCTGGGCATCCCGGTCGTGGCCGTGGTTGACACCAACTGCTCGCCCGATGGCGTGGACTATGTGATCCCGGGCAACGACGACGCAGCCCGCGCGATCGCGCTGTACTGCGACCTGGCAGCACGCGCGGCGCTGGACGGCATGTCGGCGCAGCTGGGTGCCGCTGGCGTCGATCTGGGCGCATTGGAGGAAGCTCCGGCAGAAGAAGCCGTGGCCGAAACCAGCGAAGCCCCCGCCGAGGCGTAAGCTGCCTGTCACATGACTGACATATGGGGCAGGGTATGACCTGCCCCAATCCCATTTGAATTGAGGAGAGCCGAAATATGGCAATCACAGCAGCACTGGTGAAAGAACTGCGCGACGCGACGGGCGCAGGCATGATGGACGCCAAGAAGGCGCTGACCGAAACCAATGGTGACATGGATGCCGCCGTAGACTGGCTGCGCACCAAGGGTCTGGCCAAAGCGGCCAAGAAATCGGGCCGCACCGCGGCCGAAGGCCTGGTGGCCGTCATCGTCGATGGGGGCAAGGGTGTTGCCGTCGAAGTCAACGCCGAAACCGACTTCGTCGCCAAGAATGCCGAGTTCCAGGAAATGGTCGGCGAGATCGCAAAAGCGGCGCTGAATGTCGACGATGTCGAAGCGCTGAAGGCCGCCGATCTGGGCGGCAAGACCGTTGCCGACATCCTGACCGACAAGATCGCCAAGATCGGCGAGAACATGTCGCTGCGCCGGATGGCCAAGATCGAAGGCGACAGCGTGGTGTCCTATGTGCACAACGCCGCAAACCCCGGCATGGGCAAGATCGGTGTTCTGGTTGCTCTGTCGGGTGGTGACGAAGCAATCGGCAAACAGATTGCTATGCACATCGCCGCCGTGAACCCGGCCGCTCTGTCTGAAGCCGATCTGGATCCGGCCGTGGTCGAGAAGGAAAAGCAGGTTCAGATGGACATCGCCCGCGAATCCGGCAAGCCCGAGCAGGTGATCGAAAAGATGATCGAAGGCCGCATGAAGAAATTCGTGGCCGAGTCGACCCTGCTGAACCAGCAGTTCGTGGTGAACCCGGACCTGACCGTCGAAGCCGCGGCTAAGGAAGCCGGCGCAACCATCACCGGTTTCGTGCGCCTGGAAGTGGGCGAAGGCATCGTGGTCGAGAAAGAAGACTTTGCCGCCGAGGTCGCCAAGGCCGCGCAAGGCTGACCCGGCCAGCGCCCGGCAATTGTGCCGGGCCAACCAGACCGAACCGGTTGCGCCCCGCGCAGCCGGTTTTTTTTAGTGCGAAAGTCGGAAGAAGAATGTCGGGAGGCCTCGCTACTAATGGGGATGGACGAGGCCCCCCGTGATTACCAACAACGGATCGCGGACGAATAAGCGCCCGTCGCCAGAGGTGGTCGAACTGCCTTGGAAATACAAGGATCCGACCCAATGTTCCCTGGCCAAAGCCACCACTCACGGAACGATATCACTGTGCGATTTTGGGGGCGTTCGGGAAAGTCATGTATTCCTTACCCAGCGTCAACTTGAAGTTGGGCGCGGGTGTGCAGGTTAGGCTTCCATGACGAATATCTGATTGTGCAGCGACGCCTTCAGCACGGCCTGGGCCGTGGTTTCGACCGATAGCGCCTCGCGCGCGAGACGCAGGTGTTTTTCGACCGTGGCCGAGGTCAGCCCCATCAGCAGCGCGATGTCCTGCGTCGTCTTGCCGTCTCCGACCCACTCCAGCGCCTCTCGTTGCCGTTTGGTTAGCGCGCGGTTCGGCGGAACATAGGGCAGGGTGAGGATCTTGAGATGCGCGACATTGTTCATGAGCAGGATATCGGCACCATGCTCGGCCCAGATCGCGTCCAATTCGTCCTGCGTGCGGCTCAGCGAGGCCAGCGAGATCGCACCCTTCGAGCGAACCGACACCGAGGTAAAGCTGACCGTGTAACCGACTGTTATTCCCTTGGATTTGTTGAAATCGTAGACCTTGCGCTCCTCGGCCGTCATGGTGCCGCTGGACATCATATCCTGGATCATGCGCCAACTGGCCGCACCTTCGTGATTCAGGGCCCATTTCAGCATCGGCGCGTGGAAATACAGCCCATCGCGCAGGAACCCGTCCATGTATTCCTTGCAGTGGTTGGTCAGGATCACGAAATCTTCGGGATCTCCCAGCGATGTAGGCGTGCGGTATTGAGTATGGCCATACAAAAGCCGATCGAACCCGTATTGCTCCATCTGGTCGGTATGAGCGGCCCAGAGCTCTTCTAGGGTTTTCACATAGCTCAGGAAATTCAGATACTCGCTTAGGTTCATGCGCCCCCCGTGTCCTGCAAATGAGCGGCAAGGGCGTCCAAAGCCAGAACATAGCTCTGTGCGCCGAAACCGCAGATCTGCCCGAGCGCGACCGGCGCGATGTAGGATCTGTGCCGAAAGGATTCGCGTGCATGGATGTTGGACATGTGCACTTCGACCACCGGCAACTGGACGGATGAGATCGCATCCATCAACGCGATCGAGCTGTGCGTGTAGGCGCCGGCGTTCAGGATGATGCCGTCATGGACACCGCGTGCGGCATGAATGGCATCGATCAGCGCGCCCTCGTGGTTGGACTGAAAGGTTTCGACCGTCACGCCGATGGCTTTGCCATGCGCAACGCACTGTTCTTCCAGCATCTGCAGGGTCGTATGGCCATAGACCTCGGGTTGCCGGCTGCCCAGCAGATTCAAATTCGGCCCGTTCAATACAAGAATACTGTGCATTATCATCCTGTCCCCATGCCTTTTCATAACCTTGAATCGCGCATGCGTCTACAAAGCTTGCTCGCATGAGGCGAACAAGGAGAATCGCACTGGCATTTTTGTTTTTCGGTATGGCCGCGTAGGCGTTCAGGCTGTATCCATCGTGACCACAACTTTCCCGAGCACCGAACGATCCTCGAGCAGTTCAAGCGCCTTGCCCGCCTCTTCGAGCGGAAATTTCGCGGTTATACGCGGTCGGATCTTGCCTGCCAGGTACAGTCCGAACAGCTCGTTGACGTTTTCCGCATGGCCCTTGGGGTCACGAAACACCGACGCGCCCCAGAACACGCCGACGATTTCGCAGCCTTTCAAAAGGGGCAGGTTGAGGGGAATATTGGGAATGCCGGCCGGGAACCCGACCACAAGATACCGGCCTTTCCACGCCATCGCCCTCAAGGCGGGTTCGGCATAGGCGCCGCCGACCGCGTCATAGACGATATCTACGCCTTCACCACCCGCAAGTTTCTTGATCTCGGCAGACAGGGCTTTTTGGGCTTCGCGATCCATGTCGCGGGGATAGACTAGGGTTTCGTCTGCGCCCAGGTCGCGGCAGAAATCGGCCTTGTCCTGCGAGGACACCGCAGCAATCACCCGTGCGCCCATGGCTTTGCCCAGTTCCACCGCCGCCGAACCGACGCCGCCCGCGGCGCCCAGCACCAGCAGGGTCTGGCCAGGCCGCAACGCCGCGCGGTCCTTGAGCCCATGATACGAGGTGCCATAGGTGAAGATGAAGCCTGCGGCGTCTTCGTAGGACATAGAATCGGGAAACCTGACGGCGCTGGCGGCCGAAACGCAGATCTGTTCGGCAAAGCCGCCATGCCCGGTCAGGGCCAGCACACGGTCGCCGACCTCCAGATCCGACACGCCATCGCCCAACGCGATCACGTCGCCCGCAATCTCGCCGCCGGGGGCAAATGGGCGGGGCGGCTTCATCTGGTACAGATCGCGGATGATCAGCGTGTCGGGAAAGTTAACGCCGGCGGCGCGGACGCGGACAGCAATCTGACCCTTTTTCGGCGCGGGATCGGGCAGGGTGGTCAGTTTCAGGGTTTCCGGACCGCCCGGGGCGACGCTGAGTAAAGCTTGCATTTGGTATTCCGATCCTCGTCATCTGTTGGCTTGAAGGTCCGATTGCGGCGCGATGTTGTCAAGGAAGTTGTGAAATGCAATTCTGCACAGTGAAACGGATCGCGGCCGATCGGCAGGACGGATCGAAAAATTCGGATTGGGGAGGAGAGCCATGACACCAGACAACCTGTTTTCTCTGAACGGAAAAACGGCGCTGGTTACCGGAGGTGCCACGGGAATCGGGCGCATGGCCGCCGAGGCTTTGATGCGCGCCGGCGCGCGCGTGCTGATTGCCTCGCGCAAGGGCGCGGACTGCGCGGCCGTGGCCGATGAACTCAACGCGCTGGATGCGCCGGGTCGCGCCGAAGGGTTTGCCGGGGACGTCGGCTGCGAGGCCGGGATCGACGCGCTGGTATCCGAGGTCAACACCCGAACGCAACGTCTTGATATCCTGATGAACAACGCGGGCGTATCCTGGGGCGCACCTTTGGGGCAGTTCCCCTATGACGCGTGGGACAAGGTCATGTCGGTGAACGTGACCGGTGTGTTTCACCTGACGCAGAAACTGCTGCCGCTGTTGATCAAGTCCGGGTCCGATGATGACCCGGCCCGGGTGGTCAATGTCGGCTCGGTCATGGGCGAGGTTCCGATGGGCGATGGCGCCTACAGCTATTCGGCCTCGAAAGCGGCGGTGATCCACCTGACCAAGATCCTCGCCAAAGAGCTGTCGCCCCACCGCGTCACCGTCAATGCGTTGGCACCGGGGCCGTTCGTATCGCGGATGACTGCCTTTGCTACGGCGGACGAGGACAAACGCGAGAAGGTCGGGAAATCGGTGCCGCTGGGCCGTGTGGGTCGTGATGAGGACATCGCGGGATCGATGCTGTTTCTGTGCGGGCGCGGCGGCAGCTATGTGACAGGCGCCGTGATTCCCGTCTCGGGC
The DNA here is from genome assembly GCF_059613325.1 of Ruegeria sp. BHSA191. Classification (NCBI taxonomy): domain Bacteria; kingdom Pseudomonadati; phylum Pseudomonadota; class Alphaproteobacteria; order Rhodobacterales; family Roseobacteraceae; genus Ruegeria; species Ruegeria sp. BHSA191. The sequence continues at coordinate 317,122 of NZ_JBXWSH010000003.1, forward strand.
GGTATCAACGTTCTGACCGGGGGCAACATCTTTGCCGAAGCCATGTAACGGTCGCGGAACAGGACGGGTGACATGACCCAAGACTCCAACGAACTGGACCTCGCTGCGGTCGATGCCTATCTCGGCGCGCATCTGCCGAGCTATCGCGGCCCGCTCGAAGCCACCAAATTCGCGGTCGGGCAATCCAACCCGACCTACGAATTGCGGACACCGGAACGGCGCTATGTCCTGCGGCGCAAACCGCCGGGCGCGTTGCTGAAATCCGCCCACGCCGTTGACCGCGAATACCGGGTGCAACGCGCTTTGGCCGACAGCAATGTGCCTGTGCCGCGCATGTTGCTGTTGTGCGAAGACGAGTCGGTGATCGGCTCGGCCTTCTACGTCATGGAGCGGCTTGAGGGGCGCATCTTCCTTGAACCCACGATGAAAGGCGAAAGCAACGAAACCCGCGCCGCGATCCTGCACGAGATGAACCGGGTGCTGGCCGAGTTGCACATGGTCGACATCGATGCGGTCGGCCTGTCAGATTATGGGCCGACGGGCAACTACTATGAACGGCAGATCTCGCGCTGGACCAAACAGTACCGCGCATCCGAGACCAGTACCATCGGTGACATGGATCGGTTGATCGGCGCGCTGACCGCCTCGATCCCCGAGGAGGACGGGCAGAGAACGCTTGTTCACGGTGACTACCGTATCGACAATCTGATTTTTGACACCGTCGGCACCCGCTGCGTGGGCGTTCTGGATTGGGAGTTGTCGACGATCGGCCACCCCTATGCCGATCTGGCCGCGGTCATCATGCAATGGCAGATGCCGCCCGGAAAAGAGGGGCGCGGCCTGGCCGGCATAGACCGCGCAGCGCTTGGACTTCCGTCCGATGCGGAATTCATCGCCGAATACTGTGCCCGGCGCGGGTTGTCAGGAATCGACAATTTCGGCTTTTACCTGGCGTTCAATTTCTTCAGGATGGCGGCCATCCTTCAGGGGGTCTACAAACGGGCGCTGGACGGCAATGCATCCGACCCGACCCGCGCACAGGCTTTCGGCGCATATGTTCCGATCTTCGCCCAACACGGGCTTGCGGCCCTGGAATCGCGGGGCGATTGAACAGTGACCACCCGTCGGGCACAGCTGGAACCAGATGAAAAGGACCGCAACTTCGTCACGGCCCTGGCTCGGGGGCTGCAGATCCTGCGGGCATTCCGGCACGGCGATACCGCGCTGACCAATACCGACTTTGCCGACCGCACCGGCCTGCCAAAGCCGACCATTTCCCGGTTGACGCATACGCTGTGCCAATTGGGGTACCTGGTGCAGGATCAGCCCGGCGGCGCCTATCGTCTGGGGGTCGGAGTTCTGCGGCTGGGCTTCGGCGTTCTGGGCGGCACCGATATCTGCGAACGCGCTGGCGAGGTTCTGCGTGAACTGCGCGCCGGCGCCAACCCATATCTGACGGCGGCCCTGGGCGAAGCGCACCGGGCCGAGGTCGTTTATGTAGCCGTCAGCCGATCCACCCAGAACGTCGCGCTGACGATGCATGTCGGTTCACGGTTGCCGCTGTTCTCGTCGGCGATGGGGCGCGCCATTCTGGTGGGCATGACCCCCGATCAACGCGCCGCCGCCGTCGAGGCGGCCCAGCAGGATCTGGGGCTGCAACGCGACGATCTGCAGCGATCGATAGAAATGGCGCAGGATGAATATGTTGCGCGCGGATATTGCACCGGTTTTTCGCTGTGGCGGGATGACGTGCACGCAATTTCGGTGCCGGTTCCTTCGGCGGATGACGGGCGGGTGTTCGGCCTGAACATCGGCGGCCCGAGCTTTTATGTGACGCCCGAAGAGCTTGCCTCTGAACACGCCGCCAAGCTGATCGACGCGGCCAGGCAACTGAGTCTGCGGCCATGAAGGTTGCCACACGCCCCTGCATTGGTGGATTTACTATCAGGGAGGTCGCGCCATGACCTTTGCCCCTACACGGCTGGAACGCATCAATTCCTGGATGCAAGCCTATGTCGATAGGAAAAAATATCCCGGCTGCTCGGTTCTGCTGCGCCACGGCGGCGACGAGGTGCATTTTCACGCTTGCGGTCAGCGCAACATCGAGGCGGGCTTGCCTTTCAGGCGCGACACGATCGTGCGCATCTATTCCATGACCAAGCCGATCACCTCGGTTGCGTTGATGATGCTGGCAGAACAGGGACTGTTTCACCTAGATGCCCCGGTGTCCGAGTTTTTGCCCGAATTCTTGGACATGCAGGCGCTGATCCCGAATGCGACGCGGTTGGATCAGACCGAACCGGCGCCGTCGCCGACGTTGCACCAATTGCTGACCCATACCAGTGGGCTGAGCTACCCGTTCAATCCGGGCCTTCTGCCGGCGGAGATGGACGCGCGCGACCTGATGTTCAAGCCCGATCAAGGCTGCCTTGCCGATCAGGTGCAGGCGCTGGCCGACCTGCCGCTGGCCTTTCAACCGGGCGCGCGATGGGAATACTCGGTGGGCATCGACGTGATCGGGCGCGTGATCGAGGTTGCATCGGGCCAGACTCTGGACCGGTTCCTGGCCGAAAACGTATTTGCGCCGCTGGGCATGACCGAAACCGGGTTTTCCGTTCCTACGGGGGCAGGGGAGCGGTTCGCGAACCTGTACACCCCGCTCGAAGGCGACGCGATGGCTCTGAATGCCGCCAAAGCAGGCAATGAGACGCTGCGGTTGGTCGATCAGCCCGGCGAGTCCGCCTTCGAGGCAGCTACGCTGTTTTCCGGTGGCGGCGGGCTGGTCGGTACCATCGACGACTATGCCCGCTTCGCCGATATGCTGCGCAACCGGGGCACCGGTAACGGCAATCGTCTGCTGGGGCCAAGAACCGTGGATTTCATGCTGCGCAACCACTTGCCGGGCGACATTGCATCAATGGGACCGCAGAGTTTCGCCGAACAGCCGATGGAGGGCATGGGGTTCGGCATCGGCGGTGCAGTGGTTTTGGACCCGGCCCGCGCCCGCACGCCCGGCTCGGTCGGAGATTTCAGTTGGGGCGGCATGGCGTCCACATTTTTCTGGATCGACCCGGTTCTCGATCTGACCGTGGTGTTCTTCACGCAACTGGCACCGTCCAGTTCCTATCCGTCGCGATCTCAGTTGAAGGCGCTGGTCCAGGCCGCCCTGATTGAATGACCGTCGCGGGGCTGCTAGGCGAGGCCTTAACCGTGATTCCGGAGACAAGCCCATGACCGAAGCCGAACGCATTCTGCTGGATCTGCTGGATATCGAACGCCTCGAGGTGGACCTGTTCCGCGGCGTGGGCTCGGGCGGGGAAACGCCCACGCGGATTTTCGGCGGCCAGGTGATCGCCCAGGCTCTGGCGGCGGCCTACAAGACGGTCGAGGACCGGTTGTGCCATTCGTTGCACGCCTATTTCATCCGCCCCGGTGACCCGGATATTCCGGTTGTTTATCAAGTGGATCGCGCACGAGACGGAGGCAGTTTCACGACTCGCCGCGTGGTGGCGATTCAGCACGGCAAGCAGATCCTGAACATGTCGGCCTCGTTCCACATTCAGGATGAGGGTTGGGAGCACCAGCACCCGATGCCGGATGTCGCGCCGCCCGAAAAGCACCCCTCGCGCGATGACCTGCGGCAGCGGTATCTTACCCGCGTACCGGACCATCTGCGCGCGGAATTGCTGCGTGAACGCCCGATCGAAGTGCGAGAGGTCGATCCGCTGGACATCTTTCAACCCGAAAATGCCGATGACCGCAATTTCCTGTGGTTCCGCATGGGCGCAGCCGATCAGGCCGATCACGTCACGCAGCACCTTCTGCTGGCCTATGCCTCCGACATGGCGCTGCTGAGCTCGGGGATGAGGCCGCATGGTCTGAGTTGGTTCTCCGGAGAGATCAACGGCGCCAGCCTGGACCATGCGATCTGGTTCCACGCGCCGGTGCAATTCCAGAACTGGCACCTCTACGCGATGGATGCGCCGTGGACGGGGCAGGGGCGCAGCTTCAACCGCGGTGCGATCTATGCGCAGGACGGTACGCTGGTGGCGTCGGTCGCGCAGGAAGGCCTGCTGCGACGCGCCCGAAAACCGCGTTAGATATCTCCGACAAACTTTTGATTAAGCTTCCGCATTCCGCTCAGCCAGCGGTCATAATCGGCAGTTTTCAGCCGCATGTAGTCCAGAACCTGCGGATGCGGAAGCACCAGAAAAGTCTCGGCTCGGATGGCATCGACGCAGGCCTGGGCCACGTCCTCGGGCTCGAGCATTCCATCGATCGAGGCGACCGAATCCTCGAACCCCTTGGTCATTTCCGACCGCACCGCCTGGGGGCATAGGACGGAAACGCGGATACCCTTGTCGCCATAGGTCAGCGCCAGCCATTCGGCAAAACCCACGGCCGCGTGTTTGGTCACGCCATAAGGCGCCGCGCCGGGCTGGTTCAGCAGACCGGCGGCGGAAGCGGTCGTCAGGATATAGCCGCCACCGCGCGCGACCATGCGCGGCACCAGATGACGGGCCGTCCAGACATGCGACATCACGTTGATCTTCCAAATCCGGTCCCAGTGGTCGTCGGGCACGTCCAGTCCGCCCAAGGTCAGGATCCCGGCATTAGCACAGAATAGATCGATCGGGCCGACCGAGGCCTCGACGTTGTCGATCAGATCGCGGATGTCATCCTCGTTGGCAACGTCGCATCGGATCGCATGACCACCAATGGTGCTGGCAACCGTCTGGGCGCCATCCAGATCAATATCGGCGCAGACGACCCGGGCGCCTTCGCGGGCGAAGCGCTCGGCCAATCCTTTGCCAATTCCATGGGCCGCGCCGGTGATGACAGCGATCTTGTCCTGCAATTCCATGTCGTGTTCCGCCTTCATTGGTTTCGCTGTCGACGGTAACAGCATGAAATCACGCCGCCAACGTGGACGTGGCGGCGTTGACAATACCCAGCATTACCATAATACAGATTACGCGTATCTCGTGTGAGATCAGTAGAAAGCCTGCAAACCGGTCTGTGCCCGCCCCAAGATCAAGGCGTGGACATCATGCGTGCCTTCATAGGTATTCACAGTTTCCAGGTTGACCATGTGCCGGATCACCTGGAATTCCAGCGAGATCCCGTTCCCACCATGCATGTCGCGGGCCATGCGCGCGATGTCCAGTGCCTTGCCGCAATTGTTGCGCTTGATGATCGAGATCATCTCGGGCGCGGCTTCGGCCTGATCCATCAGGCGCCCGACCCGCAGGCTGGCCTGCAGGCCCAAAGCGATCTCAGTCTGCATGTCGGCCAGCTTCTTCTGGAACAGCTGCGTCTGGGCCAGCGGACGGTTGAACTGTTTGCGATCCAGCCCATATTGCCGTGCCGCGTGCCAACAGCACTCGGCCGCGCCCATCACGCCCCAGCTGATACCATAGCGTGCGCGGTTCAGACAGCCGAACGGCCCCTTGAGACCCTGAACATGCGGCAACAGCGCGTCCTCGCCGACTTCGACGCCGTCCAGAACGATCTCGCCGGTGATTGAAGCACGCAGGCTGAGCTTGTTCTCGATCTTGGGCGCGCTGAGCCCTTTGGCGCCTTTGTCCAGCACGAAACCGCGGATCTTGCCGTCATGCGCATCGGACTTGGCCCAGACGACGAACACGTCGGCGATCGGCGCGTTCGAAATCCACATCTTGCTGCCGGTCAACCGATAGCCGCCGTCGATCTTCTCGGCCCGGGTCTTCATCCCGGCCGGATCCGATCCGGCATCCGGCTCGGTCAGTCCGAAACAGCCGACCCATTCGCCGCTGGCCAGTTTGGGCAGGTATTTGCGGCGCTGCTCCTCGCTGCCATAAGCATAGATTGGATACATCACCAGCGAGCTTTGCACCGACATCATAGAGCGATAGCCGGAATCCACGCGCTCGACCTCGCGCGCGACCAGGCCATAGGTCACATAGCCCGCGCCGATGCCGCCATATTCCTCGGGGATCGTGGTGCCCAGCAGGCCCATTTCGCCCATCTCGCGAAAGATCTCGGGGTCGGTTTCCTCATTCTGGAAAGCAGCCGTGACCCGAGGCTGCAGCTTTTCCTGCGCATAAGCGCGGGCGCTGTCGGCCACCAGGCGTTCGTCCTCGGTCAGTTGATCGTTCAGGCGGAACGGATCATCCCAGGCAAATCGGCCCAGATCGGGCGCATCCTTGGCGCGCAGCGCGGGTTTTGTATCGGGGGCATTCATGTCTTCGCTCCGGATTTCAAGGTTTGCGGCACCCTACCCCGCAATTTGCGCAAAATACAGCGAGACATTTGCAAGGTTTCATGAGTAAAACGCATGGATGGAAACCAAACGCCGCCTGTTCCCGTCGATCTCATCCCTGCGCGCGCTCGAGGCGTTGGATCGTCTCGGCTCGGCCTCCGCCGCCGCGGACGAACTGTCATTGACCCAGAGCGCGGTCAGCCGGCAATTGCAGACGCTCGAGGCGCAGCTGGGTGTTCGGTTGATCCAGCGTGACCGGAAACGGCTGTCGTTGACCCCGGCGGCTCGGGAGTATGTGGCCGAGATCCGTCAAAGCCTGAACCAGATCGCGCAGGCTTCGTTGCGGCTGCATGTGACGCCGGCGGGCGGCACATTGCAGTTGGCCATTCTTCCGACCTTCGGAATGCGCTGGCTGGTACCACGCTTGCCCGATTTTGCGCGGCTGCATCCCGACATCACGATCAATATGTCGACCCGGCTGCGCCCATTCAATTTTTCCGCCGAACCCTTTGATGCAGCGATACATTTCGGCGAACCGGATTGGCCCGGAACCGAGCGGCTGCTGCTGAAGGTCGAGCGTGTCGTGCCGGTGTGTGCGCCCGCGCTGCTGCCGTCCGGTGCGCCCAAGGATGCGGCAGAGTTGCTGAAACTGCCTTTGCTGCACATTCAGACCCGACCGCGCGCCTGGCAGGAGTGGTTCGCGCAGCAGGGCGTGACAGCGCCCAGCCCCCTGCCCGGCACCGTCCATGACCAGTTTACCACCATCAACCAGGCGGCGGTTCACGGGTTGGGCGTGGCGCTGCTGCCCAGCTATCTTATCGAGCAGGATTTGGCCACCGGGCGGCTGATCACCGCCTTTTTGGGCGCCGTCGAGACGATGGGCGCCTATTACCTGGTCTGGCCCAGCACGAAGTCAGGCGATCCGTCGCTGCGCGAATTCCGGCACTGGCTGGCATCGCAGGCCCAAAACGAAGAAACCCTGCCCCGCTGATCGCGCCGCGTTCAGACGGTTTGCGATGTCGTGTCCGCCTTGGGCCGCGACTCGGTCGGACGCTCGCCGGTGACAAGATAGATCACCTGCTCGGCGATCGCCGTCACGTGGTCGCCCATGCGCTCGGTGTTCTTGGCGATGAAATGCAGATGCATGCAGGCCGTGATGTTGCGCGGGTCCTCGGCCATGAAGGTCAGAAGCTCGCGGAACAGGCCGTTGTACATCAGGTCCACGTCCTCGTCGCGTCGGATGACGTCCTGCGCCAGTTCGGAGTCGCGCTGGATATAGGCGTCGAGCGCATCACGCAGCATCGTTTCGACATCTCGCGCCATACGGCGCAGCGCGGCCGCGCTGCTGCCGATATGCGGGGCCTCGACCAGCGTGGTCGTGCGCTTGGCGATGTTCTTGGCATAGTCGCCGATGCGCTCAAGGTTGCCCGACACTTTCAGCACCGACAGCACAAGCCGCAGGTCGCCGGCCGTGGGCGCGCGCAGGGCGATCAACCGCGCCGTTTCTTCATTGATCATGTCCTCGAGCGCGTCGATCTCCTTGTCGCCCTGACGCACCTGCTGGGCCAGTTCTTCGTCGCGTGTCTCGAGCGACCGGGCGGCGTTGCTGATGGCGACTTCGACCAGACCGCCCATCTTCATGATATGGGCTTGGACAGCTTCAAGATCGCGGTCGAATGCAGAGGCGATATGTTGTTCACTCATGGCGTATTCCTGTCCTCAGCCGATGCGGCCGGTAATATAGCTTTCGGTTCTCGGGTCCTGGGGCTTGGTGAAGATCTGGCCGGTGTCACCGTATTCGACAAGGCTGCCCAGGTGGAAAAACGCGGTTTTCTGGCTGACGCGGGCGGCCTGCTGCATCGAATGGGTCACGAT